>MWOY01000108.1 GCA_002026015.1 Prochlorococcus sp. HOT208_60m_808G21 | reverse complement strand
GAATGAGAAGAGTGATCGTGTGAATGAGAAGAGTGATCGTGTGAATGAGAAGAGTGATCGTGTGAATGAGAAGAGTGATCGTGTGAATGAGAAGAGTGATCGTGTGAATGAGAAGAGTGATCGTGTGAATGAGAAGAGTGATCGTGGGAATTTTGTTCTACATTTTTTTTGTTTTTCTCGAATTCAAAAGTATCTGTCTCAAATAGACCCACACTCATTATTGTATGTAATGCAACTTCACTATTAGTTGATCTCAAAATCCTTGGTTCTTTTTTTATTTTATTTATAAACTCTTCTATTTTTTTTAATTGTTTTTCATTTACTAAATCAGATTTATTTAGAAGAAGGATATCTCCGTATAAAATTTGAGAATAGGCGACACTTGTATTATTAATTTCAAAATCAAAATTTTCTCCATCAATGACTGTGATTATCGAATCTAATCTTACTTTTTCTCTAAGATCACCAGCCGCAAAAGTCATGGCTACTGGTAATGGATCTGCTAATCCAGTTGTTTCAACAATCAAATAGTCTAATTTTTCAGCTCTTTCTAAAACTTTAGATACGGTATTTAATAATTCGCCATTAATAGAGCAACATATACATCCATTATTCAATTCGATCATATCTTCTGAGCCTTCTATTATTAATTCATTATCAATTCCGATTTCTCCAAATTCGTTGACTAAAACAGCTGTTTTAATACCAACTTGATTTTTTAAAATATGATTCAGAAGTGTAGTTTTGCCAGAACCCAAAAATCCACTAATGATAGTAACTGGCAATAAATTTTTAGACATTTTGACTAGTTGAAAACAAGTTTATATTTTTATTGATCGAAAATTTTGTTGATTTCCGAAGCTAATGTTTGATCCAGATTTGTAATACCTCCTAGATCATGTGTATTTAATTTAATTATTACTTTTGCATAAACATTCTCCCAGTTAGGATGATGATTATATTTTTCACAGATTAAAGCAACCTTAGTCATGAAAGAAAAGGCTTCAATAAAATTAGTGAAATTAAATTCTCTTTGGATTTGTTTAGATTTAATTTCCCAGCCAGGTATCTTGAAAACTAATTCATTCAATTCTTCATCTTGCAAAATGTAGGGTTCCATTAAATAAGAAATCTGACTTATTACATTATAAATAACTTACTTTTTCTCACCAATTATATGTACATTTATGATTCTTTCCTTTTGATCAAATCGATGTTCCCATAAATAAACTGCTTGCCATGTGCCTAGCATAATTTTCCCGTCTTGAAAACTCAAAGATAAACAAGTGTTTGTTAGGGATGTTTTAATATGTGCTGGCATATCATCAGCCCCCTCTTGATAATGTTTATAGGATATTTCTTCTCTATCCTTTGATAAGGTTAAGTAGGAATCATAGGGAACTATCGATTGCATATACTTTTTTAGGTCTCTTAGCACATTTGGATCTGCGTTCTCATTAATAGTTAAACTGCAACTTGTATGAAGTGTAGTTAAATTTAAAATTCCGGAATGAAAATTATTTTTTTCAATACATAAATTTAAATCATATGTGATATCAATAAAACCCTCGCCATGGGTTAAGAATTTTAATTTTGAAAATATTTGTTCCATTTAAGGTAAAACTTAATTAATCAATATCCTATTATGGATAAGATGTATGTTTTACTGCAGACATTAATATTTTTATCTTAAAATAAATTTAATTTTCATTTAAATCTTTGGCTGAAACTCATTGGAATAAATTGGGTGATTACCTTAAAAAAACACAAATATTAGGTTCAATCCAAAATACACTTTATTGGGATCAGAATACTGGAATGCCAAAGAAAGGTGCTTCTTGGAGGTCTGAACAACTTACTTATATTGCAAAAGTATTGCATGAAAGAAATTCTTCTGAGGAATTTTCTAATTTAATACTATCTGCTAAAAATGAACTAGCAGATATTGAACGAAATTCCGATAACCAACTTTTCATAAAAGATAAAGAGAGAAATATTAGTCTTTTATTAAAGGAATTCAATAGAGAAAGAAATTTAGATCCCCAATTAGTTGAGTCTCTAGCAAAGGCAAAATCTAAAGGATATGAAAGCTGGCAAGAAGCTAAGGAAAAATCAGATTTTAAAATTTTTCTTCCTTTCTTTGAAGAATTAGTCAAATTGCGGATTGAAGAGGCAAAACAAATATCAGATCAATATTCACCATGGGAAACTTTAGCCCAACCCTTTGAGCCTGAATTAACTTTAAAGTGGCTGAATAAAATGTTTCAGCCTTTGAAAGATACTCTTCCAGAGTTGATTAGAGGGATTAATAAATCTAAGAAATATCACTGGGATTTGAGTCCAGAATCTCAACATAATTTATCTTCTCAATTACTTGATGAGTTTGGGAGAGATAAAGATCTAGTTGTTGTTGGTAAATCTCCCCATCCTTTTTCGATTACATTAGGGCCTAATGATTACAGGATTACGACAAGAATTGTTGAAGGAGAACCATTATCAAGTTTTTTAGCAACTGCGCATGAGTGGGGGCATTCTATATATGAGCAGGGTTTACCATCTCAAAGTCATCAATGGTTTGCTTGGCCTTTAGGTCAAGCAACCTCTATGGGTATTCATGAAAGTCAATCTTTATTTTGGGAAAATAGAATAGTTAAATCCAAATCTTTTTCAAAAAGATTTTTTAATAAATTTGTTTCGGCTGGATGTTCTCTTAATAATTATTTAGAACTATGGAAATCTATTAATTATTTGGAAGCAGGATTAAATAGGGTTGAAGCGGATGAATTGACTTATGGCTTACACATATTAATAAGAACAGAACTTGAAATAGATTTAATTGAAAGAGGGTTACCTGCTGAAGATATTCCAACAGAATGGAATAAAAGATATGATGAACTCTTAGGAATTAAACCATCTAATGATTCAGAAGGTTGTCTTCAAGATGTTCATTGGAGTGAAGGGGCGTTTGGATATTTCCCCTCATATTTATTAGGACATGTTATAAGTGCGCAAATATCTTCTCAAATGGAAAGAGACATAGGGTTGATTGACAACTTAATTGAAAATGGTGAATATCAAAAGATCATCTTTTGGTTAAAAAATAATATACATAAATATGGCAGATCAGTTAATTGTATGGAGTTGGTAAGAGATGTAACTAATGAAGAACTATCGCCAAACTATTTTATTAATCATTTAAGGTCTAAAATAAATGATTTTTGCTGAAACATTACTTTTAAAGAATTTGGTTAGGTGTGAGGATGTAAGATAAACAAAAATAATTTCTTGATGGCAAATCTAAATCAGCCCCCAAGCAGGGTTACCCCAAATTTATTGCACATACTAAATGCTTTCACTGACAGCTCAAATACAATAATAAACACTATTGTTGAATTGAACTCTAATACCATAAATAAATATGAATTAATTACAGAAACGGGCCATCTTAAACTTGATAGGGTAGGTTATTCATCACTCGCGTATCCTTTTGCTTATGGATGTATTCCAAGAACATGGGATGAAGATGGAGATCCGCTTGATGTAGAAATTGTTGGGGTAACTGAGCCATTGATACCCGGATCTATTGTAGAAGCAAGGATTATTGGGGTGATGAAATTTGATGATGGTGGAGAGGTCGATGATAAGGTAATAGCGGTGCTTGCAGATGATAAAAGAATGGATCATATCTCAAGTTATGAAGACCTTGGAGATCATTGGTTAAAAGAAACAAAGTATTATTGGGAGCACTACAAAGATCTTAAAAAACCAGGAACATGTACTGTTAATGGTTTTTTTGGGATAGAAGAAGCTGTTAAAGTGATTAAAGATTGCGAAGAGAGATACAAAAAAGAAATTGATCCTAAATTAGTAAATTAACTAATTTTATTTTTCTCTAAATTTTTCAAATATTTCGCTTAATATTTCTTCGGCACCTTGCTGCTTTAATTTTTTAGCTAGTTCTTTACCTACTTCTTCGGGATCATTAATATTGCCAATATATTGATCTTTAATAAGCCTCTCTCCATCAAGAGATGCAACCATACCAGTAAGGCAAAGTTGTTCATTCTGAATTTTACTATTCACACCTATTGGGACTTGGCATCCACCTTCAAGCTCTCTTAAGAAAGCCCTTTCTGCTAGACATCTTTGACTGGTAGGTTTATCTTCTAAGATATTTATAATTTCTAAAACTTTTTTATCATCAGATTTACATTCAATGCCAAGAGCACCTTGGCCAACGGCATGAAGGGAAATCTCACTTGGTATAATTTGGTGAATTCTTGATTCAAAGCCCAATCTCTTTAAACCAGCGGCCGCAAGAATTATACAATCAAATTCCCCGGCATCTAATTTTTCAATTCTTGTAATAACATTTCCCCTTATATCTTTGAAAACAAGATGTGGGTACTTATTTCTTAATTGTGCAAGTCTTCTTAGAGAACTTGTTCCAACAATCGAACCTTCAGGTAAAGTTTCTAATTTATAACAGTCATTTTTTTTGCTTACTACTAAAGCATCTGCAGGATCTTCCCTTTTTGTGATGCATCCTAATTGAAGGCCATTAGGTAAATTGGTTGGTAAATCTTTTAGAGAATGTACTGCTATATCTGCATGACCTACTAGCATTTGTGCTTCGAGTTCTTTTGTAAATAACCCTTTGTCCCCTATTTTAGCTAAAGCTACATCTAGGATTTTGTCACCTTGAGTTGCCATAGCTTCAATAGATACCTCTAAGTTGGGAATATTCCTTTCTAGTTGATCTTTAACCCATAAAGTTTGAACCATGGCTAGTTTACTTCTTCTACTAGCTATTTTCAGCTTAAATTTTGTCATTAAATATTATTTTGAGTTTGAATTAAAATAAAGTCGAATCTATTTTAAGCTATTCTTTTGCAAGTTTTTAAAGCTGAATATCATACTTAACTTTTTTTATTTTATATATTCTTTTAAAACCCCATTTCGATTTGGATGTCTAAGTTTTCTGAGGGCTTTTGCCTCTATTTGTCTAATTCTTTCTCTCGTTACATCAAAAATTTGTCCTATCTCTTCAAGAGTTTTCATTCTTCCATCATCAATTCCATATCTCAATCTGAGAACATCTCTTTCTCTTGGACTAAGAGTGGCTAAAACTCCTTCCAAATCTTCTCTTAATAAGGTTTTAGAAACATCTTGCTCTGGATTTTCTATATCGGCCTCTATAAAGTCTCCTAGTCTTGAGTCTTCTTCCTTCCCTATTGGAGTTTCTAAAGAAATAGGAAGTTGCGCACTTTTAGCTATAAATCTTAATTTTTCAATTGTCATTTCCATACTCTCAGCGATTTCTTCTTCACTTGGTTTCCTGCCAAATTCTTGGCTAAGAACCTTTGTAGTTTTTTTAATTCTGGATATTGTCTCGTATAAGTGTACTGGCAATCTAATGGTTCTACTTTGATCAGCAATTGCTCTTGTAATGGCTTGGCGAATCCACCATGTTGCATATGTAGAGAACTTATAACCTTTTTCATGGTCAAATTTTTCCGCTGCCCTAATTAGACCCAAACTTCCTTCTTGGATTAAATCTTGAAATGATAAACCTCTATTCATATATTTTTTAGCAATGGAAACAACTAATCTTAAATTTGATTGAACCATTTTTTCTTTAGCTCTCCTACCCAATAGAAGTCTTCTTCTAAATTTGGAAAGAGGCATATCTATTAACTCGGCCCATTCTCTAACTGATGGGAAATGTCCTTTTTCTGACTCATATTGAGTTGCCAGCTCTTCTAATTGGAGTAAGTCAGCAATTTTTCTTGCAAGCTCAATTTCTTCATCTGGTCTTAAAAGTCTAATTCTTCCAATTTCCTGTAGATAAACTCTTATTGAATCTTCAGTGTAGATACCTTTTGGCCCAAGCTTTATATTCCCGATCCCTTTATCTTCTTCTTCAGAATCGCTAAATTCATTATTATTTTCAATCCTGCTTTCGCCCAACTCTGAAGATGTCTGTAAATTTTGACTATTTTTATTACTATCTCCTTCAACTACTGTTTCTAAATTTGAATTAATTTTTTTATTAATCTTTTTTTTTGAACTAGGCTTGGAATTCTTCGATTCTGCAGCGACTGGACACATAATTGACTCCTTTCTACGGTGAATTTAACTAGATAAAATTTTATTTAGGGCTAATTTGAACATTTAGTAGTAAAGTTCCCCTTAATGTTTAAAAAACTTTCTACAAAATGAGAATAAGAAAAGTTTTCTTAATTGTTGAAAAATTTAAATAGTGCTATAGATTACCTTAAGTAAAAGTCTTGGGATTTCTCAGACAGGCAGATCATTTTTTGAATTTTCAGTCAATGATCAAAGCTTCATGTCTCCCTTAAGAGCAGGATACTTACAATGTGCAAAAAACACTTTGTGGAATGTTCAACAATCCAATACTAAGAAAAAGTTTTGAAGCCGGCAAGTAATCAGTTATTAAATATCACCTATAAATTGGAAATTTTGCTTGATATAGGTAGTAGTAATGAAAGCTTTTACTATTTAGATGGAAATAATCTTGGGGCAGAAGTTGGAGATATTGTAAGTGTGAGACTAAGAGGGAGATTATTGAATGGGTTGGTGATCTCAAAAAAAAACTTTTCGACAATTAATAATGATGAAGAAAATCTTACTGGAGGAAAAAGCATAAAATATTTGTTTGTTGAAAGTATTTTGCAGAAAAAAGTAATTGATGACTCTTGGAGAGAATTGATAGTCTTTTTAGCCTCTTTTTATATGGTTAGTAATTTAAAAATGTTTAAAACAGCATTTCCTCCTGGCTGGATTGGTAAATATAAGAATTTTTCTAAAAGTTTAAAAGATCAAATATGGATTGAAACTAAAAAAGAATTTGATATTAAGAAAAATGGATTAACCAAAAAAGAATTTTTTTTAATGAATACTTTGCCTGAAAAAGGTAATTGGCAAAGTGAATTAATAAAGTCTGGGTTTAATTACACTCTAATTAACTCAATGGTCGGTAAAAATTACCTTGTTAAATCTAAAAGAAAAAAAAATATAAATACTAAATTAAACTCCTTTTTAAATGATCATATTGCGACTAAAAAACCAAATCTTACAAAGGAGCAAAAAATTGCATTTCAAGAATTTCAAACAATGAAGCCTGGAGATGTTTTGCTTCTGTGGGGCGAAACAGGTTCAGGTAAAACAGAAGTTTATATGAGAATTGTTGAAGATCAATTTCTTAAGAAAAAAAGTTGTTTGATACTAGCCCCAGAAATCGGACTAATTCCTCAACTTATTGATAGGTTTAGTCGGCGATTTAATAATGTCGTTTACGAATATCATAGTAACTGTTCTACCAATCATAGAACTATGGTTTGGAAGAAAATTAATAATGCTAATGAACCTTTAATAGTAATAGGAACAAGGTCCGCAGTTTTTCTTCCAATGAAAAATTTAGGATTAATAATCATGGATGAAGAACATGATGTTTCTTATAAACAAGATAGTCCTATGCCTTGTTATGACGCAAGAGAGATTGCTATTGAAATAGTAAAAAGGAATTCTGCAAAGTTAATTTTTGGGAGTGCAACTCCATCAATGAAGACTTGGAAAAAGTGTATTTATGAAAAGAATTTTAAATTGGTAAGAATGATTCAAAGGATATCTAGTAATGAGATTCCTGAAATAAGAATTATTGATATGCGGGATGAGTTTAAAAAGGGAAATATGAAAATTTTTTCCAATGAATTATTACAATTGCTACCTCAACTACGCTTAAAAAAAGAGCAGGCAATAATTTTGATCCCTAGGAGGGGGCACAGTGGGTTTTTAAGTTGTAGAAATTGCGGATATTTAATAAATTGTCCTAACTGTGACGTTCCTTTATCAGTGCATCTCGGTTCACAAGGAAAAAAATGGTTAAGCTGTCATTGGTGTGATCATAAATCGAGATTGATCAATCGTTGCCCAGATTGTCATTCCACTGCCTTTAAACCTTTTGGAATAGGTACACAAAGGGTAATAGAATTTTTAAATGAAGAATTTCCTGACTTAAGAGTACTTCGCTTTGATAGAGATACAACCTCAGGAAAAGATGGTCATAGAGATATTCTTTCAAAGTTCTCTAAAGGTGATGCTGATATTCTTGTGGGAACTCAAATGTTGGCAAAAGGGATTGACATCCCCAATATTACTCTTTCAGTAGTTATTGCAGCAGATGGGTTGCTTCATCGCCCAGATATTTCGGCAGAAGAAAAATCATTACAATTGTTTTTGCAATTAGCTGGCAGGGCAGGCAGGGCTCAAAAAAAAGGAAAAGTAATTTTTCAAACATATAAACCTAACCACCCGGTAATTTCGTATCTTCAGAAAAGAGATTATGAAAGATTCTTAAGTGAAAACTCGAAATTAAGAAAAGATGCTAATTTATTCCCATTTTGCAAGATTTGCCTTCTTAAATTATCAGGTGAAAATTATGAATTAACTGAGTCAATTGCAATAAAATTAGCAAAATATCTACTCGATTTTTGTGAGAAAAAGAATTGGAAATTAATTGGACCTGCTCCTAGTTTAATTGCTAAAGTAGGTAAAAAATTTAGATGGCAGATATTAATATATGGTCCTGAAGGAACAAAGATACCCTTACCTGATAGATCAATATTATGGGAACTCATTCCAAAAAATGTTTTTTTAACAATAGATGTTAATCCAGCTGAGTTGTAATTACTTTGATGGAAGTTGAGGTAAATCTGAACCTAATTTAAATCTATAGGATCTTAATAAATAAGCCAATATTATAATTATTAAAATAATAGATACCCCAATCAAAAGTTTGTTGAGGCTCCAGAAAGAAAATTCAAGACTATTTATCTGCCCTTGATTTAAATTCCAAATTATTAGATTTTTTGTGATTTCTAAATTTGAATTATTTTTATCGGTAAGGATAGCTTTATTAGGGTGAATAATCTTGAAAATGAGTTCTAAATTATCAATACCTTGAATAGAATTTAGATTTAAATCTAACTTGTAAAAGTATTTTTTAAAAAAAATGAAGTTTTTTTGAGTAGTATTAATTTCTATATTTGTTGATTCTCCCGCTAACTCTCCTGCTTTATTTTGGGTGATTTTAAGAACTTGCTTTGTATCTTCCAAATTGAGATTATTATGTTTCAAAGAAAAGGTTGATTCGCCTTGTTCAATTTCTGCGTCAGGAAAAATATCTTTCATCTTCTCTTCAAATTTTAATTGCCAAGGAAATTTCTTTATGTATTTGCTTTCTATCACTAAATTATTGGTTATTGAATCAAGTTCACTAATGTCAAGAGTATCCTCAATTTTGACGCAACCACTTAAAAGTGGAATTAATAATAATAGTATTAAAAAAATTATCAGCGAAAAGCCTTTCTGAAAGGGTTTTGTTTCACCAGTTGGTGTCTCAGTTACATTAATAAATTTTTTTTTCTTCAATACTTCTCTTTTTTTGTCCATTGAGTTAAGAGATCTTTTATTGAGTGATGGGTCGCTTTCAAACTGTACGTTCCAATTTTCTGGCTTTTTAATCTCAGGAGAGTCTATAACTTCCATCAGGTATTTTGCATTTTCTCTCGTCTTATTATCGTAAGATTTCAGAAGTTCTTTACAAAACCTTTTAGCTTCCTCCTTTTTATTGATACCACAAAGAGCAGTAATTAAGATTGTTCTTAAATTTACTCCTTCTTTGCTTGATAAAGGAAATGATTCGATTAAGGGCAAAAGAAATTCAATACAGTAATGATACTCACCTTTAGCTAAAGCAAGTTCTACTGTTTCTAAAACTTGCTCATAAGTTTTCATGAGTTAGGCGACTATCATTGTACCTATTCCAGAATTTGTAAAAATCTCAAGAAGTAATGAATGTTCTATTCTTCCATCAATTATGTGAGCTGCTTTGACTCCTTGTGCTAATGCTCTTATACAGCATTCTGTCTTTGGAATCATACCTTCAGTCACAATTTTTTTATCAATAAAATCTCTTGCCTCTTTAAGATTAGTTTTTTCGACCAGACTATTTTTGTTATCTTTTTCTTTTAAAATCCCTTGAGTATCAGTAAGAAGAATAAGTTTTTCTGCATTTATTGCAGCAGCAATTTCTCCAGCAACAAAATCTGCATTTATATTATGGGAAATACCCTCCAAGGTTGATCCAATGCTAGAAATAATTGGGATATATCCTTTAGAAATAAGAGGTTCTAATATTTCAGGATTGATTTTTGTAACCTCTCCCACTAGCCCATGGCTCCCATCTCCTAGTTCTCTAGATTGAATTAAGTTACCATCAAGACCTGATATTCCCACAGCTAAGGATCCAGTTTTATTAATGCCTTTTACAATTTGTTTGTTAACTCTACCCATTAGAACCATCTCCACAATTTCCATTGTTTTTTGATCAGTAATTCTTAATCCATTTTCGAATTTAGGAGATATTGCTAATTTCTTTAACCAATTATTAATCTCGGGTCCACCTCCATGAATTACTATCGGACAAACCCCAACGGTTGATAAAAGTGCTATGTCTCTAAAAAAAGCATTTTTTAAATTATCATTCTCCATAACAGAACCGCCATACTTGATCACAATTTTTCTACCTGAGAAACTTTGTATATATGGAAGTGCTTCGCTTAATATTGATACTCTTTGAGAATCATTCATTATTAAAATTCATTAAAACTTGATTGAATTGAGAAATTAGGTTTTTACAAATATATCCCTATATTCAATAAAAGAGAATAAAATCAAATTCTTTTTTATTATCGTCGATAATAAATTCTGATTCAAGACCTTTGACGAAAAACCTGTTTAATCTTTCTTGTTTTTCAATCCATTTTTCTAGAGGGACAGCGTTTAATTCGAAACGCATTCTGAGACCATTTTTTTCTTCCTTTGTAATTTCTTCTATTTCTTTTAATTGAGGGGGGTTATCCTCGTCCCACAAATTTAAAGATTCTAATGACGATTCAAGATGGGCTTTTATCCCATACCTCCATCTCGTAACATCTTTAACTAGTGCTGTTAATTCCTTTGGCCTGTTAAATTTATTTGTCGCAAAATTTGTCTTGTCAAACAACTCTACAGGAGGTATTTCGGAAGTCTTTAAGCCTAATCCAATTAGAAAAATAGGTACTCCATAAAAAAAAGTAGGTACACTTAAATTCACTGAGTCTGTAAAATAAGCAGTCATTCCAACAAAAGCTAATATACCCCCAGCTGTTACGATTAAGTTTCCAGGCGATAAGTATTTCTTCATTTTGATTTTGTAGAATGAGTTTTAAATGGGCTAACAAGTATTATGCAAGATCCTAATACTGCAAATCAAGGAGATTTAATTTTTAAACTTGATCAAGATAGAGCATGGCTACTAGAAAATCTTGATAAGGGTAAATGGCCAGAAATCAGAAGTGAACTTGCCGAGCTTGAAAGAAAAATAAGCAAACTAATTATAAGTGTTCAAGAAAATAATGTTGGCATTTGATTTAAAAAGGTATTTCGTCAACTTCGGGTACTAAAGGTGAACTATCCCAACTAGAATTTTTGGTTTTTTCTTTATTTTCAAATGACTCGTTATTTTCTTTTTGATCAGAATTAATAACTTCAACTGGCGATATTTGATGAATCTTTGAAGCTGTTAGTTCTGGTTGCTTTTCTTTTGTTCCGTCTTTTCTAGTGACAGAATTCATCTTTAGACGTCCCTCAATAACAATATTTTGGCCTTCCTTTAGTTCATCTACCATTTCTTGGGCAATATTTCCCCATCCTATGATCTTGAGATCTCTGGTTGGATCTTCTCTACGTAATCCTTTAAAATTAACAATCATTTCTGCAATTGGAGTTTGGTTTTCTTTGGTATACCTCATTTGGGGAGCGCTATTAATTACCGCCTGTATTAAACAATGATTCATTACTTACTATTTAATTAAAGACATACTGATGCAGAATCAAGAAAATTGCTATAAAAATGTTTGGATCCTATCAGGAACTTCGGATGGACCTGAAATAGCAAATAGGCTGCTCGAACTTAATTATTCAGTCTTTGCAAGTGTTTTAACTTATAAAGCAGGGAAAGCTTATATTGAAAATCCAAAGTTACATATCATTACGGGTAAATTAAATAATAAAGATGAAATAATAAATTTCATAAATAGAAATAAAATCACATGCGTTGTCGATGCTACTCATCCGTTTGCCGTAATAATTTCTAAAAATCTTAATAATGCATGTAAAGAGATTAGTACACCTCTTTTACTATTTGAGAGGAAATCTTTAATAAATAAAACTAATAATTTTTTTTATATTGATCACTTAAAGGATATAAATAATGTTGATATTGTTAATAAGAATATTCTTCTTGCAATAGGATCAAGATACCTTAACGATACAGCTAGTTATTATATGAATTGTAAAGCAAATGTATTTACAAGGGTACTTCCAACTTATGAAAGTATAACTAAAGCTTTTGGATCATGTATTAAAAATTCAAACATTGCGATACTTGAACCGAGTAAAAATAATAAAAGCATTTTAGAAAAAAAACTTTGTGATTTTTGGGAGATAGATTATGTTCTATGCAGAGAATCTGGAAGTTATTCTCAAAAAAACTGGGAGAGTATAGTTTCTGGAAGTAAGATGAAGTTATTTTTGCTTAAAAGGCCGAAAGTTAAAAATGATTATTCTTACTCTTTTGATCAATATCACAATTTGATAAATCACATAATTAAAAAATATTGATGTTTAATTCATTATGGAAGTATTAGTTATGTTCACAACTGAATCAAGTAACGCAAATGCTTTGCGAATGGCTAAATTACTCTTACAAAATAAACTTGCAGCTTGTGTTTCGATAAAGCAAATTTTTTCAATTTATAAGTGGGATAATGATATTGAAGAAACTAAAGAGTTTGAAATCACTATAAAAAGTAAACTAGAATTTAAGGATTGTTTAATTGATTTCGTAAATAAAAATTCCACATATGATGTCCCTCAAATTATTTACAAAAAATACCATGCTGAGATGAAATATTATGATTGGTTGAATAAGACTATTTGATTAAATCTTTATTAACTCTTTAAGATTAATATCTGTTCTAGATCCTAATTGAGTAATTATTTGCCCCGCACAAATTGAAGCTATCTCTCCGCATTTTTTGAGGGAACAATTGTTTATTAATCCATGGATAAATCCTCCCGCATAGATATCTCCCGCTCCTGTAGTATCAATAATCTTGCCTTTCGTTATTGACTCAATTATTTCAACATTATTTTTGTTAACGATCAGAGAACCATTGCTTCCAAGAGTTACTATGACTAATTCACACAAGGAAGATAGGTCTTCTTGGCAGCTTGCTAATTTATCATTTTTAAATAGACTTAACACCTCGGATTCATTACAAAAAACAATATCTACATATTCATTAATTAAGTCCAAGAAACTCTCACGATGTCTATCTACACAAAATGAATCAGACAAAGAAAGGATTATTTTTGTATTAGACTTTTTTGCAACTTTGGCGGCTTTAATAAAAGCTTTTTTAGCTAATTCGCTGTCCCATAAATATCCTTCTAAATATAAGTATTTGCTTTCCTTAATTACAGTAAAGTCAATGTCTTTTGGTTCAAACTCTACAGAGGCTCCTAGGTAAGTGCACATAGTTCTTTGTGCATCAGGTGTAACCAAAATGATTGAATGAGCTGTTGGAGCACCTTCAATAGTAGGTGGAGTGTTAAATATAGTTTTACTTTTTTTTATATCGTCAGAAAAGAAATTCCCAAATTGATCATTTTTCACTCTTCCTATAAACTGCACATGATTGCCTAATTCTGCTAAAGAAACAACAGTATTTGCTGAGGACCCACCTGAAATTTGTTTGATCACTTCGCAATTTTCTAACAATCTCTGTGATTCATCAGAATTTATTAGATTCATTGATCCTTTATCCAGATTATTTATCTCAAGAAACTCATCTTCAATATTTACAATAATATCTACTATTGCGTTGCCCAGACCAATGAGATCAACTTTTTTATCTTCAAAATGTCTAAAGGATTCCTTCATTAATTTGGAACTAAATTACCTTAGCAGTGCTCTTTTAGGACCATGTATTGGGTCTTCAATTACTATAGTTTGATCTCTATTCGCCCCCAACGAGACAATGGCAATTGGTACCTCCATTAATTCAGCTAAAAATCTTAGATAATTCATAGCATTCTCTGGGAGATCAGATAGTTTTCTGCAATCTGCAGTTGAACATTGCCAACCTTTTAATTTTTTGAAGATTGGCTTACATTTTTTTAAGTCGTCTGAATTTGTAGGAAAGTAGTCTATTTCCTCTCCATCGAGATCATATGCAATGCAAACTTGAATCTCATCTAATTCATCTAACACATCAAGTTTCGTAACGGCTAAACAATCAAGACCATTTACAGATACAGCATATTTGCCAATAACTCCATCAAACCACCCGCATCTTCTCCTTCTCCCAGTAGTGGTTCCAAATTCACTGCCTCTATCACAGAGTTGATCATTAATACTTCCTTGTAATTCAGTTGGGAATGGTCCTTCACCTACTCTTGTGGTGTAAGCTTTTGCGACACCTATGACTCTATCAATTAAAGTTGGACCCACTCCAGCCCCAATACATGCCCCTCCTGATATAGGGTTTGATGAGGTAACAAAAGGATAAGTCCCATGATCTAAGTCAAGTAGAGTCCCTTGAGCACCTTCGAAAAGAATATTCTTCTTGTTTTTTGAGGCTGCATGGATAGTTCTCGTACAGTCAACTACGTGTTTTGATAATCTTTGCCCATATTCAAGATATTCTTCAACAATATCTTCTAATTTAAGTGGTTTAATGCCATAGATTTTTTCTAATACACCGTTTTTTTCTCTTAATGGAATTTCGATAACATCACTTAGCCTTTCCTTATTTAGCAAGTCTCTTATCCTAATGCCATTTCTTTGTGATTTATCCGCATAAGTTGGGCCAATCCCACGACCTGTTGTCCCTATTTTGTTGGAACCTCTATCAGCCTCCATCGCTTCATCTAATATTCGGTGGTAGGGCATTGTTACATGTGATGTTGATGAAATTTTTAATCCTGAGATATCAATTCCATTATCAATTAACATGTCAATTTCTTTAAGCAAGATTTTTGGATCTACTACGGTTCCCGAACCAATTAGACAAGAAGTATTTTTATAAAGTATTCCTGAGGGAATTAAATGTAATTTTAAGACTTTATCATCTACGACTATAGTATGACCTGCATTTACTCCCCCTTGATAGCGAACGACAACATCTGCCGAACGACTTAGTAAATCCGTTATTTTACCTTTTCCTTCGTCACCCCATTGGGCTCCGATTACAACAACATTGGCCAATTTTAGAAGAGCATTATTTTTGTGCGAATATTTAATATATTCAAAAATCTTGGTTTACTTTTAAAAAGTAAATGAATTGTATCAACTTTCTCTTAGAACCATTTTTTCAGCAAGAGAAAATTCTTTGGTTAAACGCTCCTTTAGTTTATCTGGCAAAGGTCTACTTGCAAAGTTTTTGTAATGACCTGCCATAGCATTTAATGCTGTTTGCATTGTGGTAAATGATTGCGTTTTATTCACCATCCCTCTATTTCTATATCTGGAAATATAGTCAGTTATGAGTGTAAGAGCTTCACTTCTTACTTCATCTTTATTTGGAGAATCTTTTGGAGTATCAACAGCTGTTTGTAATGTTTTAACAACTGAGATTGTATCCTTTGTATAGTCACCTGTCATAGCGGTTTTTGCCGCTATGGAAGGGGAACTAAATAGTGTAAAAACAACAATTAAGGATATTGCAAAAGATATAGCTTTGGTAAGATTTTTAAAAAATAATTTTGATGTCCATTTCAGTAACATAACTTAGCTCCCAAAAAAAATAAGCCTCAAGACTTTTTATTGTACATTATTTCAGATTCAGAAATAAATGTTTCTAACAATTTATCAGTACTAATTTTAAGCTTAGTATTATTTGTTCTGCATAAAAGTTCTACTTCTTTATTAATAGAATCTCTGCCAATAATTATCTGAAAAGGAATACCAATTAATTCCGCATCTTTAAATTTCACTCCAGCTCTATCGTTTCTATCATCAAGAAGGACATCAATTTTATTAATTAAAAAGTTGTTATAGATATGCTCAGTAAGTTCACTTTGAATAGGATCTTTTAGGTTTGTTGGGATAATAATAACTTCAAAAGGAGAAATCTGGATAGGCCAACAAATGCCTTTTTGATCATGATTCTGTTCGATAGCGGCTTGAGCTATTCTTGTCACTCCTATTCCGTAACAACCCATCCATAAATTTTTTAGCTTACCGTCCTTATCAGAGAACTTTGCATTTAATTTTTCACTATATTTCTGACCTAGTTGGAAAATATGTCCAATTTCGATACCTTTTTTTTCTTTAAGTTCTTCATCATCATTAGTACTTATTCTATCTCCTTTTTTGGCATTCCTGATATCCCCAATTAGATAGTCTTTCGAATCAAAAGAAAATTCTTGAAAAACTTTATGGAAATTAACTTTATTCCCACCACTTATGAAGTTTGAGAGGTCACTTGCAGAATGGTCAATTATTCTTGTCCATTTTTTTTCCCAATTTGAACTAGCTTTAATAGTTATATTATCTAAATCTGGCCCGATAAAACCTAAGGGTAAATCAACTAGATTTTTTTCGATAGAATTTTTGTCTTCAATCTTTTTAAGATTAATAAGATTGAAATTATGAAGTTTATTGATTAAGTTAAAAAGCTTTACTTCATTAATATGTTGATCGCCTCTTATGCATGCAAGAATTGGGACATTAAATTCACCTTCGAACTGTGCAAGGAATATTACTACTTTAATAATCTGACTTGGGTCTAAATTGTTATTATCGCAAACTTCTAGGATTGTTTTTTGATGAGGCGTTTCCAACCACTCTGCAATATTATCTTTAAGTGGAATAGGTTGAGAGGGTAGAGAAACAGCTTTTTCGATATTGGCAGCATAAGAACCACTTTGAGTGAACAAAATGGAATCTTCCCCAGCATCAGCAGTGACCATAAATTCTTTAGAAGAAGCACCGCCAATTGCTCCACTATCAGCTTCAACCCCTACTGTCTGCAGTCCACAAGATTTAAAAATATTTTCATAAGCAATGCCCACCTTTTCATAGAAAGAAGCTAGATCGTTTTCTGAAGAATGAAAAGAATAACCATCTTTCATTATGAATTCTCTACTTCTCATCAAACCAAACCTTGGCCTTATTTCATCTCTAAATTTTGTCTGAATTTGGTAAAAACATTGAGGTAATTGCTTATAGGAGTTGATTGTCTCTGATGCAATAGTCGTGATCACCTCTTCGTGAGTTGGTGCTAAACCAAATTCTTTACCTTGTCTATCTTTGAGATTAAACATTATTCCTTCACCTGCGGTATATCCTTCCCACCTTTCACTTTTTTTCCATAAATCTGCAGGATGAAGTTGGGGTAATAGTAATTTTGTACAACCAATACTATTAAGTTCTTTCTCTATTATTGCGGATATTTTTTCAATAACTCTAAGCATTAGTGGCATGTATGCATAAATACCGCTGTTAACTCTGCGAATATACCCAGCTTTTAAGAGTAATTGATGTGAAATAATCTCAGCTTCAGAAGGTGTGTCACGAAGTGTCCCCAGAGGAAATGAGGTTGTCACGCGCATACAAAAAAATCCTTTATATTATTTAATTTTATCAATTAAGATGAAAAAATAATTTAAAGTGTCTTGAGTCCCTCAACGCGGCTAGTCTAAAAATATTGTTTCTGCTAACTTCTTCAGTAATGAAGTTCAAATTCTTTTAAAAGTTCATTATTACTAAAACATTTTCTTAATTTTATGGAAAATATAGATTCCAATATTTCTAGCGAAGAGGAATTAGTAGGTATTGATGAAGTTCAAAAATTCTTAAACAGATCAAGAGCTTCTGTCTATAGGTATACAAATACAGATTTAAGAAATCTTAACCCTAGCTTTAATCCAAGAAAATTAAATCCCGAATTTAGAACTGATCAAAAAGATCCTTTAAAGTTTCATCCTAATGAAGTAGCAAGATTTGCAAAAGACATTTTAAGAATAAAGGAGGTTACTGTAGAGGTCTTTAATTCACCTTCTTCGGCTGCTCAAAATATACTGGTGCAAATATTAGAGGAATTAAAATCTATCAGGTCTTTGCTAGAAAAAGAATAATTAAAAAGTTACTAATCAATGTTTTGATTTATTGACATTTTGAATGTAGGATAATTATGTTTAATTATCTCCTTAATCTTTACCAATTAAGAGTTCTTGAGTTACACGAAATCAAAGCAGTTTATTCAAAGTAAATCAAGTGAAGAATCTTCTCATGGTTCTGCTCGAAGTGATTTTGAAAGAGATGATGATGACCCCTTAAGTATAAGGAGTTTATCAATAACATCTTTAGGTATTATTTTTGCCTTTCTGACAATTTTTTTACCTTCAATAAGCGTTTTAATTGGAAGACCTTCATCTCAAGGAAACGAGATAATTCATAATCACGATTTTAAAAAAGATGGACCTTAGCTCAATACCTCCATCTCCAATGAAGGGAATAGTAAATATTGTTGTTGAAATACCTGCAGGTAGTAGGAATAAATATGAATATTGCTCTGATGCAGGAATTATGGCCTTAGACAGAGTATTGCATTCTTCAGTGAGGTACCCTTTTGATTATGGTTTTATCCCAAATACCCTTGCTGATGATGGTGCTCCTCTTGATGCAATGGTGATAATGGATGAGCCTACTTTCGCGGGCTGTTTAATAAAAGCTAGACCTATTGGAGTTTTGGATATGCATGATTGTGGTGCATATGATGGAAAACTTTTATGTGTGCCTATAGCAAATCCTAGACAGGATAATATAGTTAGTATTAATCAAATTGCTCCTAATCAGCTTGAGGATGTTGCTGAATTTTTTAGAACAAGTAAAGGACTTGATGGAAGAACAATTCAAATTGACGGTTGGAGGGATTTTGATGTTGTTGAAAATTTATTGAAAAGTTGTATACCTCTAAAAAAGAGAAACTATAAAGTACTTAAGAAATCAAAAATTAGTAATTTAAATTGAAAAAAATAATTTTTTATAGTTATTTAAAATGCTCTACTTGCAGAAAAGCTGAAAAGTGGCTTAAAAGCAAAGATTTAGAATTCCAATTAATTGATATTGTAAAAGAACCGCCACTTGTTAATTATTTAAATCTAGCTTTAAAACAATACTCTGATGATAAGAAAAGGATTTTTAATACAAGAGGTAAAGCTTTTAAAACACTCAATCTTGATATTAATGGTTTATCAAGAGAAGAAATTATTCAACTTCTTTTAAGTGATGGTAAATTAATAAAAAGACCATTT
Source organism: Prochlorococcus sp. HOT208_60m_808G21 (assembly GCA_002026015.1). Classification (GTDB taxonomy): domain Bacteria; phylum Cyanobacteriota; class Cyanobacteriia; order PCC-6307; family Cyanobiaceae; genus Prochlorococcus_A. Next base: position 68,858 of record MWOY01000108.1, on the reverse strand, counting down.
TTGATTTACGAAGGAAAAAAAGTAATATTAGGTTTTAACGTAATTGAATATGCCAAACAATTTTTATAAGTTTAGAAAATCAAGACTTTTTTAATTTTATGCCTGGTTCCATAAAGAGTTTTTTAAAAGAATGGGGTCTACTAATTCTATTAACTTTTTTTGTTTCTTCTTGTAGATCATTTTTTGCAGAACCACGTTACATCCCTTCTGGTTCGATGCTCCCAGAATTACAAATAAATGATAGGTTAATTATTGAAAAATTTTCGCTAAGAAACTCTTTACCAAAAAGAGGAGATATTGTTGTTTTTAACTCACCTTACTCGTTTGACAAAAAATTAATCTCATCAAGATCTAAGCCTTTACCAAAAAAAAGATATTGTTTTTTTATGAGTTTTCCACCAATGTCGTTTATTCCTGGTTTGAGGGATCAAGCTTGCGATGCTTATATTAAAAGAGTGGTGGCGCTTCCAGGAGAAATTGTAAGTGTAAACTCTAATGGTGAATTAATAATAAATAATAAATTAATTCCTGAACCCTATGTCTCTTATAAGTGCGCATTATCCCTATTTAATAATTGTGGTAAATTTGAAAACATAAAAGTGCCAGAAGATCATTTTTTAGTTTTAGGTGATAATAGGGCAAATAGCTGGGATGGAAGATATTGGCCTGGAAGTAAATTTCTTCATAAAAAAGAGATAATTGGTAAAGCATATTTCAGATTTTGGCCTCTTAGTCAAGTTGGCTTTTTTCAGTAAATGAGGCCTTTTTCTGACTCTGACTTCATCAAAATAAATTTTTAACAAGGCTTAATTTAAAGTGCTCCGGAAGCAGTTGAATCAAGTATTCCTCCTAGGTGTGTTGTAATGTTAAGAGCGCTAATCACAGGGGGCTTCTTGGGATCATTAAAAAGATCAATTATAGTTATGCCGCCATTACCCTGTTTTATCATCCAAATATTTGAATAATTAATCCCAAGGATATTACAAATAAGAGTTTTATTGACTGCATCATGAGCAACCATGAGGGTTTGATCATTATCCTTTTGAGATAAACAAATTTTGTCAAAAGCTTCTACTGACCTTTCTGATACATCTTTTATAGATTCACCTTCGGGCATTATTACTTCTTCAGGTTTATCATGCCAATTTTTTAGTAAAGCAGGCCACTCTTCTCTAATTTCTGCTTCCAATTTACCCTCCCATAATCCGTGACTGATTTCTACAAGTGCATCTATTTTCTTAATTTTTAAATCTTTGTTATTTTGAAGGATTATTTGCGCAGTTTCATAAGGTCTATGCATCGAACTTGAAAATGCCTTATTGAAAGAAATATTTCTCAAATATTCAAAAGTCTTTCTAGCTTGATCTTTTCCGTTTTCATTTAAAGGGATATCAATTTGGCCTTGAAATCTACCTTCTTTGTTCCAGTTAGTTTCACCATGCCTTATAAGAAATATTCTGGAATCTCCAATTTTATTTGGAATATTTTTATTAAGATGGGAAGTCTGATTTAAGCATTCAATTTGAGTCTTAAAAGAGTTATCTTTCTTTGAAATATTGAGTATCGAGAAAGAAGCATTTTCTAATCTTATTTTTCTAAAACCTTGCTTAGGCTTTCCTGATAACAAAAGTATTAAACATCTGAGAATTGCATTATGTCCAACAACTAAAATATTTACATCATCTTTGTCTAGATAAATTTTTAAAATATCTTCTACAAAATTTGTTGCTTGAAAAAACAACTCTTGAATTGGTTTATAAGTTTTATTATCATTTCTTTTTAAAATAAGATTTTCTGGATCATTTTTCCATATAGGGTAAATTTCTGGGAATTTCTTTTTTATTTCATCAATTTTTAGACCAGACCATTCACTAAGATCTACCTCTAGCAAATTATCGTCGAATACAATATTTTGTTCGTTATTAAAGGTCTTTTTAATTGTTTTTGCAGTCTCTGCCGCTCTGACAAGTGGGGAGGAATAGATTTTATCGAATTTTATTTTTGATAATGCTTTTCCTGCTTTGTGGGCTTGTTCGTATCCTTCATCAGTTAAAAATGAATCGTCTGTTCTTCCTTGAATTAATCCTTTTGCATTGAAACTGCTTAGTCCATGCCTAACTAAAACTAATCTTAAGGCCATTATATAAATTTGAAAATTAAGATAATTTAATCATCTCATGGCGTGATTAAAATAGATACATAAATATAAGGAGATTCAATGATAACTAACTATAGTTTGCCAGAATATAATAAGTTATGATCTTTAAAAATACTTCTAAGTCAAAACTAACTTTAGCTTTTATTTCTATCGTCATAACTTTTTTTGTATGGCAACAAGGATTAAGAGACAGTTTAAATAGACCATCTGTTTCATTTGATATTAGTCAAAAAGAGCAAGAAATTGCTGAATTATCTGTCCAATCAATACCTGTAAATCTTAAAAAATTTTTTATCATTAATGATCCAGTTGATCAAATAAATAAATCACTCTCTGATGTCTCATTTGAAGAGCTAACAGAAAGAAATAAATTAATTCGAATAATTACTTCAGAATCAAATGCTCCTTTAATTTATAAAAATATATCCAAAGATTTTGAAGATAAAAACTATAAATCTCTGATTGATGAGATAGAAAAAAAATCTAATAATAATACATATAAAGTAAATTCTGAAAAATTTGATTTATTTAAAGGTGATAGATTTTTATATCACCTTTTAAGCCGGAAATTTGATTTTGACGACAGTACATTAATAACAAAATCATTTTCAAGAAAAATGTTTTTTAAAATATTAGCCATAAGACTAATACCACTTTTAACAATACTTATTGGCTCTATTCTGGCTTTAAAAATATTATGGACAACTATATCTTTGAAAAAGTTTGGTTGGAAAGAAATTAAATCCTTAGATTTAGAATTAATAGATATGGTTTTATTAATTGCAGGTGGATTTGTTGTTTTAGGAGAAGTGGTATCACCTTTATTTTCTATCAGTTTGGTCGAACTTTTTTCTAAAAATATCTCTAATGAATTGTCTCAATCTTTAAAAATTTTCTTTGGATATCTTTTTATGGCTATTCCTCCATTATGGATAGTTTTTTATCAAATTAAATCCTTGAATGGTGAATTTACTTTTAAAAAGGATTATTTACAGTTCAATTTCTTGCCAATAAAGTATGCAATAACTCAGGGAATTAAAGGTTGGTTAACAATTGTTCCTTTTGTTTTATTGATCTCTCTAATTATGAATAGTCTGATCGATAATCAGAATGGTAGTAACCCCTTGCTGGAAATTGTTCTTAATAATAATAATTACTTATCATTTTTTCTATTATTTATAACAACAACTCTATTAGCTCCTCTATTTGAAGAGATTATATTCCGCGGTATTTTACTTCCAACTCTTTCAAGAGATTTTGGAGTAATTTTGGGCATCATAGTCTCAGCTTTTATCTTTGCATTAGCCCATTTAAGTTTGGGAGAAATGCCGCCATTATTTGTTCTAGGGATTGGATTAGCAATTACAAGAATTGTTTCAGGGAGTTTGTTTTCCTCAGTAATCATGCATTCTTTATGGAATGGATTGACCTTCTTAAATTTGTTCTTATTGAGGACATAAAGAATTTAATTCTTTACTTGCGAATCAAACAAAAAGATGTTTATTTAATTAATAACACTTCTTTTATTTAAATAAAAAACCATTGATGAAACCTTATGGGAAACAACTTAATTTAAAAAAAAAGGTTTCATATGAAAGTAAAAAAAAATCTGAAAAAATATCCATAATTAAAATCAAATTAATACATCAAATTTTTGATACCATTAATATCTCTCTTTTGTTATTAATTTTCACCTTATTTTTCTTGTCTTTTAATAGTCAAAGAAAATGGTCAAATACCTATAAAAACTTATCTAAAACAAGAGCTATTAATAACAATCTCATTGATTATATTTCTAAAATTGAGGAATATTATATTAGTGAACTTGAATCTATCAATACTTATAGAAAAACTAAACCTGAAGATTTAATCTATCTAGATAAACCTCCAGAAAAAAAAGAAAGTTTATTTAAGAAAAATTTAAGTAGTTTCATTGAAGGTTTTAAAAATAGCAAATATCAAAGCGGATATTGATGAAAAAATACAAAAAAATTGTTCGTCTTATACCCCTCGATCAAAGAAGATTTAAATTTCTCTATATTTTTAGCTTAATATTAATCTTTTGTTTGTTTGGTAGGTTAGTTAAATTGCAAGTCTTTAACGCCTCTGATTTGCAAAGAAAAGCTAGATTACTCCATTCTTCTAAAACTAACGCTTTAAAAAAGAGGAGAGCCATTGTTGATAGAAATAATAGACTAATCGCTTACGATAAACCGCTCTTTAAATTATGGGCCCATCCAAAATATTTTAATTTTCCTGGTGATTCAATAAATAGAGTTCGCAGTATTGAAGAAGTTACAGAAAAATTGTCATCTATCTTGGATATAAATGGTGAAATACTCTTGAGTAAATTTAATAATAAAATGACTGGAATCAAGCTTTTGGATCAAATTTCTGAAGAAAAGGCAGAAAAGATTAAGAACCTTCAAATAAGCGGAATTGATTTATTTAAATATTCGCAGAGATATTATCCACAAGGGGAGCTTTATTCTAATCTTGTGGGTTTTGTTAATGATGAGAATATAGCTTCAGCAGGTTTAGAGCTTCATTTAGATAATCAAATTAAAGTTTTTAATAAAAGTAATTTAATAAAAAGAGGAGGAGATGGAACTCCTTTACCGGATGATTCAGCCCCAGGAGATTTTGTTTCTGATTACAAAAGTTTAGGCCTAACTATAGATTCAAAATTACAGAAAGCTTCATTCAATGCATTATCAAAGCAAGTAAGCAAATGGAAAGCAAAGAAGGGATTTGCCATAGTTATGGATGTTAATAATGGTCGAATTCTCTCCTTGGTTTCAGTTCCTTCGTACGATCCAAATAAATTTTGGCAGTATGATTCTGGACTTTTTAGGGGTTGGTATTCTCAAGATTTATTTGAGCCTGGTTCAACTTTTAAACCTATTAATCTCGCCTTAGCTTTAGAAGAAAAAGTAATCCAGAAAGATGGATTAGTTGAAGATATTGGAAAAATTAATGTTGGAGGATGGACACTTTCTAATTGGGATAAAAAAGGTAATGGATACATTGACTATCCAAAAGTTTTGCAAGTTTCAAGTAATGTTGGGATGGTAAAAATAATGCAGAAATTAGATCCTACAATTTATTGGGATTGGCTAAACGATTTAGGTATAAATAAAAATTTAGAGACTGACTTATTTGAATCAACTGCTGGCCAACTAAAAAGAAAAGATTTATTTGTAAGTCAATCAATTGAGCCCGCTGTAACTTCTTTTGGCAAAGGTTTCTCAATCTCACCACTTAAATTGCTTCAACTTCATGCGGCTCTGGCAAATGGTGGTTATGAAGTAACTCCACATGTAACCTCAACTTTCAAAGAAGGAATTAATAATAATCCCAAAAAACAATTTTTTTCACACGAAGTCTCTAAAACTGTTCTTGAATGGATGGAGAGCGTAGTTGACAAAGGTAGTGGATCTGGAGTGAAAATCGAGGGTTATAGGATAGCGGGGAAAACGGGCACTTCACAAAAAGCCTTAAATGGTTCCTATACAAGTAAAAAAGTTTGCAGTTTTGTGGCGACGTTACCAGTTAATGATCCGAAATATGCTGTCCTAGTAGTCGTTGATGAGCCATCTAAATCTTATGCATACGGTTCAACTGTTGCTGTACCAGTTGCTAAAGAAATTATCGAAAGTTTGATAGTAATTGAAAAAATACCTCCTAAGATTAAAGATCATGGAATGATTGTTAAAAAACCCTAAAATTTTCCAATTTTATAAATATTTAGATGATTATCTGATGATTTCATCAGGAATAAAAGCTAGTTTATGTATATATATATGATTTTCTAGATATGAAATCAATTTTAGAACAATTGTCCTCAATGACCGTTGTTGTTGCTGATACTGGAGATTTAGATTCGATAAAAAAATTTAAACCAAGGGACGCCACCACCAATCCATCGCTAATACTTGCTGCGGCAAGGAACCCTGATTATGTGAAATTAATTGATAAAGCTTTAGAAAGTTCGGAAAATGCATTGCCCCAAGGATTCTCTGAAATTGAATTAATCAAAGAAACTGTCGACCAAGTTTCAGTATTTTTTGGAAAAGAAATATTGAAAATTATTTCAGGGCGCGTATCTACAGAAGTTGATGCAAGACTGAGCTTTGATACCGAAGCTACTGTAGAAAAAGCGAGAAAATTGATCAATCTTTACAAAAATTTTGGAATTGAAAAGGAAAGAATTTTGATTAAGATTGCTGCAACTTGGGAGGGAATTAAGGCAGCTGAAATTTTGGAAAAAGAGGGTATTAAGTGCAACTTAACTTTACTTTTTAACTTCTGCCAAGCGGTAACTTGTGCTAGTGCAAATATAACTCTAATTTCTCCTTTCGTAGGCCGTATATTGGATTGGCATAAAGCAAAAACTGGTAAAACTAGTTTTGTTGGATCTGAAGACCCTGGTGTTATTTCGGTTACACAAATATACAAGTACTTTAAAGAAAAGGGATTCAAGACAGAAGTAATGGGAGCGAGCTTTAGAAATCTTGATGAAATAAAAGAATTAGCAGGTTGCGATCTTTTAACAATCGCACCAAAATTTCTTGAGGAACTGAAAAAAGAAAAAGGAGAGTTAGTTAGAAAACTAGATGTAAGTACCCAAATTAATAATTCTATTGACTACGAATTTGAAGAAAAAGATTTCAGATTAAGTATGTTGGAAGATCAAATGGCAAGTGAAAAGCTGAGTGAAGGTATCACTGGATTCAGTAAGGCTATAGAAGAATTGGAAGAACTGCTACTAAAGAGATATTCAGAGATTAAAAATCATAACTTGATTTCTGCTAACTAAATTTAAGTTTGAATTGAAAAAGAATTAAGCTCCACTTTTTGTTAAAAGTCTTCTGATAACTCTTTTTGCAATATCTTCATAACTCATTTCTCCTGATAATATTTGAGCAATACGTTTAGGTGCTGTTTTTCTTTTGACACCTAATTGGTATCCAGTTCTGGGAAATCTATAAAATACTTGGGCTATTCTCCTCCCCCAAGCCATTGATTTCCCCCAAATGTTGTTAATTTTTTTCGTATAAAGATTTAAATCATCTACTTTTCCTGATAGGCACTGATCTATGTATTCTGCAGCATAAAAGCTGCTAATTAAAGATGGTCTAATTCCTTCAGCTAAAAATGGATCACATAGAGATGCTGCATCTCCAACCGCCAACACTTTGTCACCATTAATTGAGTTGAAGCCATTCCATATTCTCAGTTTCTTACTAATTGTTTTATGAGGATAATCATCAAAACCGAAGCTTCTGATTACTTGTTTATTTATAGCCTGATTTTCTAGAAGACCATTATTTATAAAAGTACCTAAACCAATATTTAAGCTTTCTCTTAGGGGAAATGCCCATGCAAACCCATATTTTATAAATCCAAACTCAAATCTAACTGCATCTCTAGGGATTTCGCCTAACCCTTTTAATCTTAATGAGATTGTGTTCGCAAATTTCGGTTTTCTTGGCCCTAAATTGAAATAACTCGCCCATTTCGATTGGGACCCATCTGCAATTACAAGAAATTCTGAAATGTATTTTATTTTGTTATTGCAAGTAATTTCCCATTTATCATTTTTTTTTATAATTTTTTCTATCAATAATGGTCTCATTATCTGAGCTCCATTACTTTTGGACTCATCAAGTAATAATTGATCAAGTTTCTCTCTTTTAATAATCCAAAATGGGGATTCGCCAGTCAGATCAGCAGTTACATTATCTGTAGCCTTCCATCTGAATTCAACATTCTTAATTTTTGATGCTATGGCATCTTTTATATCTAAAGGAAGAAATCTTTGCATTGAAGATGCCATCCCACCTGCACATGGCTTATAATCATGGGATTTTTCTTTTTCGATAATTAAAACTGAATATCCTTTCTTTGATAGATTAAGAGCTGTGGAAGATCCTGATAAACCTCCACCAATTATTACAACGTCAAATCCTATCAAACTTTTAGAATTTCCTTTTCTTTTTCGGACAATTTAGTTTCTATTAAAGAAATATATTTGTCAGTAATTTTCTGAATTTCAGATTGATTATCTCTCGATTCGTCAATAGAAATAAGGCCATCTTTTTCGTCTTTTTTTTCTTTATCAACAGCATCTCTTCTGATATTTCTCAAAGCTACTTTTCCTTCCTCTGCATATTTAGAGGCTAATTTACAAAATTCTTTTCTTCTTTCTTCTGTTAAAGGAGGAACGTTTATTCTTATTACTTTCCCATCATTATTTGGAGTAATTCCTAAATCACTCATAGAAATAGATTTCTCTATCGCTTGCAAACATGAAATATCGAAAGGTTGTATCGAAATTGTTTGCGAATCAACAGTGCTTATAGTGGCAAGCGATTTGATTGGTGTTTCTGCTCCATAGTACTCAACACTTACTCTGTCTAACAAGGAAGCATTAGCTCTGCCTGTTCTAATTGTATTAAAGTTTCTTTGTGTGGCTTCAATACTTTTATTCATATTTTCTTGAATTTCTTTTTCTTTCATAATTAAAAAAAATAAATGATCTCTAACTAATTAAAGAGCCTATTGGCTCACCAGCAACAGCTTTGGAAATGTTCCCTTTTTTGAATATATCAAAAACCATAATTGGGATATTATTATCTTTGCAAAGTGCAATTGCTGTACTGTCCATTACAGCAATTTCATCACTAAGAACTTGTTGATAACTGAGAGAGGAATATTTTTTTGCATCTTTAAATTGATTAGGATCACGATCGTATACTCCATCAACTTTAGTAGCCTTCATGACAACTTCAGCGTTTATCTCTGCTGCTCTCAAAGCTGCCGTAGTATCAGTTGTAAAAAATGGATTTCCGCATCCACCTCCGAAAACTACAACTCTACCTTTCTCTAAGTGCCTCATGGCTCTTCTTCTTATGTAGGGCTCGGCAATTTCCTGCATTTCTATCGCAGTTTGAACCCTTGTTGCAACTCCTACTCTTTCTAATCCATCCTGAAGTGAAATAGCATTCATTACTGTTGCGAGCATCCCAACATAATCAGCTGTCGCTCTATCCATACCATCTGCAGACCCTTTAAGCCCTCTAAAAATATTCCCGCCCCCAACAACTATTGCAAGTTCTACATTATTTTCGACTACTTTTGAAACATCCTCTGCAATTGACTGGACTATAGCAGGATCAATACCATAAGGTTTTTCACCCATTAGTGCTTCACCACTAAGTTTTAAGAGAACTCTTTTGTAAGTCATTCAATGATTGTACTTTTAAGACCTTAGCAAGTAAAAGCACCAAATTTATTTTTTGTTCAGATATTGCTTGCGTCTTTAAACATTTCTAAACCTGCCTAAAGAAACTTTTAAAAATATTTAACTTAACTAATATTCAATACACTTTTGTGCTTTTATTCCTTGTTCTTTAAATGGATGTCTTATTAGTTTCATTTCTGTAACTAGATCAGCGTAATTGATAATTGAATCAGATGCTCCCCTTCCAGTTAAAACAATATGATTTTTTCTATTATTTAAGCTTTTTAAAAAAGTGATTATTTCCTCGGGTGCAAGATAACCAAGTTTTGTCGCAATATTAATTTCATCAAGAATGATAAGTTTATAAGATTCGTTTTGTATGTACTTTTTGGCTAGTTGCCAAGCCTCTTGAACTAATTTTTCATCTCTTATTCTGTCTTGTGTTTCCCAAGTAAATCCCTCTCCTAATGAATGCCAAGATATGTTTGAAGACAAATCTTTAAGTGCTTTTTCTTCTCCAGTTTTCCAGCCTCCTTTGATAAATTGAATTATTGCTACTTTATAGCCATGCCCTATCGTCCTTAAAGCCATACCTAAAGATGCAGTTGTCTTGCCCTTGCCATTTCCTGTAAAAACAATTAATAATCCTTTTTTTGTTTTCCTGATTTGTAGTCTTTCCGCTTGAATATCTTTTCTTTGCTGCATTCTTTTTTTATATGAGCTCTCATCGCTTTCCGGTGATAATTTACCTCCCATTCCAAGTTTATTTGCTTGATCATCGAGGTTAAATATTTTCTCGGAAGATGAAGGTTTTTCTTGCATATGACCCTTATTTTTATTTAATTATTATAAATCTTTAAATATTTTTAACTCTTTTAACTTTTAAAAGTGCATTATTCACTGCCTGTTGTTGATCTCTTTTAGTAATCCAGTGGTGATAAGTTTGAGTATGTAAACTAACCGAATGTCCCATCATTCTGGCAGCAACTGTATCAGGTAAATCATAAAAAATTGTCCTTACTGCCCAAGCATGCCTTAGATCATAAGGTTTTATTTGCAAAGAGTAACGCTTAAACTGGTCTGTTATTTTTTTACCAATATTTTGTAAGGTTGTAATTTTAAGGTCTCTATTGATATTTGGTAGAAGTTCTGGATTTTCACCAAGTTTTGATAATTCGAATTTTTCCACCCATTCAGGATGAAATGGCCAAACTTGATGCTCCCCAGTTTTAGTTGTAGGTAAAACTCTAATAATTTTGTCCCCAAAATTAGTTAGAGAACTTAAATCACAAAAAAATACTTCATGATTTCTTAATCCATATGTAGCCATCAAACCAAAAACAAATTTCCAAGATTTGTTTGGTATCTTCTCCCAAAGTTTCTCTATTAATTCGTCTGTCGGGAGGTCCCTAAATCCTGCTTTGTTTAGACCATATCCTCTAGAATTTAATTTCCAATCTTCTGGTAGTTTAATGTCCAAAAACTTGGCCAAAACACTTAGAGAAGTAGCGCATTGTTTTCTACTTCTGCTCCCTTCCTTGTAACTTTCGAGTGTCTTTTGAAATATTTTCTCTAAAGCTTCATTTTCGTGATCACCATAAACATCTAGGATTCTTTTCATATATGGTTTGTAAGAACTTCTCCAAGTAGTTTTTCTAGTGCTGGTTCTAAAATCACCTTTTTTTTCTTTAAAAAAAAATTCCTCAAATTGATTTAATCTATTTGGGAATTCAATACCATCTTTTATTTGCTTTTTATTGGGATTGCCTTTCCAATTAATCCAATCAAATTGATTCAATTCTAATTGCAAATTGATTAATTGTAATTTTTTTTTGGCTTCTTCTAATCCAGAAATATTAGCCTTTAAACCAAGAGATATTCTTTGAATTTTAAAGTTATTTTTATCTTCTTTGCAGGGTAGTGAACCACGAATATTTAATTTCTCTCCTCTTTTCTCAATTTTAAGCTTGCTTCCTTGAGTAGCAAATTTATCATTGACATTATTAATTTCCTGAATTACGTTCATTTACTTATATAATTGACCTTATAATGACGTTTTTAATGTTTATTTTCAATCTCCATAAATTTTAGATGGATAAAATAGGCGTCTTACTAATGAATTTAGGGGGGCCTGAACGCATTAACGATGTAGGCCCATTCTTATATAATCTTTTTTCTGATCCAGAAATAATCAGGACCCCTTTCCCTGCTTTTCAAAAGCCCCTAGCCTGGTTAATTAGTACTCTTAGGAGTACCACTTCACAACAGGCCTACCTTTCCATAGGTGGAGGTTCACCTATTAGGAGGATAACTGAACAACAAGCAAGAGAATTACAATCTAAATTAAGGGACAAGGGTTTTAATGCTACTACCTACATCGCTATGAGGTATTGGCATCCTTTTACCGAATCAGCAATTGCTGATATGAAAGCAGATGGCATAGATCAAGTTGTTGTAATACCCTTGTATCCGCATTTTTCTATAAGTACTAGTGGTTCAAGCTTTAGAGAATTAAAAAAATTGCGAGATTCTGATGATGAATTTAAGAAGGTTCCAATGAGATGTGTAAGGAGTTGGTTCAGTCAATCAGGTTATTTAAAGTCCATGGTCGAATTAATTTCTGAACAGATTTCACTTTGTGAATCACCTTCAAAAGCCCATATATTTTTCACTGCTCATGGAGTTCCTAAGAGTTACGTAGAGGAAGCTGGAGACCCTTACAAACAACAAATTGAAGATTGTTCTTTATTAATAATAAATGAGCTGGAAAAATTTTTGGGCCATAGTAACCCTTATACACTTTCTTATCAAAGTAGAGTTGGCCCTGTTGAATGGTTGAAGCCTTATACAGAAGAAGTGTTAGCTGATCTTGGAAAGTCAAATGTTAATGATCTAATAGTTGTGCCTATAAGTTTCGTTGGAGAGCATATCGAAACATTGCAAGAAATTGATATTGAATATAAAGAAATTGCTGAAAAGGCTGGTATTAAAAATTTTCGGAGAGTTAAGGCTCTTAATACTCATCCTACTTTTATTGAAGGTCTTAGTGAACTAGTGATTTCCTGCTTGGAAGGGCCTCTAGTTAATATTGAGGAGGCTTCTCAATTGCCTGAAAAAGTTAAACTTTATCCTCAGGAGAAGTGGCAATGGGGTTGGAATAATAGTTCAGAGGTGTGGAATGGAAGAGTTGCAATGATTATTTTTCTTGTGCTTTTTATTGAACTTATTTCTGGCTCTGGACCTCTACATAAATTAGGCATCTTATAAAGAAAAATTGATATTTATTTGAAAATTTTTAAATTTTTTAAAAGATTTTTTTGAATACATTTCTGACATTACATTTCTAAATGAGGCAAAAGTATTTAATTAAGTTTAATATTTATAGTAAATATTGAATTTCTTTAGTGACCCTTACTTCGAGATCCTTTTCAAAGGGTAGTTCAAAACATGAAAATCCAGTTTGGATAACTGGTGCAGATGCACTAATGGATTCTTTAAAAATTCATGGAGTAAAAGTTATATTTGGATATCCTGGGGGAGCTATACTACCAATATATGACGCAGTTCATAAGGCAGAACAAGATGGTTGGTTAAAACACTATATGGTTAGGCATGAACAAGGTGGTTCACATGCGGCTGATGGATATGCAAGATCTACTGGTGAAGTAGGAGTATGTTTTGGAACCTCAGGCCCAGGTGCAACAAATTTGGTAACTGGAATTGCCACTGCGCAAATGGATTCAGTCCCTCTAGTTGTAGTTACTGGTCAAGTCCCAAGACCTGCTATAGGGACAGATGCTTTTCAAGAAACTGATATTTTTGGCATAACTCTTCCAATAGTAAAACATTCATGGGTAATAAGGGATCCTTCAGATATCGCGAAAGTAGTTTCTGAAGCTTTTTTTATAGCCTCATCTGGAAGGCCTGGCCCTGTTTTAATTGATATACCCAAAGATGTTGGTCAGGAGTTCTTTAATTACCAAAGAGTTTTGCCTGGTGAGATTATTCCTAAAGGATTTAAAAGGAATGGAGAAATTAATGATTGCGATATCAACAAAGCAATTAAATTAATAGAAGATTCTGAAAGACCTCTTCTATACGTAGGAGGTGGAGCAATATCTTCAGGAGCTCATGAGGCAATAAAAACTTTAGCAAAGAATTATCAAATACCAGTTACCACAACCTTAATGGGGAAGGGCGCTTTTGATGAAAAAGATAATTTATCAGTAGGGATGTTAGGAATGCATGGAACTGCTTATGCAAATTTTGCTGTTACAGAATGCGATCTTTTAATTGCTATTGGAGCCAGATTCGATGATAGGGTGACAGGGAAATTAGATACTTTTGCACCTAATGCAAAGGTAATTCATATAGATATCGATCCAGCAGAAGTTAATAAAAATAGACGTGTAGATGTTGCAATTGTTGCTGATGTTTCAAAAGCTGTTCTGAAAATTAATGAACAATCTCTAAAAAACAAATTTACTTGTCGGACGAAAAACTGGTTAGAAAAAATTGATTTTTGGAAACATAAACACCCTTTATATGAACCGCCTAAAGAAGGAGAAATTTATCCTCAGGAAGTTCTTTTAAAAGTGAGGGAACTTTCACCAGAAGCTTATATAACTACAGATGTAGGACAACATCAGATGTGGGCTGCTCAATATCTTAGGAATTCTCCAAGAAAATGGATTAGTAGTGCAGGCTTAGGAACTATGGGTTTTGGATTGCCAGCGGCAATTGGAGTAAAAACAGCCTTACCTAATTCAGATGTAATTTGTATTGCGGGAGATGCAAGTGTCTTAATGAATATTCAAGAATTAGGAACCTTATCTCAATATGGTCTAAATGTTAAATTGATTATTATCAATAATCGCTGGCAAGGGATGGTAAGACAATGGCAGGAAAGTTTCTATGATGAAAGATATTCCTCATCTGATATGAGTTGTGGTGAACCTGATTTTGTAAAACTTGCAGAGTCTTTTGGAGTTAAAGGATACTTAATTTCTGATAGAAAACAATTACAGAATGAATTAAAAAATGCGCTTGATCATGACGGTCCTGCCTTGATTAATATCCTTGTCAGAAGAGGTGAAAATTGTTATCCAATGGTTCCTCCTGGTAAAAGTAATGCTCAAATGGTTGGATATGTTAATTGTGAAGACTAGTTTTTTTAAAAAATTCGTCATTTTAAAAAATTAACTTTATGATAATTCAAAAAACTTAGATGTATCTGAATTGAAAAAATTATCAAAATTTTTAATTATAATCTGCTTGATTGCTCTTAATCCTGTAATAGTAAACTCGGCCGAAATTCTTCAAATTAAAAGTTCAAATACTATTTTGGTGGGGGATCAAAATAGAAATTTAACTATTGGATTATTTTGTGTAGATGTAAATGAAAATAATGAGATTGAAGCAACTAATTTACTTAAGAGTGAATTCCCAAGGGGGAGTAAAGTGAAAATAAAGCCTTTTGGTTTCAAAGAGAATGTTTTGTTAGCCAAAGTTTTTAGTATTAAAGGTACTAAGGAGATGACGGAATTATTGATCGCTAAAAACTTAAGCAGTGAAATTTGTCCAAGTTAATTATCTTTATGAGCAAATAAGATTCCATTGTCTCGAGATTGTTTTGCTCCTTCTCCAGGAATAAAATTCATTATTGAATTTGTATGTACATAAATTTGAGATGTCTATATTTGTATGAGGGATGTTCTCATTTAAAAGTTGTTTATAGGCAGATCTTTTTAGATCAAGTTGATTTAAGTTTTGCTCTCTGATGTGATTTGAATCACTAAAACAAAGATCTTTTTTAGTTTTAGTCAATTTGATAGTTATGTTTTTGTTTTCGGCCTTTCTATAAAATTTTTTGAGTGTCATTTTATCAACTAGATAATGTTCCTTAGAAATCGCTGGTCCTATTGCAACAAGTAAGTCATCTCTAGTTGTCAGGAAAGTATCGAAAATTTTTACCAGATTTTTTATTATTTTTTTTTCTAAACCTTTTCTTCCACAATGCAAGGCTGCTACATTTCTTGTCCTTTTATCTGCAAAAAATATTGGCATACAATCAGCTGTGTAAACCCATAAGTTTTGACTGCATTTATTGCCAACAAGACCATCTGCATCAGTCTTAGTTCCTTTTTGCGAATAAGATCCAAACACTATCACATTACTGTGAATTTGATTGGAAACACAATTTATGGAATTTTCATTAAAGTGATTCCCTATTAATTGAAGAAATTTCTCAGAGCAAGACTTCGTAAAGTATGCATGTTTGAAATTATTTTGACTAAGAATAGGTGATGAATAATACTCAAATTTTTTGTTTTGAATATAAATTTCATCTTTTGAGAAATATATTTCTTTGTAAGGAATAGTACCTGCTCCTAAATTGAATTTATGAAATTAATTCAATATCTCTTAAGATCCAGAATCCTGCAAATTTTTCGATAAAGGGCGTTGACTGTATGGAAATAAATTGATAACCAAAAGAATTTTTTTTATTCTCTAAAAACTTTGTATTCAAAATGCTTGCATCTTTTTCTGGTAAATCAGTTACCAGCCACTTATCATCTTCTGAAGCTTCAAGTATGAGTTGGTTCTTATTTACGACTAATTTAATAGGTTCTAAACAACTAAACCATGCAGAAAGTGCCAAAGATCTATCTTTGCTAAAAAGTCTTAATCCTGGGACTAAGTAATTATCATCTAAATCTTGCTGAATTGGGAAAATATCTCCAAATTCCATAGGCCAATTTTCTGCTGATTTTAATTCGCCAACTGATATTTCAGAGATAGTTAAAGCATCACCTCTTACTGCTTCTGGTAGAGGTGTAGGAGAGTTTTCCATTTTTGAAGTAAAAGTAGGAGCTAATACACCTCTTACATAACCTTTTTCCTTTGGATAAATCTCTTTTTCAAGAAATTCGATTCTATCTAATAAATTGTAAGTTCTCCTACTTACAATGGCCTCAATACTTAGGGCCTCAAGAGATTTCTTAATGATCGATTTCATTGACGACCTCCAGAATCGAACTAAAGAAGGTTTCTCCCACCCCTGTTTTTTTGCCTCACTTAATGCTTCATTTAGCGCCTTTGTAAGCCACACTGAATTAACTTCATTAGCAGGGCACTTTTTGTTCCAAAGAAAAACATCTTGTGTCTTATAACTTCTTGTAGAGCAGATAATTAATTCCCATCTTTTTTTCCCATTTGATTCAATAATTGGCCTTGAGTAAAAGTCTAATTCCCAATCTGAAATCTTTAATTCAAGACTTGACTCAATGTTTTTATTAATATTCATTTATCTTGTTCTTTTTTATCGAAGAGCGCTTTAGTTTTTAGTGCTCTCTCTGAAGCTTCTTGCATAACTTTTTGCTTATCAATAATTAATTCTCCCGCAGAGTTTTCTAGGAGTGCTGTATTGAGACCAATACGACCTTTTTCGAGGTCTATTTCAGATATTAAAGCTTTTATCATTTCCCCTTCTCTAAAAACTTCTCTTAAAGAACGAATCGATCCGTTTGTTAGTGATGATTGATGAAGAAGTCCACTAGCTCCACCTAAATCTATAAAGAAGCCATATGGTTTTACTGCTAAAACTTCTCCTTCAATTAATTGACCTAATTCTAAACTTGTAAGTTTAGAGACTAATGATGCTTTCTTTTCAGAGAGAACTAATTTTCTGGATTCTGGATTCACTTCAAGAAACGCTACTTTTAGAGTTTTGCCAACAAAAGATTGATAATCTTGACCATCTTCAAGTTGGGATCTTGGGATGAATCCTCTTAATCCATCTACATCACAAGTAAGCCCACCTCTATTAAATCCATTAATTAAAACGTTAATTAATTCTCCATTTTTTGCGGAACTTGATACTTTCTCCCAACTTTGCCTGAGAATTAATGCTCTAGCGCTCACTGTTACCATCCCATCAGCATTTTGTTCTTTGATAACCAAAACTTCCATTTCAAGGCCTATAGAAAACTTTTCTTTAAAGTTAGTAATTACACCCAAACCACATTCTTTTTTGGGCATATAACCAGGTGCTTTTCCGCCAATGTCAACATATAGTCCATCACTTTCGATCGCTATAACCTTACCTGAAATTGTTTCTCCTGTAGCCCCAATTGGCTCATTTGCATTTAAAGCCTCCAAAAAAGCACTTTCATCAAAATCGAATTCATCAACTGTTCTTTCTAATTGAAAATCTGTGTTTTGCTCAGAAAAATTAAGGGGTCTATTCAAGTCTTGTTGAGTTAAATTTTGTTGAGAAATATCAAAATCCTTGGTGTTTTCATTATTGTCCTCAATTTTTTTTACTAAATCATTTTTAATGATTTGCGGTTTGATTGCGATATCTTCTTTTTTAATTTCTTCTTGCGAATTGGTTTGCTCATTATCTATTTTTTGAGTATCTTTCTTGCTTATGTGAAGTACCTGAAGAGGTTTTTTATTGCCCTTTGGTTGGATATTATCTTGGGCATTTTTATTACTGACTCCCATCGTAGGTAAAATAAGAATAATTAATTATTAACATACTCTAAATGTTAGTACTCAAAATTAAAATTAATGAACTTTAAACCAATACCTAATAAATTTGAATATTTAAATTGGCAAGAAATTGAGTGTGTTGCAAAAGACAAAAGATCAACAGTGATTTGGCCATTCGGTGCTGTTGAGCAACATGGGCCGCATTTGCCTCTTGCTACAGACAGTATTTTTGTTGATGAAATTATTAGCGAAGTTTTCAAATTATTCTCTGCCGATATTCCATTAAAAAAACTTCCAACCCAATATATTGGTTTTTCTCCAGAACATAAGGGTTTTGCCGGGACAATTTCTCTTTCCTCAAATTTAATAACATCAATGATAAAGGAAGTCGGAGGTCAATTATCTGAAATGGGTTTTAAAAGATTGATATTAATTAATGGACATGGAGGTCAAATTTCACTTTTAAATACAGCTGCAAGAGAGCTAAGAAGTGCCGCCCCAGGTATGGCAGTGTTCCCTTGTTTCTTATGGAGTGGTGTGAATGGATTGAATGAATTGTTAACAAAAACTGAGATTGAGGATGGGCTTCATGCTTCTTTAGCTGAAACAAGTTTGATGCTGGCTTTGAAACCAGAATTAGTAGGTGATGAACGCCCAAATGAGGGTAATAAAGTAGAGATTCCTGAAGGCTGGAGTCTAGAGGGCAATGCGCCTACTGCTTGGCTTACTGACGACTTTAGTAAATCAGGTGTTATTGGAGATAGTAGAGGAGCAAATGAGTCTTTAGGGAAAAATTTAAAGGAATTATTGATTAATCATTGGTTCAAATTGATTATGAATATGATGCAATCTGATTGGCCAAACAATTCTTAAATAAGTCTAAGTAAAAAATGTGACTTAACAATTGAAACTATTTTCATGATATTTAAATAAACTCTCTATAATCGTGTAATATTCATGCATAATGAGCTAAAGATTACTGTCATGCAAACTCTAGAATCAAATAAAAAAATTATTGAAGAATCGACTAATCCGATTTCTTTAGATTTGCCCGACTTCACTACAGATTCTTACAAGGATGCATACAGCAGAATAAATGCAATTGTTATAGAGGGAGAGCAAGAAGCTCATGATAATTACATTTCAATAGCAACTTTAATTCCAAATGAATTAGAGGAGTTAACTAAATTGGCGAGAATGGAAATGAAGCATAAAAAAGGCTTTACCGCATGTGGAAGAAATTTAGGTGTAGTAGCTGATATGGAATTTGCTAAAAAATTCTTTTCTAAATTACATGGTAATTTTCAAGTTGCTCTTGAAAAAGGAAATTTAACAACATGTCTTTTAATACAAGCTATTTTAATTGAAGCATTTGCAATTTCTGCTTATAACGTCTACATAAGAGTTGCGGATCCTTTTGCAAAAAAAATAACAGAGGGAGTTGTTAAAGATGAATATCTTCATTTAAATTATGGTCAAGAGTGGCTTAAAGAGAATTTATCTACTTGTAAAGAGGAATTAATGGAAGCTAATAAGGTTAATCTTCCGTTAATTAAAAAGATGTTAGATGAAGTAGCAGATGACGCATCAGTTTTAGCTATGGACAGAGAAGAATTGATGGAAGAATTTATGATTGCTTATCAAGATACATTGATGGAAATAGGTCTAGATAATAGAGAAATTGCAAGAATGGCTATGGCGGCTATCGTCTAATTATATTTCTAATTAATTAAGAATTTTAATAATTAATCATTCCTATTTAAGTAGTTACCTCTGTGCTATTGTTCATAACATCGTATAGAAACCATTTATAAATTTTAAATGTTTGGGTTAATAGGCCACTCAACCAGTTTTGAAGATGCAAAAAGAAAAGCTTCGATGCTAGGCTTTGATCATATTGCTGATGGAGACTTGGATGTTTGGTGTACTGCTCCTCCTCAGCTTGTTGAGAATGTAGAAGTTAAGAGTGCTACTGGAATATCTATTGAAGGTTCTTATATAGATTCGTGCTTTGTTCCTGAAATGCTTTCTAGGTTTAAAACGGCTAGAAGAAAAGTACTAAATGCTATGGAACTAGCTCAGAAAAAAGGGATTAACATTACCGCTTTAGGAGGATTTACTTCTATTATTTTTGAGAATTTTAATCTTCTACAGCATAAACAAATTAGAAATACTTCATTAGAGTGGGAGAGGTTTACTACTGGCAATACTCATACCGCTTGGGTTATTTGTAAGCAATTAGAAATAAATGCGCCTCGCATTGGGATAGACCTTAAAAAAGCAACTGTTGCTGTAATTGGTGCTACAGGCGATATTGGCAGTGCTGTCTGTAGATGGCTTATTAATAAAACTGGGATTTCAGAACTTCTTATGGTAGCAAGACAACAAGAACCATTAGCGTTGTTACAAAAAGAATTAGATGGTGGCACCGTAACAAGCTTAAATGAGGCATTGCCTCAGGCGGATATTGTTGTATGGGTTGCAAGTATGCCTAAAACTATTGAAATTGATACAGATAACTTAAAAAAACCATGTTTAATGATTGATGGCGGATACCCCAAAAATCTTGATGAGAAATTTCAGGGTGAAAATATTCATGTTTTAAAAGGAGGTATCGTAGAGTTTTTCAATGATATTGGTTGGAATATGATGGAACTTGCAGAAATGCAAAACCCTCAGCGAGAGATGTTTGCTTGCTTTGCAGAAGCTATGATTTTAGAATTTGAAAAGTGTCATACAAACTTTAGTTGGGGAAGAAATAACATTTCTCTTGAAAAGATGGAGTTTATTGGAGCAGCATCTTTAAAGCATGGTTTTTCTGCGATTGGACTTGATAAGCAGCCTAAAGTATTAACTGTTTAAATTATGGCTAAACGTTACCTCCTTGATTTTGAAAAGCCTCTTGTTGAACTTGAGAAGCAGATAGAGCAAATTAAAGAATTAGCTCGAGATTCAGAAGTAGATGTTAGTCAACAGCTTCTGCAGCTTGAAACCTTAGCTGCTAGAAGAAGAGAAGAAATATTTAAATCTCTTACCCCTGCTCAAAAGATTCAGGTAGCTAGACATCCTCAAAGACCAAGTACGTTGGACTTTGTTCAAATGTTTTGTGATGACTGGATCGAATTACATGGAGACAGAAATGGTGGCGATGATATGGCACTAATTGGGGGGATAGGTTCGATAAATAATAGACCAGTGTTGATGTTAGGGCATCAGAAAGGAAGGGACACAAAAGAAAATGTAGTAAGAAACTTTGGGATGGCAAAACCAGGAGGTTACAGAAAAGCTCTTAGATTAATGCAGCATGCAAATAGATTCTCTTTGCCAATTCTTACATTTATCGATACTCCTGGAGCTTATGCTGGTTTAAAAGCTGAAGAACAAGGTCAAGGTGAAGCTATTGCAAGAAACCTTCGAGAGATGTTTGGATTGAAAGTTCCAATTGTGGCTACTGTCATTGGAGAGGGAGGTTCTGGAGGAGCACTTGGAATAGGTGTTGCCGATAGATTACTAATGTTTGAACACAGTGTTTACACAGTTGCTAGTCCGGAAGCATGTGCATCAATTTTGTGGAGAGATGCTGCAAAGGCACCAGAAGCTGCATCAGCACTTAAAATCACAGGTAAAGATTTGCTTAAATTAGGTATAATAGATGAGGTATTACCAGAACCTTCTGGTGGGAATAATTGGGCTCCTTTAGATGCTGGTAACACACTAAAAGAGGCTATTGAGAAACACCTTAATGCGTTACTGCAAATGCCTGAAGACGAATTAATTGAGGAAAGATACAAAAAGTTTAGGGTTTTAGGTAAATTTATCGAAGCAAATAATATTGAAGAGATTTATAGTGAAATCCCCCAAAAAACTGAATAACTTGAAACTAGCTTTTATAACGGGTGCTACAAAAGGTATCGGTAGATCTACCGCAATTACTTTTGCCAATGCTGGCTGGGATTTGATTTTACTCTCCAGGAATATGGATTTAATGGAAAAACTAAAGAGCGAACTGTTGACCACTAAATCAAAAATTAACCTAGTAAAATGTGATTTATCTAATCCTTTAGAAATAGAGAATTGTGTTAAAGAGGCAATTGAGAAGTATGGTTGCCCTTCAGTATTGATAAATAATGCCGGTTGCGCATTTAATGGCCCTTTAGTTGAAATGGAATTATGTCAATGGGAACAAACTATTCAAATAAACCTCACAAGTGTTTTTCAAATTTGTAGTTCAATAATTCCTCAAATGAGAAAAAATGGTGGTTTAGTTATTAATGTAAGTAGTCATGCTTCTTATAACGCATTCCCCCAATGGGGAGCTTATTGTGTTTCAAAATCTGCACTAGCCATGTTTACTAAATGCTTGAGGGAGGAGGAGAGATCTAATTCAATAAGAGCGTGCACAATAACTCTTGGTTCAGTAAATACTCCTCTTTGGGACTCTGAATCAATCAATTCTGATTTTGATAGAACTTCTATGCTCTCTTCAAAAGAGGTATCAGAAACTATTCTCTACATGGCTCAAAAACCTGAATCACAATTGATCGAAGACTTGACTTTGATGCCTTCTGGGGGAGCTTTTTAAACATTCTGTTTATCTGATTAATTTTAAAACAGTGATTTTTTTTAGTGCTATTTGAACCCGATTGAACAATAGAATGTGATATAGTATATAAGCAATCAAGCTTTTGGAAGATACAGTTAATTAAGTTGCATACAATTTTCTGTTTAGAATTTTATGACCTCGACATTACCCAACGATAATATTAGAAACTTTGACGACCAGATTACTAATAAACTAATTTCTGAAATTATAAGAGACAGAATTAAGAATGCTGGTACAAGATTTAGTGCTAACGATAATATTTCTGATTTTATAAATCCTGGTGAATTAGAAATTTTAGAAAAAGAAGTAGCCTCAAGAGTTAAAGACTTACTAAAGTCCCTCGTAATTGATGTTGAGAATGATCATAATACTCAAGAAACTGCTGAAAGAGTTTCAAAAATGTATATAAATGAAGTTTTTAAAGGCAGATATTATGAACAACCTAAAGTTACAAGTTTCCCTAATGACAAAAATCTTGATGAAATTTATACAGTTGGTCCAATTTCGGTCAGATCTGCATGCTCACATCACCTAGTTCCAATTCTAGGAGAGTGTTGGATAGGTATTAAACCTGGAAATAAGGTCATCGGACTTTCAAAATTTGCTAGAGTTGCAGACTGGGTTTTTTCAAGGCCTCATATTCAAGAAGAAGCTGTAATGATTCTTGCAGATGAAATTGAAAAACTGTGTGAACCTAAAGGTTTAGGCATTATTGTAAAGGCCCAACATTATTGTATGAAGTGGAGGGGAGTGAAAGAACCCAATACAAGTATGATTAATTCTGTGGTGAGAGGCGATTTTAGACACGATTTAAGTTTAAAACAAGAATTTTTTGAGCTTGTAAAACAGCAGTCCGCTACTAATAATTACTAATTTCTTTTTAAAAACTTAAAAAGATCCTCTGTTTTTTTAATATCTTTTAAACCTGGAGATATTTCAATACTACTTGAGATATCTAATCCATCTGGGTCGAAGTCAGTGAGGATTTCATCAATCCATTCAATTGATATTCCACCTGCCAACCACCATGGTTTGCTAAATTGCAGATTCTTTAAATAAATAGAATTTATTTTTTTCCCTGAACCTCCATAAGTATCTTTATTCCAAGAATCAAGTAGTATCGCATCTACAAAATCCTCAAAAGGTTTTATTTTATCTATGTCCTTTTCCGTTTTTATTCTGAAAGCCTTCCATAGGCCAATATTGGGAATCTTTTTCCTTATTTCTTTGCAATAATCAATATCTTCATCTCCATGTAATTGAATGATAGTTTCACTTGGTTTTCCTAAGAAATTTTGAATAATTAGGTCTATTGGACAATTTTGTACAACCGATACCCTCTCGATTTTTGGATACAAACTTTCTAATAATGTAAAAATATTTTTCTTAATTTCAGGTGATATATATCTGGGAGACTGTTCCACGGAAATAATGCCGATAGCATGAGCTCCTAACTTTGCGACTTGAAGAGCTTGTTCTTCTGACGTTAGACCACAAATTTTAATTAAAGTATTACTCTTGGGCATATAATTAGCCTTTATGTAAAATTAATATTATTGCTAAATATAGCGGAGATTATTTTTGAGAAGTTGGCAAATTTTTAAAATATGGGGAATTCCCTTTAAAGTTCACCCCTATTGGTTTGCTATTCTCTTTTTATTCACATGGAGTATAAGTAATCAAGTTAATTTGACTTCGGGTGATATTTATAACATTAAAGAATCTTGGATTATAGGATTTTTAACTTCTTTTTTCTTATTTTCTTCAATTATTTTTCATGAGGTTTTTCATACTTTTGTTTCACTTAATCAGGGTGTAAAAATAAAAAAAATTACTTTTTATTTTCTAGGAGCAATTTTACAAGTAGATAAGTATTGCCAAACTGCTTTAGGTAATATAAAAATCGCAATTATTAGACCTCTCTTATGTTTCGCTACAGCATCTATCCTACTTTTAATTAGTAATAACAGTGCATCACAAGAACAAATAGCAGTTAATGTAATTTCTAGAGTGGGTATATTTAATTTATTTTTAGGTTTCTTAAATTTGATTCCAATTGGTTCTTTAGATGGGGGAAATTTATTAAAAAGTATTATTTGGCATTTCTCAGGGAGTAAGAATAAAGGAAGAAATTTCCTCAATAAAGTAAATTTATTATTATCATTTTTTGTTTTGTTTTTTGGGATAGTTTGTTTATTTAGATTTAACTTTTACTTTGGTTTTATTCTTTCTTTTTTGGGTTTGTTTGGAGTTAATTCTTCAAAATCTGAAAGTCAATTTTTTAAAATTGAAAACATTCTTAAATTTAGTAAAATTTCTGATATCAAATTAAAGCCTTTAAGGAAAATTGAATACGATTCAAATTTCTCAGAATTTAATACAATAATAAAAAATAAAAAGGATGCATCGGATAAATATTTTTTTGTTACGAATAATGGTAGATGGACCGGTTTTGTTGATCAGAATATTTTAAAAACTGTTTCCTTAAAAAAATGGGAACGGAACATTGTTGAAGATTTTAAGAAACCAATCGATAGTTTTGAAAGTGTATCTCATAACGAAAAATTATGGAGAACTATAGAAAGACTTGAAGAAACAAATGAAGGTTTTTTATTGGTTCTCAATGCTGCAGATATCCCTTTGGGGATAATTGATAGGTCAAAAATTGGAAACTTTGTATTGAATAAATTAGGTTTTAATTTGTCTTCAGAGATTGTTAACAAATTAAACTTTAAAAATCATTATCCCTTAGGAATTGAATTGCCAAGAATAATTAATTCAATGAAGCAGAAAGGAGATCTTTAATAATTCTTGCCATCAAAATTTTCAATTTTTTTATTTTCTATGGAAATATTTTTGAAATTTATATTTGATTTACTTTTCAGGAATGAATTACTCAAATGTTGAACTATTTCATCATTTGTTAGTTTTAAATTTACTTTTGGTGGAGCTTCTTCTTTGAATAATTTAAACCACAAATCTCTTGGAGGATTTGTTTGAATCTCTCCATGTTGAAGGAATGCACCTTTTTTACGAAATTGGGCACTACCTATTCTCTTAAACCCATCCTGATCAACTAAATCAGAAATCAATGAAGTCCCAAAACAATTTGTTTTAATGCTTGATTTTTGTAAATTACCATATTGTAAGTTTAGACCTAATTCTCTAAAACTTTTAATTAACCAATTATTAACCATTTCATAACTTAAGAATTTATAGTAAGTTTTTTTAAATGTTAATGCATATGTTATGCCTCCTGAATGCAGAACAGCCCCCCCTCCAGATGGACGTCTAACAATATTAATTTCCCCATTTGATAATAAATTTTCCCAATGAGCAGGAATTTCCTTTTGGTGAAAGCCAATTGAAAGCCAATCCCCAGTCCAATAGTAGAACCTCAATGTGAGAATTATTTCAGGATTCGAAATTGTCTGATCTAAAGAATTTAAATCTAAAGCCATTTGATCAAATCCAGGTAAATTATTTGTTGAAAAAATTAAAGCCTGATTTTCTATTCCCAAAATTAACTTTGTGGTTTTATTTATGATAATTTTCAATAAATTTTTTCTTTCAATTTGTTAATTACGTAACATCATTTTGTAATAGTGTTTCAAATTTTCTCTTTTCGGTGGAGAATATAGAAAATAATTTTTTACTATGGAGCCAACTCAAACAATAAATCTTATTGCATTAAGCCTAATAGTTGTTATGCATGCTGGAGTTTTAGCACTAAGACTAGGAATTAGTTTAGGTAGGAACTAAATTCTATTAGAAAATTTAAAATTTATAAGGTAATAATAAAGTAAGACTGAATTGATTTATTCAGTAAAAATATCAACTACTTAATTTGTCAAAATCTTTTTATAAAAATACTATTTTCTACAAAAAATATCTAGGTTCTGTATTTATAAAAAGACAACAGAAACAGGATAATTTTGTATTATTGATTTTTTTAATTATAAAAATTAGCTTTTCTCTTTTAGCAATAATAAGCCTGATTAAGCTTGGCTATAGTTCTAAAGTAAGATTGACCAGATTAAGAGAAATTGAAGACTCATTTTTATACGAAAAATATAGATTTAATGTTTTAACAGATAAGTTTGATGATTTATTCTCTTCTGAAGGTGAGCAAAGATTTATGAAGGATCAGGATCAAATGATTTCTAGGGACATTATCAGAGTAATATGGCGTTGATAAGGATGATCTTGAATCATTTTACTTTTCATTTTTCAATTAACTTTTTTGCTAGTGAGTAAGAACATTAAGGGTTTAGTCCTAATAACAGGAACAACTTCAGGAGTTGGATTAAATACTCTAAAACCTCTATTAAGATTTGGATGGGAAGTTATAGCAGTTAATCGATCAAATAAAAGAGCTATAAAAATAGCTAAGGAATCTTTGACAAAAGAGGAAGTTGAAAATGTTCACTTTATAGAAATAGATCTTTCTAACTTGGATGATGTGAGAAAAGGTTGCGATGAAATATTAGAAAGATTTAAGAAGCCAATAAATTCTCTTATTTGTAATGCAGCAGTTTACAAACCGAGACTAAAGAGACCTGAAAGGTCAGCTCAGGGTTTTGAAAACTCTATGGCAGTAAATCATTTTGGGCATTTTCTTATGATAAATCTACTTATGGAAAATATTTTATCTTCCGAAAGAGAAATTGTTTTAAATGGCAAATCAAATGTATTCAAGCCAAGAATTACAGTATTAGGGACTGTTACGGCTAATTATTCAGAACTTGGAGGAAGAATCCCCATTCCTGCCCCAGCTGATTTGGGTGATTTATCTGGATTCAAAAATGGTTTTTTATCTCCAATAAGTATGGCGAATGGAAAGAAATTTAAACCTGGTAAGGCTTATAAGGATAGTAAACTTTGCAATATGGTGACCGTTCAGGAATTATCAAAAAGATATCCTGCAGATAAGATTATTGTAAATTCTCTATATCCTGGATGTGTTGCTGATACAAAACTTTTTAGAGATACACCTTGGTTATTTAGATTCCTTTTCCCGATATTTCAAAAATTCATAACAAAAGGATATGTTTCACAAAGACTGGCAGGAGAGAGGGTCGCTCAAGTGGCAACTTATAAACAATTTGCTAAACCATCAGTCCATTGGAGCTGGGGAAATCGTCAGAAAACTGGCAGAAAAGCTTTTTCTCAAAAGTTGTCAAAAAGAATAATTGATACGAAGACCTCTCAACAAACTTATGATTTAACAAGCCAACTGGTTGGATTAGAATAATTAAGATTAATCAAATCCTAATAAATCAAAAATTTCTCTATCTTTAAGTGGATTACCTTCTAAAGGTTCTACTTTTTCAAGCATATTTTTGGCAAGAGATAAATATTCATTTTGAACTTCAATAACATCTTCAGTTGGTTCCATTTCGAAAATGGTGCATTTTTTTAGTCTTGATCTTCTAATGGCGTCGACATCTTTAAAGTGGGCCATAGTTTTTAAACCTGTTCTTTCATTGAATTTATCAATTTGATCTGTTTCTTTTGATCTATTTGCGACTACCCCACCTAATCTGACTTTATAATTTTTAGCTTTTGCTTTAATTGCAGATACAATTCTATTCATAGCGAATATTGAATCGAAGTCATTAGCAGTAACAATTAGACAATAATTTGCATGTTGCAATGGAGCTGCAAATCCTCCGCAAACGACGTCTCCTAGGACATCAAAAATAACAACGTCAGTATCTTCTAATAAATGATGTTCTTTTAATAATTTAACTGTCTGACCAGTTACATAACCCCCGCACCCTGTCCCAGCAGGAGGACCTCCACTTTCAACGCACATTACACCATTAAAACCTTCAAACATGAAATCGGTTGGCCTCAATTCTTCGCTATGAAAATCCACCTCTTCGAGAATATCTATAACTGTAGGAACCATTTTGTGCGTCAAAGTGAAAGTGCTATCGTGTTTCGGATCACATCCAATTTGTAGAACCTTTTTACCTAATTTTGAGAATGCTGCAGAAAGATTTGATGATGTAGTTGATTTTCCGATGCCACCCTTCCCATAGACGGCAATAACTAAAGCCCCTTCCTCAATATTTATTTTTGGATCTTGCTTTACTTGAACACTTCCTTCTCCATCAAGAGGTCTATTTATAGTACTTGTCATTTAAAGCTTAAAACACATTATTATTTATATTCTTGCAGCGCAAATACACATGAAATATGTTTCTAAACAAATATGTATTTAATTGTATTAAAAGTTTGAAATATGTTCTTATTACTGAATTTTTAGGATTAAATCTATTAGATTATGGGTGAAAATACTCATGACTAAATTAAAGTTTATTAGTAAAAATTAACTGAAATATGCTTTAGCATCGTAAAGAGTTTCATCGCTTATCTCTGGAATTCCTCTCGAGATTGCGTATTTTTCAGTATTTGTTTTAACTTTACCTCTTACAAAAAATGGAACTTTTGTTAATTCAGCTTTACCAGATTCAGTCCAGATAATTCCTTCTTTACTATTTTTTCCTTTTTTCTCCTCAGAATTTAAAATGTTATTTGTGTTTGTCGCTGTATGTCCTAAATGGCTTTGATGACCATCAACAAACTCAAAGTCATGTTTGAACATATCAATAAGATGCTCTTCTAAGCCCATCATTAGGGGATGTACCCAGTCATCAAAAATCACATTTGCTCCCTCCCATCCCATTTGAGGGCTATATCTTGCAGGAACATCTTGAACATGCATTGGAGTACTAATTACTGAGCATGGAATGCCGAGTCTTTTTGCACTATGCCTCTCCATTTGGGTCCCTAAAACTAGTTCAGGGGCGGCCTTTATCATGGCATCTTCCACTTCTAGATAATTGTTAGTTATCAGAGCTTCTACATTAAGATCTTTTGCAGTAGCTCTTACTTGTCTGGCCATCTCCCTGCTGTATGTTCCAAGACCCACTACTTCAAAACCCAATTCTTCCTTAGCAATTTTGGCTGCTGCAATTGCATGTGTTCCGTCACCAAAAATAAAAACTCTTTTACCAGTTAGATAATTAGAGTCAACTGATTTTGAGTACCAAGGAAGTTTTGATTTATTTTCTAATTCTTCTTTATTAGTTAAAGGAAGATCTAATTTCTCATGAACTTCATTTATAAATTCAATTGTATTTTTTATTCCAATAGGAATAGTATTCGTATATTCCATTCCAAAGTTCCGTTTAAGCCAATCACATGAAGCTTCAGCAATTTCTTGATAAAGACAGATATTTATTTCAGCATCAATTAGTCTTTCAATATCATCAGGACTAGCTCCTAATGGAGCAACTACGTTTGTATCTATACCTTGTTCAGAGAGTATGCGTTGGATTTCGATTACATCATCTCTACATCTAAATCCTAGTAATGAAGGGCCAAGTATATTAACTTTTGGTCTCCTACCTAATTCCCTCCACCTAAGGGGATTTATTTTGTCTGAAGAACTTACTTTTTCTTTTAAAAGGGTTCTTGTTAGTTGATAAAAGGTTTCTGAGGCCCCCCAATTTTCTTTTTTGCTATAAGCAGGTAATTCAAGATTAACAATCGGCATATCAAACCCCATCCCTTTCGCAAGTGCTCCAGGTTGGTCTTGGATAAGTTCTGCTGTACAACTTTCTCCGACTAAAAGAGTTTTGGGTTTGAATCGTTCAACCGCTTCCTTAATATTTTTCTTCACTAATTCTGCTGTATCGCCTCCAAGGTCTCTAGCCTGAAAAGTTGTATAAGTTACTGGAGGCCTTTGCCCCCTCCTCTCGATCATTGTAAAGAGAAGATCTGCATATGTATCTCCTTGGGGGGCATGAAGCACATAATGAATGTCTTTCATTGACGAGGCAATTCTCATAGCACCAACATGTGGTGGTCCTTCATACGTCCAAAGAGTTAATTCCATAGTTTTAATGCGTTACTAAAGTTTTTGAAGTTAGTATTTGATTTCTTTTTAAAGGTTTGGAGAAGAGACCAGCCAAATCTGCGGCTTGATCAATTCCATGAATTGGACTGAATACCATTTCTATTGACCACTTAGTACTAATCCCCTCCGCCTCAAGTGGGTTAGCTAAACCCATGCCACAAACTACTAAGTCTGGATTAGATTCTCTCACTCGATCTAATTGTTTTTCTACATGTTGCCCTTCAACAATTTTTGTATTATCAGGTAATAAATTAATCTCCTCTTTCATTAAATCTTTATTTAGGTAAGGAGTGCCTACCTCTATAAGATCCATTTCGCATTCATTATGCAAGAATCTTGCCAAAGATATCTCTAGTTGCGATTCAGGAAGAAGAAATAATCTTTTCCCCTTGAGTATTTCTTTGTGTGAATCAAGAGCAAGTTTTGCTCTATTGATTAAAGGCGAAATAATTTCATGAACTTTAAGTTCACTAATTTTGAAAGCTTTAGCAGCAGCTAAAAACCATTTTGTACTACCTTCGATACCTAGAGGAAATGGAGCTGAAATTATTTCACAACCCCTATGTTTGAGGTCTCGTACCGTATCACTTAAATAAGGCTGAGTTAATAATACTTTTGTATTTTTGCCAATCTTTGGTAATTCTGTTGATTGCCGTGGTGGAAAGCTCTCAATATTTGAAATTCCTAAATTTCTAAAAATCTTTTTGAACCTATCCTCTACATTATTTGCGAGAGTCCCAACTAATAATAATTTTTCCTCATTTGATGACTCCATTAATGGAATTAAAGCTTTTAATGCGCCATCCTCTCCTTGGGTAAAAGTTGTTTCTATCCCACTGCCAGAGTAATTAACGAATCTTACTTGACCTAAAAATCTTTTATTTAATTTCTCTGCGACAGTTGCAAGATCTAGTTTAATTACTTCACTTGGACAAGATCCAACTAGAAAAAGAGTTTTTATTTCTGGTCTTCTTGCAATAAGATCATTAACCACTCGATCTAATTCTTCATGAGCGTCAGCAAGACCAGCTAGATCTTTTTCTTCAAGAATAGCCGTTCCAAATCTTGGCTCAGCAAAAATCATAACTCCAGCAGCGCTTTGAATTAAATGAGCACATGTCCTTGAACCTACTACCAGAAAAAACGCATCAGGCATTCTTCTGTGAAGCCAAACTATTGAAGTTAAACCGCAAAAAACTTCTCTCGGCCCAGTTTCCTTATTAAATTCAACTTTACTCATTAAAAATTTTCAAGAGCTTATATTTCAAGCTTGCATAAACTTTTTAATTTAAGAAAGTAATTAATAAGTTCTCTTACAAAATGAACACATTTAAAAAACTTATATGAATGTTTAAATACTTAAATGGGAATTATGAAAAAAACTTTTTGGGCGTATTTTAAT
Organism: Prochlorococcus sp. HOT208_60m_808G21; assembly: GCA_002026015.1. GTDB lineage: Bacteria > Cyanobacteriota > Cyanobacteriia > PCC-6307 > Cyanobiaceae > Prochlorococcus_A. Next base: position 37,023 of record MWOY01000108.1, on the reverse strand, counting down.
TTCTGTAGAAGGAATTTCCTTGACTTGTTTTTGAGATTTTCCATACATTTCTAGCTATTTTCGTTGCTAATAATCCTGCTCTTTCTAACTTAGATTTTCCGGGCTTTGCTCCAATTAAAGCTGTCACTTCTGAAGTAGTTAATGGTGCTCCAGTATTTATAGCTAATTGCGTTAACTCCAATCTATCTCTAAGGTTTTTAAGATTTACCTTCTCGATTTTATCTTCTTCTAACCAACTAAAAGATGGATCTTTCTGAGATAATTTTTGCATCAAGCTTAGGCTGACTAATCCAAGAGTTTGATCAGGAGTTAATTCTTTTTCAGTGCCAGAAACATTTGGTTCTTTTTTTTGAGAAGTTCCCATAAAAATGCATATCTTTTACTTGAAGTTATCGTTTTGTGGGAAGCATGCAAGTAAATTTAATGGAAAAAATGAACCATTATCCGTTATAGTCGCGTGAATGGAACCAACTTCTAGTTTAAACAGAGGGGAACGAAAGAAAGGGAGTTCTCTTATCACAGGATCTGAGGTGCAATCTCAGGCTAGTGCTGCAAGCTGTTTTATTACAACTGACTCAGAAAAGTCTTTGGTATCCAGACAAGCAAGTCAAGTAGAACAAATTGAGTTAAGAACATATGTTTTTTTAGATTCTCTTCAGCCTCAATTGGCTGCATATATGGGAACTGTTAGTAGAGGTTTTTTACCAATCCCTGGAGACTCATGCCTATGGATGGAAGTTTCACCTGGGATGGCCGTGCATAGAGTCACTGATATAGCCTTAAAGGCTAGTAATGTAAGGCTTGGACAGATGATTGTTGAAAGAGCATTTGGTTCTCTTGCCCTTTACCATAAAGATCAAAGTACTGTTTTGCATTCCGGGGATGTTGTTCTAGATGCTATTGGTAGTGAAGTTAGAAAAAGAACCAAACCTTCAACAAGTTGGACAGAAGTTATTCGAGCTATTACTCCAGATCATGCTGTTTTAATAAATAGACAAAATAGGAGTGGATCAATGATTCAATCTGGGATGAGTATGTTTATATTAGAAACTGAACCGGCTGGGTATGTCTTAAAAGCAGCAAATGAAGCAGAAAAAGCATCAAATATAACTGTTGTTGATGTAAAGGCAGTTGGAGCTTTTGGTAGATTAACTCTAGCAGGCAAAGAAGGAGATGTAGAAGAAGCAGCAGCTGCAGCTATAAGAGCAATTGATGAAATTTCAAATTATTGAAAGTTTTTTAATTTAAACCAATTTCTTTTTTTAGATAAGGCGACATAATTTTGGCAGCTTTACCCCTGCTTCCTAACTTGCTAAGTTGCGATTGTGAGAGCTCTCCATAAACACAGTTTGCTTCTTTTACCCAAAAAATAGATTCGAACTCCCCATTTGGATATTTTGGGGTCTTAAGAATTTCTCCCCAGCATATTCCAGTTGTATCCTTCACTAAGTTTCCTGAGGGATCACATAAAACCATACAACTTATAAATCTTGCGCTCCTGTAAGGACTATCAGAAAGTTCATTAATTAATTTTTTAATTTTTTCAGCATTGTTTTTGGCATATCGAGCAGAATATATGCCTGGTCGACCATCTAAGATGTCCACTTCAAGGCCTGAATCGTCAGCTAATGCCCAAGTTTCTGTCTCTAAAGCAGCTGCTTTTGCTTTTAAAAGTGCATTTTCAAAATATGTGTTTCCAGTCTCTTCGACATTTAAATATTCTGGTTGCCTCTGAACCCTTAAAGACAAAACATCCAGCATTTCCGAAATTTCAGAAACTTTGCTTTTGTTGCCACTAGCAATAGTTAGTACTGGAAGATTCAAAATAACAAATAAATTTATTGAGAATATTATCTTACTTCAAAGCTAGATACGGAGACAGGAAAGGTTGAACATTCCACACCTGTGTAGACAGGGCCTGCCTCGTACGGAAATAACATAATGTAAATTTTTTCTTAACACAACAGTATGTTTTGATGCACTAACTAATTTGCATAAGTATTGACATATCAATAGTACCAAGGGTGATAAGTTTAACTTATGAATGATAGAAAAAACATTAATGGAGATTTTATCGAAAACGCTTGACTTATAAGTACTTAATGAAGCATTCTTCGGATTGAACATTCCACATTTAGTATTTAGTAGACAATGGCTACAGAAACAATGGGTATCGCTCTCGGCATGATCGAGACACGCGGACTTGTACCTGCAATCGAAGCAGCAGACGCAATGACAAAGGCAGCAGAAGTTCGCCTTATAGGTCGTGAATTCGTTGGCGGCGGTTATGTCACAGTATTAGTTAGAGGCGAAACAGGCGCAGTTAACGCAGCTGTAAGAGCTGGTGCCGATGCTTGTGAAAGAGTTGGCGACGGTTTAGTTGCAGCTCACATTATTGCTCGTCCTCACAGAGAAGTTGAACCTGCTCTAGGTAACGGTGAATTTCTTGGTCAAAAGGACTAATTAAGTAAAGCAAGATTTATAAATTTTGCACAATAATTATTTTCCCTACACAGACCTAAATTTATCCTTATGAGTAAGAAGTATGATGCAGGGGTAAAGGAGTACAGAGATACCTACTGGACTCCAGAATATGTACCCCTAGACACCGATTTACTAGCCTGTTTCAAATGTACAGGTCAGGAAGGTGTTCCAAGAGAAGAAGTTGCAGCAGCTGTTGCCGCTGAATCTTCAACAGGTACTTGGTCAACAGTTTGGTCCGAGTTACTTACAGACTTAGAATTTTATAAAGGACGTTGTTATCGTATAGAAGACGTTCCTGGAGATCCTGAAGCTTTTTATGCTTTTATTGCATATCCTTTAGATCTTTTTGAAGAAGGTTCTATTACAAACGTATTAACATCTCTAGTAGGAAACGTTTTTGGATTTAAAGCTCTAAGACACTTACGTCTAGAAGATATTAGATTTCCAATCGCTTTCATCAAAACTTGCGGTGGTCCACCAAATGGAATCGTAGTTGAAAGAGATCGTTTAAACAAATATGGAAGACCTCTTCTTGGTTGTACCATTAAACCTAAATTAGGATTATCTGGTAAAAACTATGGTCGAGTTGTATACGAGTGCCTTAGAGGTGGTCTTGATTTAACGAAGGATGACGAGAATATAAATTCTCAACCATTCCAGCGTTGGAGAGAAAGATTTGAGTTTGTTGCAGAAGCAGTTAAGCTTGCCCAGCAAGAAACTGGAGAAGTTAAAGGTCACTACTTAAACTGTACTGCTAACACTCCTGAAGAACTCTACGAAAGAGCTGAATTTGCTAAAGAGCTAGATATGCCAATCATCATGCATGATTATATAACTGGCGGTTTTACTGCAAATACTGGATTAGCAAACTGGTGTCGCAAAAATGGCATGCTTCTACATATTCATAGAGCTATGCATGCTGTTATTGATAGACATCCAAAACATGGTATCCATTTCAGGGTTCTAGCAAAATGTTTGAGACTCTCCGGAGGAGATCAATTACATACTGGAACAGTTGTTGGAAAACTAGAAGGTGATCGTCAAACAACTCTTGGTTACATTGACAACTTAAGAGAGTCATTTGTTCCTGAAGATAGATCAAGAGGTAACTTCTTTGATCAAGATTGGGGTTCAATGCCTGGAGTATTTGCTGTCGCATCAGGTGGTATTCACGTATGGCATATGCCTGCACTCTTAGCAATTTTTGGAGATGATTCTTGTCTTCAGTTCGGTGGAGGAACACATGGCCATCCATGGGGTTCAGCTGCTGGAGCTGCAGCCAATAGAGTCGCTTTAGAAGCTTGTGTAAAAGCACGTAATGCTGGTCGCGAAATCGAAAAAGAGAGTAGAGACATTCTTATGGAAGCTGCTAAACACAGTCCTGAATTAGCTATTGCTCTTGAAACTTGGAAGGAAATTAAGTTTGAATTTGATACCGTCGACAAACTAGACGTTCAAGGTTAAACCAGATTTCAAAATTGGGGAGATTATTCTTCTCCTCAAACTTCTACAAATCTCGTTCTATTACGAGTAATTTCATTCACATTTAAATTAATTATGCCTTTCCAGAGCACAGTAGGCGACTATCAAACAGTTGCAACCCTGGAAACATTCGGTTTCTTACCACCGATGACCCAGGAAGAAATATACGATCAAATTGCATACATAATTGCTCAAGGCTGGAGTCCTGTTATTGAGCATGTTCATCCCAGTGGAAGTATGCAAACTTATTGGTCTTATTGGAAGCTCCCATTTTTTGGGGAAAAAGACCTTAACTTGGTTGTAAGTGAACTAGAGGCATGTCATAGAGCATACCCTGATCACCATGTAAGAATCATCGGATACGATGCTTACACTCAAAGCCAAGGAACAGCTTTTGTAGTTTTCCAAGGACGTTAAATCTACTTTATGTAGTAAATATCTTTCTCCAAAAAATATTTTTGGAGAAAGTTTTTCAAAAGTCTTTTTAAAGAATTTAAACTTGAAGATCATGTCAAAAAAAACCAGTAGAGAGATTGCACTTGAAAGAAGAAAGGCTATGAGTGATAGCGGTAAAAAAGCTGCTGCTTATTCTTCAACTACCAAAGATAGAGTTCGATCTTCTCAAGATATACAGATTTCTGGGACTCAGTCTTCTCCTAATAATCATAATATTTCTAAACCAGCTACAAAACATATTCCAAAAACTCAGGTAAACTTAAATTCTTCAACAACTTTATCTAGTAAAGAGTTAGTAATAGAGAGAAGAAAAGCAATGTCTACCCATGGGAAATCAGCTATAACTTCATCCGATAGAACCCGTACTGATGTTAAAAAAGAAAGTCCTGTAAACACAGTTAAATCAACCATAAGTAAAAATCAAGAAATCCAGGATTCAACTAGTACAGAATCTAAGTCCCTTAACCCCAACGTTAAGAGAAGAATTAATCAGAAGAGAAAGCCTATTACTAATACAAGTAGAGATATTGTTTTGGCGAGAAGAGAAGCTCAATCTAAACATGGTAAATCAGCAACTAAACAAAATACTAGTGCCGCTTCATTAGCTAGAAGGGGAGACCCAGATTTAAGTAGTAGAGAGATTTCTCAGAGAGTGAGAGAGCTAAGAAGTAAAACTGGTGCTACAGGCAAAAAAGGTAATGGTAAATGTAGACCATGTGGTCCAAACAAAAATGGTGCCAAACAAAATATTGCGGATGCTAGCTGGAAAGTTGGTAAAAGTGAAACTGATTCAGGTCAAATAGTTACTGGAACTCAAGCTAATAGATCTGTAAAAACTACAGGTAATGAAGCAAGTACATGCAGAACTGTAACTGGTACCCAATATATGGGAGCAGAAGTTACTGATCAATTTTGTCAAGAAAGACCAAGTTATAAACAACCACTTAGATCTACTGTTACCTCTACAACATCAGGTAATAAAGTAACTGGAAATGAAGTTGGTAGATCTGATAGGGTCACAGGCGATGAGCCAGGGACTTGTAAAAACCTTACAGGCACTGAATATGCATCTTCTAATCAATCGCAGAAGTATTGTGGTGATGTCCCAAGAAATCCTTCAAAGGTTAAACACAGCACTACAACCGATGGATTAAAAGTATCTGGATCACTTCCTGGTAGATCAACCTTAGTTACTGGAGATGAATCAGGTTCTGGACATCAATTAACTGGAGATCAATATCTTGGCTCTGAGCCAAATCCAAAAGGTAAAGCATTTGAAAAAGTAGGCAGTTACAACACTCTTAATGGGAATAATGTAACTGGTACAGGGGTTGGAAGATCAGACCATATGACAGGTAATGAACATGGGAGTTGTAAGAATGTAACTGGTGATGAGTACATAGGATCTCAACAATATGAGAAGTTTTGCGGTTCAAAACCAAAACCAGAAGCTAGAAAAGTAGGTTTAAGCCTTTCTTCAAAGTCAAATTTAATAAGCGGCACTATGACAGGAAGATCAGAAATAGTAACTGGAGATGAACCAGGTTCATGCAAAGTGTTAACAGGAACACCATACGCAGGCTTAGATCAGATTAATGAAAATTGTAGTACTGAGATTTCAGAAGATATTAAATCCCGAGCAACAGTTAATTCTGGAAATAATTCAAATGCCAGACTAACAGGACAACAACCAGGAATTGACGGAGTAATGACAGGTGCTAAGAAAGGTGCTTGTAAAAACCTAACAGGTACTCCTTATGTTGGTGGAGATCAGTTCTCACAAACTTGTGATAATCCTCCTTCTGATACTGTTTATGCGAATCCCGAAAAGTCAGCAGGTAACTCTTGGAATGAATTCTCTGTTAAATCACCATCAAGAGATAAATATTCTGAAAAAAATACTCAAGGTGTCACGGGTAATGAATATGAAAATGGTTCAAAGGTAACAGGACCTTTTGATATGGCAGTTGATAAGGTAACTGGGACTGAAAAATTTAGATTTGAACCGAATAAAAATATTACTTATAAACAAAAAATGGAAATTGAAGAGGCAGACCGGGCTGCAAAGACGCCCGAAAAAAGAGTAGCATCAAGGATTACTGGTGAAGGACAATCAGTGGGAAACGTAACTGGTGATGATTGGGATCGTGGTGATAAGGTAACAGGCACTGAGGGAGCTTCTTCTAGAAAGCGAAATCCATCAAGAGCAGGATTTATGAGTGCAATGCCCCCTATGGAAGTTAAAAGAAATGAGGAAACAGAAAAACCAGATTTCTTGATAACTGGATCTAGTGGTAATACTCGCGAAGGACAACTTGTTACCTTTTCAGGTGGTGCAAGAGGTTAAGTAAATAATGCCTTTAAGAGGACTGGCTAAAGCCAAGAACTTCACATTGGGGCCAACCGCTCCAATGAAAACTTTTACTGAAAATATCCATATACAAAATAAAGATTCAAATAATTTAATCGATTCTGGAAAGTCTCATAAATTAACCAATAATATTCAAAATGAAAATCTATTTAGGTATGAAAGTAAAATAAAAAGTGATTTTGACGAAATTGTTCCAACTCTCAAGGAAATTGCCCGAATTCAACATCATGAAGATTTTATTAATAAGGCTCAGAAAATATCAAGAAAAAATTTGGGAATAGATTTACCCCTACATGTATTAGATAAATCTTGGGTTAAACCTCTTGATATGAGAGCTTTATATGCATGGTGTGCTTTCAAACAGCATGAGAAACTTAGCGATAATTTTTTTAAAAATGATCCACTTGAAGGTGCTGCTGGAAGTAGAGATGCGGAAGACTTTGAAAAATTTCTTTTAGATTGTGGAATACATTTACTTGATATAACTCCTTGTTCAGATGGAAGATTAGCTCATTCAGTTGCTTATGTAATGAGAATACCTTTTAGTTCAGTAAGAAGAAGATCTCATGCTGGAGCACTGTTTGATATTGAAAATACCGTTAATCGATGGGTTAAAACTGAACATAAAAGATATAGAGAGAATGTTCCTAATGAAGCTCATAAAGATACCAGGTACTTAAAAGTTGTAACTTATCATTTTAGTTCAGTAGATCCTTTGCATCAGGGATGCGCAGCTCATGGGAGTAATGACGAGTTAGCTGCAGCAGAAGGTAGAAATAAATTATATGCTTTCAAAGAGGCTGTAGAGAATAGCTTTTGCTGTGGAGCTTCTGTGGATTTAATGTTAATCGGACTTGATACAGACACTGATTCATTGAAAATACATTTATCAACCAGAGATGGCGGTATAGATTTAGAAAAAACTATTTCTACATTAGAAATTTATAATTCAACAATAAATTTCTCAAAAGAGGATGCGCAAAGAGAAATTTGCCAGACAATTTCTAAGCAATCTTCCAAAGATAAACTCAGTGGACTGGAAAAATTTACGTATAAATTAATTGTCAATAATATTTCTCAAATTGATTATGTTAAGAGTTTTCATAATGGTTCTTATGAAGATATTGGACATGCAGAGAGGTTTATTGGAGTAGGTATAGGTTTCAAAGAAGTACATCTCAGAAATTTAACTTATTTTGCTCATTTAGATACAGTCGAAGAAGGGGCTCCAGATTTAGATGTAGGAGTGAAGATTTTTACAGGATTAAATGTTTCTCAAGATCTACCTATTCCGGTAGTAATAAGATTTGATTACTCTGGGAAAGTGCCAGGCGCAAAAGAGAGGGCAATAAATGATTGTGAAAGAGTTAATAATGCGATATCAATTAGATATAAAAATTTAGTTGATCAAGGTTTGTTACATACTTGCTCTACTATTAGAGATAGGGACAAAATTCATTCCGCCCAAATTATTGGAATGTCTTTAGATAAAAAAACAGAGGAGGCTCACTAATTATGTTAATTTGCAAGGTTGTAAAACCACTTGTTTCTACCAATAGGATTCCTGGTTTTGAACATAAACATCTGCAGGTCGTATTAGATGGTTCTTCAAAAAAGGTTGCAGTTGATTCTGTTGGCTGTAAGCCAGGAGATTGGGTTATTTGTGTTGGAAGTTCTGCTGCTAGAGAAGCTGCGGGAAGTAAATCGTATCCAAGCGATTTAACAATTGTTGGAATTATTGATCATTGGGATCCTGACAAGTCATAAAAAGGAGGATATAAATTGTGGAAATTATGAAGGTATTAGGAAGGATGGTATGCACTCAAAGAGTCGCTGGCTTAGGTCATATGAATTTACGAATTTTAGAAAATAATAAAGGAAAGAAATTAGTTGCTGTTGATCCTGTTGGAGCTAGAGAAGGTAACTGGGTTTTTACTGCTAGTGGGTCTGCCGCTAGATTTGCATGCCCTAATCCTGAAGTTCAAACCGATTTAACAATTGGCGGTATTATTGATTATTGGGAGAGTGACTAAAAATTTTATCTTCAAAAATTTTATTGAGAAACTTTGTTGAAGGTATAGTGTAATTAGTCTTGAATAAAGAATGTAATGTGGAAAGAAAAAGAATCACCTTTTAGGATTGAAAAAAGATTTGAATTTGATCAATACTCAAAAATTAGTAAATTCATGGGGGAAATTGAGAAATTATGTAAAGAAAGGAATATCTATCCAAATATCAGCTTCGGAAAGAATTTTGTAAGTCTTTCAATATTTTTAGAAAATAAAGAGATATCAGACAAAGAAAAAGACTTTTCAATGGATATTGATAAATTTTATTTACAAGATTAGTTTTTTTTAATAATTATTTGGCTTTGCAATATCTCTTTTGATTAAAGCCATTAAATATGTTGGTGCTTTATATCTACCAGGTAAACATCTATTTAAAGTTTCAAGATGACTCCAACACACTGTCTTTTCTATATCTTTAACTGAGTTTCCTTTTAAAATTAATAGTCTAAGAGCTTTGCAAAATAAAGGATAACCTGCTTCTAGTTCATCTATATTAAGCTTTGCTGCTGACATAGAACAAAGATGGATTGTCAACTAATAATCTATACAACTATGGTGCACAATTGGTTCATATTTCAAATTTCTCAATAATTAGAAATTAATCTAGAAATGCGACGCAATCTATTTCAACTAAAACTCCTTTTGGTAGAGATGAAACTTCCACACAGGCCCTTGCGGGAGGATTCTCAATATTAAAAAAATCACTATAAATTTTATTGACAATTTGAAAATTACTTAAGTCCGTTAAGTAAATAGTTGTTTTTATTACATCCTCTATTTTGGCTCCACCAGCTTTAAGAACTTCTGCGAGATTTTTTAAAACTTGAATGGTTTCCTTCTCTATATCACCTAAACATGTTATTTCATTTAAAGCTGGGTCTATAGCAATTTGACCAGAACAATAGATGAAATCCCCAGCTTTTATTGCTTGATTATAAGGTCCTACTGGATCTGGAGCATTTGATGTTTTAATTACTTGTTTGGGGGACATTTGTTTAAGAAGATACCTATCTATTTAAACCCATAAATCTTTATTTGCTCTTAAAAAAGTAAATTCTTCTAAATTTTTTGCTCTTAAGAAAAGGTTTATTTTCATTTCTTCATCAAGTAAAAATGGAATTGTCAATTCATTAAGAGAAAGTTTTTTTTCAACTTCCGAAAGTTTATTTTTTATATCTTGATTTTCTGGCCTGAGATTCAATGCCCACAATATATTTTCCTTTGTATATTCATGTGCGCAATATATGAGAGTATTTTTTGGTAGAGATTTGATTCTTTCTAGTGAAGAATACATTTGTTGATAAGTTCCCTCAAAAATTCTTCCACATCCTCCAGAAAATAATGTGTCACCAATAAAAAGAACAGGATTTTCTCCATCCAAAAAGAAGGCAATATGAGAGCTTGTATGACCTAATACTTCAATTATTTTTACTTCTTCACCTAAAATATTTAAAGTTTCTCCATCCTCTACAGATATATTTTGAAAAGGTATTCGCTTTTTTTCTTTGGAAGAAGCAATAACTTTTACATTTGGCCATCTTTCAATAAGAGTCTTCGTCCCTCCAATATGGTCTGAATGATGATGAGTTTGCAAAATTGCTTCTAAGTGAAAATTGTTTTCATTTATATATCTAATAACTGGTTCGTGAACAGATGGATCTACAACTACAACTGATTTATCTTTTACTAACAACCAAATGACGTTATCACTTAAAACTCTAAGTCCGATTATATTTGGAGCTTTATTAAATTCCATTGTTAAATTAGAATGAAGAATCCTTGGAAGAAATTGATCTATGATTACTATAGCTTTACCAAAAGGAGCTCTGTTAAAAGATTCAATTTCAACTTTTAAAAAAGCTGGGTTAGATTTCTCTAATGCGTTGGAAGAAAATAATAGATCATTAACCTTTGAATCAAATTGCAAACGGGCAAAAGCTCTATTAGTAAGAAATGGAGATGTGCCTGTTTATGTAAGTTATGGTCAGGCTGATTTGGGTATTGTTGGGTATGACGTTTTACGAGAATCTGAATTAAAAGTCGCAAAATTATTAGATTTAGGATTTGGTGGTTGTCATATGTCGTTGGCGGTTAAGAAAAATAGCAATTATTTAAAACCAACCGATCTTCCAGCGAATTGTAAAGTAGCAAGTAAATTTATAAAAACAGCAAGATCTTATTTTGAAGAATTAAATATTCCTGTAGAAATAGTTCATTTGACAGGATCAGTCGAGCTTGGTCCTATTACGGGTATGGCAGAGGCAATAGTTGATTTGGTTGCAACCGGAAAGACTCTCAAAGAGAATGGTTTAATAAAAATAGATGATCTTTATTACTCGACGGCAAGACTAATTGGAAATCCTCTATCTATGAGGTTAGATGATAATCATCTCAGAGGTACAATTTTATCAATAGAATCAACTAATGCTTTATAGAAGATTAGCTAAATGTTTTTTAAAGATTTTAGAAGGATTAAAAAGTTAGGTAAATATTTAACTAAAGATAAAAAAACAATCTATCTAATCTTGATAGTTTTGTTACCTGTTTCTTTCTCTGGAGCTATTCAACCATTATTAGTTGGTCAAGCAATTACTATTCTAAAGAACGAAACTACAGATGTTTGGCTAAGTAAAACTTTCTTTGGGCAGTCGATAAATGCCATTATCGTAACTTTATTTATAACTGTTGTATTCAGATTAGTTCTGCAGGGATATCAAACTTACAATATCCAAGCAGTAGGACAACGCTTGACAGCAAGAATAAGAAGAGAACTGTTTGATCATTCAATATCTTTATCCCTTAAATATCACGATAAAATGCCTGTGGGGAAATTATTAACAAGATTAACAAATGATGTTGATGCTTTAGCCGAGGTTTTTGGTAGTGGGGCAGTTGGAGTCATTGCTGACTTCGTTAGTCTGATAGTAATCTCTTTGACAATGTTGTCAATTGATCGGGGGCTTGCCATTTTATTACTTTTGACTCAAATCCCAGTTTCATATTTTATTATCTGGCTTCAAAAACGTTACAGAAGAGCCAATTATCAAGTAAGGGAAGAATTGTCTCAACTAAACTCTGATTTTCAAGAGAATCTTCAAGGTTTAGAAGTCGTTCAGATGTTCAGAAGAGAGGCTTTTAATAGCAAGAAATTTTCCAAAACTGGAATTGCTTATAAGAAAGCAGTTAATGGAACAATATTTTATGACAGTAGTATTTCGGCGTTTATAGAATGGATTTCTCTTGCTGCAGTTTCCTTGGTTTTGGCGGTTGGAGGATATCTTGTTACTTCTGGAAATATTGGTTTAGGAACATTAACAACTTTTATTTTATATTCTCAAAGACTTTTTGAACCTTTAAGGCAGCTTGCGGAAAGATTTACTCAAATACAAGGAGGTTTAACAGCTGTAGAAAGAATAAACGAATTATTGGATGAAGAAATACAGATTAAGGACTCTACTTCCGCAAAACATTTTTTAGAAAATGCTAAAAATGTAAATAAACAATTTAAGGGCAAAATTGAGTTCAAGAATGTTAATTTTTTCTACAACGCAGGTGAACATATTTTAAAAAATTTATCTTTCAAGATTAATCCAGGAGAGCATGTGGCTTTTGTAGGCCCAACTGGTTCAGGTAAGACGACCATAATAAGACTATTGTGTAGATTATATGAACCTCAATCGGGTCAAATTTTAATCGATGATATAGATATCAAAGATATTCCTATTGCAACTCTTAGGAATATGTTGGGAGTAGTTTTGCAAGATACCTTTATCTTTAGTGGCAATGTCGCAGATAATTTAAAACTTAATGCGAATATAGACAATCTTGAATTAGAAAATCTTTGTTACGAATTAGGGTTAGATAATTTGTTAAAAAAATTACCAGAAGGTTTGAACACCTCACTAAGAGAAAGAGGGGGAAATCTCTCTTCTGGAGAGAGACAACTTCTTTCCGTAGCTCGAGTAGCGATTAGAAATCCTGTTGTTTTAATAATGGACGAGGCAACAGCGTTTATGGATCCCTCAACAGAGGCTACTTTGCAGAAGGATCTTGAGAGAATTCTGTCAAAAAGAACAGCATTAGTAATAGCTCACAGATTAGCAACTATTGAGAGTTCTGATAAGATTTTAGTCTTGAAAGGGGGATCATTAGTTGAGGAGGGAACACATAGTGAATTAAGACTGAAAAAGGGTTTATATTTTCAGCTCTCTGAGCTTCAACAAAAAGGATTCGTGAATTTTTAATGATTTTTAGGAACCAAGGATCGTTAATAAAAAAATCAAGCACTTTATCAAGGGAAGAGCTGATAGATCTCTATGGTTTAAATTCTTATGAGTTCACTCAAACAAATAAAGAAGAAATATTTGTATGTAGTAAAAATAAAGACTTAGATCTAATAGAACTAGACCAACTTTTGCAAACTGTTGGTTGGAGCAGAAGACCTATAAGGAGGGTAAAAAGAGCTTTAGATTTCAGTATTTTGGTGGTTGGGTTATGGCGTCACGATGATAAATTTCCCAGACTAGTAGGTTTTGCAAGATGCACTGGTGATGGAATTCTAGAAGCAACAGTTTGGGATGTGGCTATTAACCCTGTCTATCAAGGACTTGGATTGGGTAAAGAGTTAATGAAATATGTCCTAAAAGAATTGAAAAATATTGGAATTTCTAAAGTAACCCTTTTTGCTGATGCCGAAGTGGTTTCATTTTATAAAAGACAAGGTTGGACATTAGAACCTAGAGGCTCTAAATGTGCTTTTTGGTATGCAAATTAATCATTTTTTGTAGTAGTCAGAATATATAGATTTTAACGATTCGCCTTTTAACCATCTTCTTCTTAATTGCCAGTTCTTAATTGCTTGGAGAAAAATATTAGTTCCTTCCCATTTTCTTGAACTTATAAAAATAGGTAAATTTAATTGTTTTAAATCTTTTTTTTTGTTTAATCTCCTTAAAAAATCTACATCTTCCATCAAAGGTATTTTTCTAAAACCATTATTCTTAAAGTATGTAGTTCTGTGAATTATCAAACCTTGATCACCATAAGGTTGTTTAAAAAATTTACTTCTAAAATTCACGAGAATTTCGAGAACTCTATAAATTATCTTTTTGTGATTAATTTTGAATTCAAAATAGTAAATACTATTTTTGTTTACCTTTAAAAATGAATTTATTTTTTTAAACCAATCATGAGTTAATCTTGTGTCTGCATGTAAAAAAATGAGCCACTCCCCTTTTGAATTTTTAGCTCCAATATCTAATTGTAAACCTCGATTCCTTTCTTTGGATATAAATACTTTCGCTCCATAAATATTTGCTACATCGATAGTTTTATCTTCACTTCCAGAATCAACAATTATGATTTCGCCCTCTTTCTGAATACTTGATAAGTCTGAAAGCAATAATGGCAAATTACTAGCTTCATTAATAGTTGGAATGATAATTGAAATTTTTGACAAGTCGATTATTTTCTATTTTCAATATCAATAATTGTATCTATATCTATTTTTTTATCTAAAAACTTATATTTTAATTTTTTAGAAGCAAAATTATCAATTGTATTTTGAAGAACATTTTCTGTCCCCCACTTTATGTTGATAAAAGGTAAATATGTATGTGATAACATTATTTTTTCTGATAAACCGATAAGCCAATATCCTCCATCGTTAGATGGTCCTAAAATAAGATCATTATGTTGAAGCTCTTTTAGAGTATTCAATAAATCTTGATGGCATAAATCTGGAAGGTCAGTACCAATAAAAATAATATTTTTGATCTTATGCCTTGCACAGAATTTTTTGTTGAAAATGATTTGCCGTTTCATTTTTTCTCCCAAGCAGCCTTTCCCCTGCAAATTAAATTTTTTGATGCCTAATTCTCTAGACCATTTTCTACAATTCCCTACTCCCAAACCAGTAATGGCAATAGAAATATCAAGCAGTTTATTTTTTTGAAGAAATTTTGCGACTGAAATTGTGTGTTTGGTCATTACACTTTGTATTTTCGCCGAATTACTTTTACCTATATCTTTTGATAATCTTGTTTTGCATCTTCCAAAACCATGCCATTTCGCCATGATAATAAGTAATGCTTTATCCAATAATTTAGTGAAATTTAAAATAATTATATGCCTATTAAAAAATAAAAATTTATTTTTATAAATTTAGTCGATACTTTGTTAAGTAATTTTAAATTTGTCGTGATCTTGTGATTTGATAATGGCCAATTATTAAATTCCAACTAGATTAATAATCTAGAGAATAAAATTTTGCAAGCAATTAATCCTATTTGGGCGGAAGTTCAACAATCACTCCAAAAAACTTTAAGTAAGCCTTCTTTTGAGACGTGGATAAGGCCTGCTAAGTTCAATTGTTTTGAAAATGGCTTATTAACTTTAATCGCCCCAAATACATTTTCTAGTGATTGGTTGAGAAAGAATTATTGTGAAACTATTGAAAAAGCTGCGAAGGAAATCTGCGGTCATGATGTAAAAGTTGTTTTTAAATCTGAAACGAATACCAGCAGCGATTTAACAAATGAAGATAAAGCTAACGAACAGAATGTTCATCATAAAACAAGATCTTTTTCTAGTAATAACCAAAATAATTCTTCAAAAAATCAATTCAAAAATCCTAATGGTTTAAATTTACGCTACGTATTTAAAAGATTTGTTGTAGGTCCTAATAGTAGGTTGGCCCATGCCGCAGCTTTAGCCGTTGCCGAATCTCCCGGGAGAGAATTCAATCCATTATTTATTTGTGGAGGAGTAGGTCTTGGTAAGACTCATTTAATGCAAGCAATAGGTCATTATCGAGTAGAAATAGATCCAGAAGCAAAAGTTAAATATGTATCTACAGAAACTTTTACTAATGATGTTATTAGTGGTATTCGAAGAGATGGAATGACAGCTATTCGAGATAAATATAGAAATGTAGATTTGATTTTAATAGACGATATACAGTTCTTAGAAGGCAAAGAGTATACACAGGAAGAATTCTTTCATACTTTTAACGCACTTCACGAATCAGGAAGTCAAATAGTTATTGCAAGTGACAGACCACCAAATCAATTGTCGGGAATTCAAGAGAGATTAATTTCTAGGTTCTCAATGGGTATGACCGCAGATATTCAACCACCTGATCTTGAGACGAGGACAGCCATCCTTCAAAAAAAGGCAGAACAAGAGAGGATGAGTCTTCCAAGAGATTTAATTCAATTTATAGCAGGAAGATTCACTTCGAATATTCGAGAATTGGAAGGAGCATTTACTAGAGCTGTTGCATTTGCCTCAATAACAGGCTTGCCAATGACAGTTCAATCAATTGCTCCAATGCTTGATCCTAATAGTGTTGGTGTAGTTGTTACTCCAAAACAAGTTATTAATAAAGTGTCAGATTTCTTTAAAGTTTCTACTGATGAATTGATCAGTTCAAGTAGGAGAAAACCAGTAAGTCAAGCTAGACAAATAGGTATGTATCTTATGAGACATGGTACGGATCTAAGCCTACCAAGAATTGGAGATGAGTTTGGGGGTAAGGACCATACAACAGTTATGTATGCTATTGAACAAGTTGAAAAAAAATTATCTATTGATCCAAATATTGCAAGTCAAGTTCAAAAAATAAGGGATTTACTTCAAATAGATTCAAGAAAAAATTTATAGTTTTACTTATAACTAGAAATGAAATTTATAGGATCTTGATCATATCTATGCCTAAAAGGTATCTTATCTATTTCATTGATGTTACTAAGCGATTCAATTTTATTTAATGATTGCCTTAATAACCTTGCTGAAATAATTGGCATATCTCTTGGAACTGAGATTCTGTTTTTTAAATATCTTAGAGAGATTCCTGAAAGTTTTTTAGGGATTAATACTTCACCTGTGATCATATAGCTCAAAGCTGATCTCAATGATTCGTCAAAGGATTCTTTATTGTATGGGTTTACCTTAAGTAAATTGTCTTTATGCTTTATCACTCTTTTTAGAGCAATTGTTGCATAATATTTTTTTTCATAATTTTGGTTTAATTCATAATTACCTAAACCCTCTCCAGTATCTATTAGCTTAGAGAAGGTAATCTGTTGTTCATTGCTTTCTTTATAGCATCCTCCCATTTGTGGGGGTAAATCATGAGAATGAGTATGAAAATCTCCTTGAGTGCCTCTATAAGCACTTGACCCCTCAAAAAGGGTAAGCCAGTTATCAACATGAAGATAATTAGATCTTAAATTAAACCCTTTATAATAAATAAGTGATGCATTCATTCTCTCCATATAGGGAATAAAAATTATATCTCCAACACCAGGCTCTATATTACCCGTGTTAGAAACTGATGGATCAAGAAACCCTGATTTTGAACTACTTAAGATTTCATCGAGTTTAGAAATGGATTCTTTAAATCTTTTTTTTCTAAAAGAGTTATCTATAAAATTAAAGCTTTCTCGGCAGAGCCAATTACACCAGGATCTGAAAATTTCTCTTTCTAACTCTCGAATTTTGATGAGGTGACTAGATGTTATGAAAGATCCAAGTGCTCCAAATTCATTTTCTAAAAAAGCTATGATATCGTCGCTTTCAGTTATAACTTGCCCTTTAAATTCAATTGCAGGTAATTTCCCCGATCTGACTTTTTCAAGGAACCAACTTTCTTTTTGGCCGTAGCAAAACATATTTATTTTCTTGACTCTGTATGGAATTTTCTTAAATTCAAGCCATAACCATATTTTCTGACAGTAAGGACACCAAGAATGCCTATCCCTATAGAGGGTAACTAATACATCATTTTCACTTTGTCCAAATAATCTTAAATTTGCGTAAGAATTATTTATACCATGGACTCTATCAAGATCTTCAACTTCAAATTTATTTAAATCATCCCATGTCAAAATCCCATTCATTATTTGAATTAAAGCTATAAACTAACGTTATAATAATTGATTAAAAAAAATCTTGGAATTTGAATTTGACTTAGTTGTTGTTGGGGCTGGATCTGGAGGACTCGCGGCGGCTAAACGTGCGGCTAGTTATGGAGCAAAAGTCGCAATCATAGAAGCAAATCAAATAGGAGGAACTTGTGTGTTAAGGGGATGTGTTCCCAAGAAATTAATGGTTTACGCAGCTAAAAGTAAAAAAAATATGGATTCTTCTGAAGGATATGGATTAAAAAATGAAGGTATTAATTTTGAATCAAATATTTTGTTGAAGAATGTTAGGGAGGAGGTTTCTAGATTAAGTAATTTACATAGAAATTCTTTAAAAAAGTTGAATATAACTATTTTTGAAGGCTTAGGAAGATTTATTACTCAAAATGAATTACAAATTATTTGTTCAAAAACAAAGAAAATTAAAAACAAAATAAGTTCAAAAAAAATTCTTATTTCAGTTGGAGGTAAACCAAAGAAATTAAATATTCCTGGGGCAGATTTGGCATGGACTAGTGATGATATTTTTGAATTAGAAAAGTTTCCCAAATCAATATTAATAGTAGGAGGTGGATATATTGCTTGTGAATTTGCTTCTATTTTCAGAAATTTAGGTACTGAAGTAACTCAATTAATTAGAGGTCAACATTTACTTAATGGTTTTGATGAGGATCTTTCTTCATGCCTAGAGGAATCACCTACTTTTACTGAAATCAATATAATCTCCAATACTCAATTAAAGTCTATCAAGAAAGAAAATGGAAATCTGGAATCTACCTTAGACTCGGGAGACAGACTCGTAACTAATAATATTCTTATTGCTACAGGAAGAGAACCAAATCTTTTGCCTTTAAATTTAGATTTTTTAAATCTAAAGATGGATGGTCAATATTTAGATGTCGATGAACTTAATCAAACAAGCAACGCAAATATTTTTGCAGTTGGCGATATAATAAATAAGCCAAACTTAACTCCAGTAGCAATAGAACAAGGGAGAGTTTTTTCGGATAATTTTTTTAATGATCAAAAAAGAAAAGTAAATTATGAATATATCCCTAAGGCAGTTTTTACTATTCCAGAAATTTCAACAGTTGGCTTAAGTGAGAAAAGAGCTAAAGAGATTTACTCTGAAAAAAATATAAAAATTTTCAAATGCAAATTTACCCCTATGTCTAATACCTTTAAAAAGAATAAATCAAAATGTATGTTGAAGATTGTAGTTCATAAGCTAACTGACAAAGTCCTAGGATGTCATATGTTTGGAGAAACATCGTCTGAGATTATTCAAATGGTATCAATTTCATTAAATGCAGGGATAACAAAAAAAGACTTTGATATTACAATGGCCTTGCACCCAACTATCTCAGAAGAATTTGTGACTATGTATGGATAAAATTATGATTTAGAAAATTTTAATTTTTCTTGAACAATCAGAAACATTATAAGAAAGGCAAAGTAAATAAATAAACCTATCCTTAATTCAGAAAGGAAGTTAAATTCATTCAGGAAAAGTATCTTATCGAGAATGTAGAAAATATAAAGATTAAGCAAAATAAATCCTTCAATTCTTGTGATTTTCCCTTTGCTCCAGAAAATTGGTAAGCATGCAAAGGTAGTTAAAACCATAAAAGGTAAGTCAACTTTTATTAGACTCTGTTCAATTACTAAACCTTTAAATCCTGAAAAAATACTGCAACTTCCAAGGATTAAAAGTTGGTTGAGTAAATTACTTCCTATTACATTCCCAATCGCAAGATCTGTTTTGCCTTTAAATGCAGCAATTATTGAAGTTACTAATTCTGGTAAAGATGTCCCAGTTGCGACGATAGTTAAACCAATAACAATTTCATTTACGCCCAAAAGAGTAGCGAGCGTTTGAGAACCATTTACTAAAATATTTGAACCAAAGCTTAAAAGAAATATCCCCAATATTAACTTTAGTAAAATATTCATTTTCCCTTTATGGTTATCTTTAAATTCTTCTATCTCTGGTTCAGCATCTTTTGTCTCCTCTCCTTTCTCATTGATGGTATTGATTTCCCATATTGTATTTAAGATTAAACAAAATATTAGAAATATCCCTGCTTGCAATGTTAATAAGCCAGTTGATGACATAGCCCAAACTGCACAAGAAATTGCCATTAAAAGAGGCACATCTCTTCTGACTATTCTGCTTTTTACTTTAAGAGGTGTTATCAATGAGCTTATGCCCAAAACAACGAGAACATTAAAAATATTGCTTCCAATTACATTGCTTGCCGCAAGCGAATCACTGCCTTTTAAAATTGAACTCAAACTTACCAACAACTCAGGAGAGCTTGTTCCAAGAGAAACAACTGTCAAACCAATTACTATTTGAGGTATTCCTAAAATTAATGATAAAAATATGGCTCCTTGAATAAAGAACTCTCCTCCAGCAAAAAGTAGAACTACCCCTAAAAATATTTCTATTATTGGAAATAAAAAATCACTCATATTTAGGATTTAATTTAGATAATAAAAATTTTCATAATTGGTTAATAACTATCCTCGAATATCTACAATTTATTGTCAATTTTAATTTGTTGTTAAAATTGATTAAATAGAAAAAATTTTGAAGACTTTAAACATAATAAAACCTGATGATTGGCATTTACATTTAAGAGAAGGTCTTGTATTAAAAAATATCATTCAGTTTACTTCGGAATATTTTGGAAGAGCCATTGTTATGCCAAATACTAAAAGTCCCATAACATCAATCAATAGCGCTATTTCTTACAGGAAATCTATTGTTGAAGCGCTACCAGAAAGTTCTAAGTTTGAACCATTAATGACAATTTATCTTACAGATGAAACTGATAAACGGGAACTAATTAATGGTTTTAAAAATAATGTTTTTTTTGCAGCAAAATTATATCCTGCTAATGCAACAACAAATTCCAGTCATGGAGTTAGGAAAATAGAAAATCTATATAAGATCTTTGAATTAATGCAAGATTCTGGAATGCCTCTATTAATTCATGGAGAAGTGAATGATTCTGAAGTAGATGTATTCGATAGAGAAGAAGTTTTTATAGATAAAGAACTTTCTCAAATAACCAAAAGATTTCCAAAATTAAAAATCGTTCTAGAACATATAACCACCTCTTACGCAGTGGATTTTGTGCAAAAAAATAATATTGGGGCTACTATTACTCCTCATCATTTGCATATAAATAGAAATGCAATGTTTTTTGGAGGCTTAAATAGTGATTTTTACTGCTTACCAGTTGCCAAGAGGGAAAATAATAGACTCGCTTTAAGGAGAGCGGCAACAAGTGGGGAAAAATGTTTTTTCTTGGGTACTGACTCTGCTCCACACCTTAGGAAGTGGAAGGCTTTTTGTGGATGTGCAGGCATTTTTAATTCGCCAGTAGCAATAGAAAGCTACTTAACAGTTTTCGAAGAGGAGGATGCTCTAGATAATTTTGAAAAGTTTGCAAGTTTGAATGGCCCTAATTTTTATAATGTCTCACCAAATAAAGAAAAATTAAAATTAGTTTCTAGACCTAACAAAATTAAAGAATATATTGATGTTGTTGAAGGAAAAAATATTGTCGGACAAATAAAACCATTTCATGCAGGTGAAACTTTACAATGGCAAGTAGAAGGAATAGTAAATTAAAAAATTAGATTTAATCTGACAATTAAAAGTGTAAATATTCCAATTTTTCTTGGTTAAATGGGTTTCTTTCAGCTACGATTAGAAAGCGCAAATTCCTTTGGGAGTGTGGCGGAATTGGTAGACGCGCCGGACTTAAAATCCGTCGAGCGATTTAGCTCGTGGGGGTTCAAGTCCCCCCACTCCCATTATTTAATTATTTATTTTTAGTTCTGACGATAACTTCCAATAGTTGTTATGTTTTAACTAAGCAACCATAAATTAAAATGGAAAGTTTTTTCAATAATTCATTCGTTACTTTAATTGCTTATATCGGAGTTATTTCTACCTATTTATTTGTTATCCCGTTGTTACTATTTTACTGGATGAATAATAGATGGAATATTATGGGTAAATTTGAAAGATTAGGAATTTATGGCCTTGTATTTCTTTTCTTTCCAGGTTTAATTTTATTTTCTCCATTTTTAAATCTCAGACTAAAAGGAAGTGGTAAAGGGTAAATAATTGACTAAAGGAAAAGTTATACAAATAGGTTTATTTATTTCATTAATAGGATTAATTAGTTATAAATTTGCACCGCAAATTGGTATTGATAATTTTACAGCCACTACTCTATCAAGTTGTATCTTGATTTTGATTGTTATTACTTGGGTAACATCTTATGTCTATAGAGTTGTAAATGGAAAAATGACTTTTATGGAACAAAGGAAACGTTATAGAAAAGAGTATGAAAAAGTTGTTAATGATAAACTAGAAACCAAATTCAACTCATTGTCAGAGGAAGAGCAGCAAAAACTTATGGAAGATTTAGAGAAAAATCCATAAATTTTTCATAGAAAAATATCTAAAAATTATGAAAGATAACAAAATGCAAATTACTAAAAATGAAACTTTATCTAAGGTAGATGAGATGTTTTGTGAGTTAAAAAATAAAAAAAAATTTGCTTTAATGCCTTTCATAATGGCTGGGGATCCCAATATTGAAATAACGTATGAGATCTTATTAAAGTTACAAGAAAATGGAGCTGACCTTATTGAATTAGGTATCCCGTATAGTGACCCACTTGCAGATGGGCCTGTTATACAAGTGGCGGCCTCTCGCGCCTTAAAGTCAGGCACTAGCTTAAAAAAAGTAATTACTCTTTTAGAGTCTTTAAAAGGGAAATTAAATATCCCCATCATACTTTTTTCTTACTTGAATCCATTACTATGTTTTGGTTTTGAAAGGTTTTGTGAGATGGCATCTGATGCTGGAGTTTCTGGACTAATAGTTCCTGACCTCCCTTTGGAAGAAGCTTATAAATTTTCTAAAATAGTTAGTAACCATTCTATGGACTTAATTTTATTGGTAGCGCCAACTACTCCTTTTGAAAGAATGAAACAAATATCAAATCATACAAAAGGCTTTACTTATTTAGTAAGTGTTACAGGTGTCACTGGTGAGAGAAACAAAATGGAAAATAGAGTAGAAAATCTTATTGCAAAATTAAAAGATGTAAATAGCAATCCAATTGCTGTTGGTTTTGGAATATCAACCCCAGAACATGTTAATAAAGTTCGTGAGTGGGGAGCAGATGGAGTAATTATTGGGAGTGCATTTGTAAAACGAATCTCGAGCTCAAGTGAAAAAGATGTTGTCGATCATGTTGGTGAGTTTTGTAAAGAAATGCGTTTAGCTGCTGATCAAAAAAAATAAATAAAAAGATAATTTATTAATTAAAAGAATTATTTATAGAAAATTAATTAAAAATTTTATTTCCAATTTATTGTTGTTGTCTTTAAGATTCTTCTGTAGGTAATAATCTGATTTGTTTTCTTCCGAGCTTAATTTCGAATTCATCACCTGCTTTTAAATCAAGAAGTGCTGTATATGCTTTCCCAATCAGAAGATTTCCATTGCCTTGAACTGTAGCAATATAACTAAGTTTTCTTCCACCCTTTCCAATACCTGCAACTCCAGAATCACCAAGATTAACCCCTTTTGCTTCTAAAAGTGCTTCATAAAATGCGGTAAAGTTTAAGCGTTCACCTCCGTTTTTTTTAGTGGAAACATATCCACAGGCGCGAACTAGGTCAGATTTGCTAACATCACCAAGTTCTTTAACTTTTGCAAGGAGATCGCTACCAGTTAGCATAATTAATTAAAAGAAAGTTGTATTAAATAACATAGCAATCTGCGTGTAATATATGCAATTATTAAGTATCTATTCATTCTATTATTTATATTTAAAAATGGAAAAGTTTGTAGTTTTTGGACGGTACTGTGAAGATGCAATTATTAAAAGGGAACCATTTCGAGAACAACATCTTAAGAGACTAAAAAACCTAAAAGATAGCGATATTTTAGTTACATTAGGGCCAACAAAATGTACCAAATATTTGTTTGGAATTTTTAATGCTAATGATGTAAACGAGTTGAAAGATCTTATTGAGGAGGATATATATTGGAAAAAAGATATATGGATTAATTATGATATTTATCCCTGGATTCAAGCATTTTAAATATGATTTACGAAAAAATTTAGTAATTATTAACTATTTATTAAAAGAATTAATTTAACTTAAAAATATAAATTAATTTTGCTTTAATAATTCAATTATTTATCTTATTTAGGAGTTAAAACGATATTTATTCAAACGTTAGTTTTAAGAGGTTATAATATTTTTAATTAAAAATATATTATTTTAAATAATATTTATTTACTAGTATCTTGATTTATCTGGTTTACTAATGAGTCGATATCTAATTGATTATATGGTGGTGTTTGTTTTGTTTCTAGATAATCGTTCTTGATATTGTTTAACCATTTTTGCTCGATCTTTATAAGATTTTTTGCAATATTGAACATGCCGCCTTTTTTATATAATTCTTTCATTTTGAGAATAATCTCGGAGGTTCTACTCGATTTAATATTTAATTCATTTGCTAGGTCTTTTTGGGTAAATCCATGCGTTTTTAACCAATCTTTAATGAAGGAGACGAGTTCTTTTTCTTCCTGTATAGATAATTTACTCATTCAATAAAAAGGAAATAACTTATTAAGCTTATTCTCTGCTCTTGATCTTATTGAAGGAGTCATGTATTTGCTCCATATACTGAGTACTGCTGTGAGGGCTACAAAATCATCACTAAAACCAACTAAAGGCATAAAGTCAGGGAAAAGATCAAATGGCATAATCAAATATGCTAGAGCAGCCATCAATGAAACTCTTACTTGTGCAGGAGTATAAGGATCTAATGCCATCTCCAAAACTTCTAAGGCAGGCTTGGCAATTGTTCTTCCCGCTTTAATAAGAATCTTGATAATGATATTTTCATCAAATGTTGAACTTTCTAAAACTTCAGCATCATAGATTTTTTCTTGAGTTTTGTAATTCTCTTTCATCCTTATAAATGAAATTTAAATATTTTTAATGGAATTTTTAGCTAATACTATCAACTAATCCATTCTGTATTCCTGCTTTTCTAAGTTTTCTTAAAGCACGTTGAACAACTTGTCGGCAATATTCCCTGCTACAACTCATATGTCTTGCAACTTCAGCTAAAGTTCTCCATTCATTTGAGCCGTCTAAACCAAATCTTAAGCTTACTATCTTTCTTTCTTTCTCAGTTAAATTTGCTTTATCTAATAACTTCCAAGCCGAGGCTGTCCTTTCGGCTAATTCGGCTAATTCCATTGGGGGAGTTTGATCACTTGGAAGGATATCAACTAACTCGGAAGGATCTGATTTTGATTTAACAGTACCTTGGAGACTAACAGTGATGCTTCTCAATTCACAAGAAAGGAGTTCGTCAATTTCCTCTTTGGTTATTTTCATTTCTTCAGCTAGCTCATTACTAGTAGGCGGAATACCCTTAAGTTGCATAAGCTTTGATTTTGCTGATCTTAGTTTTGTAAGTTTTTCATTAATGTTAACAGGGATCCTTATCGTTCTACTTTGAGTTGACAATGCTCTATTTAAACCTTGCCTAATCCACCAATAAGCATAGGTGGAAAATCTATGTCCTCTAGACGGATCATATTTCTCTACGGCCCTTGTAAGACCTAATGTCCCCTCCTGAATTAAGTCCAGTAATTCTAATCCTTTCCCTTGGTATCTCTTGGCGAGGTTGACAACTAGTCTTAGGTTGGCTGTTATCATCTCGTTTTTAGCTTTTTCACCAATTTTTATCTTTTTTCTCTCAGCTTCAGAGTATTCACAAGCTGGGCCTTTCCCTCCTGCCTCTTGACATCTATTAACAAGTACTACCATTTCTTGGACTTTTCTGCCCATTGTGAGTTCTCTCTCGGGAGTCAAAAGTTGATGACGACCTATTTCACCAAGAAAATCGCTTAATGAACTCACGATTTACCTCATTGTTGATATATTTAACTTATAGTCAATTCAGTAATAAGCCATACATGTAATAATTAATTAATAATTAATTAATAATTATTAATTAGTTAATTAACATTATTTGTTTAAAATTTTTGGGTAAAAAAATTAAAATTATAAATTTTTATTATTTAATTTTTTCTTCTTGATTCTAGAACAGCAAGTACATCCCTCCACTCAACCCCTTTATACATTAGGGCTACTTGCAGATGATAAATTAAATCAGCAGCTTCATTTGAGATTGAATTTCTGTCATTATCTTTGCAAGCCATTATAAATTCTGCAGATTCCTCTCCTATTTTTTTCAAAATAGTATTACTACCTTTTTTTAATAAATGATTTGTATAACTTTTTTCTGATGGATTTATTGATCTTTCGTTAATTGTATTGAATAATTCAGAGCAAATATTTGAGAAGGGAGTTGTTTTTTTCTCTTTTTTATCACTTTGATTAATTTTGATTTCGTTGAAAAAACAACTTTTTTCCCCAGTGTGACATGCTCCTGAACCATTTTGTTCAATCAAAAGGATTAGTGAATCATTATCGCAGTCGAATCTTATCTCCTTAAGTATTTGGGTACTTCCACTTGTAGCTCCTTTTCTCCAAATTTCGGATCTTGATCTACTCCAATAATGAACGTTTTTGGTTTCAAGTGTCATCGTCAAAGATTCTTTGTTCATCCAAGCAAGCATAAGAATTGATCCGTCAAGCCAATCTTGTGCTATTGCAGGGATTAATCCATAATTATCAAAGCGTAGATCCTCTATCGAAAAATTAGTTGAATAAGTCATTATGTTCGTTATGTTAAATCCTCCTCAATGTGTTTTATTAAAAATTATCCTAACAGTTAATTGATGTATATTCACTCTCTGAAATTTTCATGCAGCAAAAGTTACGAGGATTTTCCCTGTTCACATAGGCAATGGCGCCATGAAGGCCACTGCAGATTTGTGCATGGATATTCAAGATCATTCACCTTTTGGTTTACTGCAAAAAAATTAGACCTAAATGGTTTTGTTGTTGATTTTTCAAGTCTAAAGCCCCTAGAAAATAGATTAAAGGAGCAATTTGACCATACTTTTCTAATAAATAAAGATGACCCTTTGCTGAATTACTGGGAAAAATTACATGACTTAGATGCTTTAGATCTGAGAATTATGGATAATGTGGGAATGGAGTTCACCTCTGAATTAATTTGGAGATGGGCTAATGAATACTTACAGGATAAGGATAAGGGCAGAACATGTTGTTGGAAAACAGAATCAAAAGAAAATAAATCGAATAAAGCAAGTTACGAGGAAATTCCTGACTGGTTCAAATCTTAGATTAAAGTTATTAATTTTAAAGTCATATAGGGTTCTTTAATTAGATATTTAATCAACATTTATCTCTCCATTAATCAGATAAATATTAATCTCGTCTTTATTAAGGTAATGATTATTCAATATACTATTTGAAATTTTTGTCTCAATTTGTTTTTGAATAATTCTTTTTAAAGGCCTTGCACCATAGGCATGATCGAAACTATTTTCGACAAGTTGGTTAATTGCTTCATCCGTAATTTTGAATTTTAAGTTTTTTTTGTTAAGTCTTTTTTCTAAATGTTGAAGCTGGATTTTTGCAATTTCTTTTATATCATTTAATTCTAAATTATTAAAAATAACTATTTCATCAAGTCGATTTAAAAATTCAGGCTTAAAAAATTTTTTAATTTCATTATCTATAACTTTTTTAATTTCATTTGTATCTTCTTTTCTAACTGATAAATCATTTATTGATTGACTTCCTAAATTACTTGTGAGAACAATGATTGAATTTTTGAAATTGATCGTACGCCCTTGACCATCAGTAATGATTCCATCATCAAGAACCTGTAAGAGAATATCTAAAATATCTTTGTGAGCTTTCTCTATTTCATCTAGGAGTATTAATGAATAAGGATTTTTGCGTACAGCTTCAGTTAGTTGACCGCCTGATTCGAAACCTAAATATCCAGGAGGCGCCCCTATAATTTTGCTCACTGAATGCTTTTCCATATATTCAGACATATCCAGTCTTGTAATTGAAGAATTTGAATCGAACATTATTTTGGCTGTTACTTTACTGAGCTCTGTTTTCCCAACACCAGTTGGACCTAAAAAGAGAAAACTGGCTAATGGCTTGCTTGGATCATTTAGACCAGTCCTTGATCTCTTAATGGAATCTGCAACTGCCCTAATTGCACTATCTTGACCAATAATTTTTTCTTTAAGGACTGACTCGAGGCTCAAGAGTTTATCTTTTTCTGACTGGTTTAAGTTCTGTACTGGAATAGAGGTCCACTTTGAGACAACTTCTGCAATATCATCAAAAGTTACCTCTTGTCTTAAAAGACTTGTATCTCCATTTTTTTGAGAATTTACAAGGGACTCGCTTTTTTCTTTCAATTTTTTTTGCAAAGAATTTAAAGTTCCAAATTCTAATTCTGCTGCTTTGTTGAGGTCAAAACTCCTTTTGGCTTGATCTATTTGCAATTGAACAGATTCAATTTCTTCTTTTATGGTGCTAATCTCATCAATTTCATCTTTTTCTTTTTTCCATTGAGCACCTAATTCTGCCTGTTTATCTTTAAGGGATATAAGTTCATTATTGATTTTTTTTAATCTTTCTATAGAAAAATCATCCGTTTCTCTTTTCAAAGATAATTTTTCCATCTCAAACTGTAGAACTTTTCGATCAATCTCATCAATTTCTTCAGGTTTGGAAGTTATGACCATATTTAATCTGGAGGCTGCTTCATCGATTAGATCTATTGCTTTGTCAGGAAGAAATCTATCGTTAATATATCTTTCGCTAAGGGTTGCAGCAGCAACTAAAGCATTATCAGAAATTCTCACACTATGATGAACTTCGTATCTTTCTCTCAATCCTCTTAAAATTGATACGGTATCATCTATTGAAGGAGCATCAACTTTTATCTTTTGAAATCTTCGTTCTAAAGCAGGATCTTTTTCTATATTTTGTTTATGTTCATTAATAGTTGTAGCACCAATACATCTAAGTTCTCCTCTCGCAAGCATTGGTTTTAATAGGTTGCTTGCATCTAAAGAACCTCCACTAGCGCCTGCACCAACTACCGTATGAATTTCATCAATAAAAAGAATAATCTTACCGTCTGATTCTTTCACTTTCTTTAGAATATTTTTAATTCTTTCTTCAAATTCTCCACGATATTTTGCTCCAGCTAAAAGTGAACCCATATCTAATGAAATTAGTTTCCTATCTTGTAGCGCAGAAGGTACATCGCCATTAATAATTCTTTGAGCTAACCCTTCTACAATGGCTGTTTTCCCAACCCCAGGTTCTCCAATAAGAACTGGATTATTTTTTGTTCTTCTACTCAATATTTGAATTGTTCTTCTAATCTCTTCATCTCTACCAATAACAGGGTCTAAAATCCCATCTCGTGCAGATTGAGTTAGATCAATACCATATTTTTCCAAAGACTCATTAGAACTATTAAATTCATTTTTTACTGCCGGATCTGACTTCATTTTTTTTATAGTTTCAAGAAATTCTGGAATACCTTTGTGATTTAAAATTTGAAATCCATATTCATCATCATAAGTGAAACCGTAAACTAAGTGTTCTGTTGATATCACTACATCATTTAAAGTATTTTTAATATCATTCGCTTTCAAAAATATTTTGTGAAGAGTATCACCAATATATAAATTATCTTGTTTATTTTTCATTTTTGCCTTCGCATTTAATGAAGAAGTTATTTTCTTCTCAAGATCTTTAAGATTTAAATTATTTTTTTTAAAAATCTTTTTTGTAATGTTGTCATTTTTTATAAGAGCTAATAATAAATTATCAGAGTCTACATTTTGTTGATAATTCTTATAAGCAATTTCTTTGGCAAAAATAAAACAGTTCCAAGCAGAATTTGAGAATTCGCTTGGAACTATTTTCATCAATCAAGATATAAATATGACTGTTGTTAAGTATTAAGTAAAAAGTACTTCAGTATTAAAGATTTATTCAACGATAACTTTACCTACCATTCCAGCTCCTCTGTGAGGCTCGCAATAGTAATCATAAGTTCCTGCAGCGTCAAAAGTTTCTTCCCAAGATTCTCCTGGAGCAAAAGCTAGGTCTGCATGACTTAATTCCTCATGACCATCAAAAACAGCATTGTGAGGAGCTAATTTATTATTGACGAATTTAACTGTATCACCAGCACTGATGGTTACAGTACTTGGTTCAAATGCAAGCATTCCAGCATCTGTTCCAAGTTTTACTTCAACAGTCTTAGCTGAAACTGATGAAATTCCTAGACCTAGAGTTAAAACTATTGCGAATAACCCTGCAAAGATTGAACGTAACATAATTAAAATTTACTTATTTATATATATTACAAGGCTTTGGGAGCCTAACTGTGAGAATTTTAATTGTTATTACAGCTTGGTAACTTTGATAACCTTAAGATATCATTTAGTGATTTGGCATAACTTTTAAGTTTGAAAGTCTCAGGATTAGTGATGGGGACATGATTAAAGTCATATTTCTTGATACTGAAGCTATCCCAAGGGGTGGTTTGGATGGGAAGAATTCTTAATAATATTTTTAGAATTTTTTTTGTAAGGGGTATCGCAAAATATCTCCTCATATTGTTTCTTTTTAAAAGTGTAATTATTGCGTGATCAATTGAAATAAATTTCTGACCTAGGACAAATTTTCTAAAGCCTTTGTATCTCTCTTCTTTATGATTTTTAATTAGAAACCCGCAAATCTGGGCGATATCATTTGCGTGTATAAAGTGAAATTTAGAATCGAGTTTTAAAAATCTTGCTAACCAAAGCCATTTCCCGATTTCTTTCAATCCACTAGTTAAATAACTTACGGGATATTTACTTTTTTTTCCAAGATTTCCTCCAAAAACCAAGGTAGGGAAAACAGCGAAAGTTTTTTCTGCAAATGAGCTTTCTTTAAGTCTCTGGAAACATTCATATTTTGTTTGAATATACTCTGTTCCATAAATCAATGATTCCCTCATTAATTCTGTTTGGGTATCAAGAATGCTAGCTGTTGAAAAATAAATAATCTTTTCTAACTTGTCAATATCAAGCATTTCAAGTAATTCTTCAAAAGCTTTAATGTTTACTTCATAGGCTCTTCTTGGATCTCCCCAAGCTGTAGCAGTATGTATTAGGTAATTAATTTGACTAATTTCCTTTTTATACCTATATGATTCCCTAATATCACACACCATTAACTTGACTTTTTTATTTTCTTGAACAGAAATTGGCAACTTACTTTTGTCTCTTACCATTAGATAAAGCCTGAATTTTGTATTTTTTAAAAACCAATCAACTAAATATTGGCCAACACATCCATTCGCACCCGTGATTAATAAGTTTTTATATGCCAAGACTTTGACTAGTAAGTGAGTTTTTTTCCATGTTCAAAAAATGTTTGAGCATTTTCTTCTGGAGTACCAGGTAAAATCCCATGACCCAAATTAAGAATATATTTTCTGTCTTTAATTTTATTGAAAGTATTATCTATTCTTTCTTTTATTGATTCTTTGTTCCCGAATAAAATGCCTGGGTCTACATTACCTTGAATTCCTATCCTGCTAGGTATTCTCTTACAAGCCTCTTCAATATCTACTGTCCAGTCTAATGAGATTATATCGACTCCAGTTTTTGCCATTCTTTCTATGACACCAGCACTTCCTGAAATGTAAAGAATTACTGGTGTTTCTGGGTATTCTGCTTTTACAATGTCAACAACCTTTTTTTGATATGGCCCAGCAAAGATATCGTAATCTTGTGGGCTTAGTTGACCAGCCCATGAATCAAAAATTTGTACTACCTGCGCTCCAGATTTTATTTGATATTTAAGATATTCACCAATGCATTTTGCAAAATGATCAAGAAGTTTATGAAGTAAATCTGGCTCTTTAAAAGCCATTGATTTTATTAAAGAATAATTTTTACTGCTTTTACCTTCAACTACATATGCGGCTAGAGTCCAAGGCGCGCCAACAAAACCTAAAACTGTTGCCTCATTATTCACATCTTTTTTTAGTGAAGAAAGAACTTGCCCAACAAAACTTAAACTCTCACTTGGATTTAATTCTTTTAAATTTTCTATTTGTTTAAGAGTTCTTATTGGGTCCTCAATTATTGGACCCTTACTTTCTATTATTTCAAAATTTATGCCCATCCCTGGAAGAGGGGTGAGAATATCTGAAAAAAGGATCACACCATCCGGTTTGAAAGCATGAAAAGGTTGCATTGAAATCTCATATGATAGTTCTGGATTTTCAGACCTCTCTCTAAAGCTTGGGTAACGCTCCCTTAAATCTCTATAGATTTTCATATATCTTCCTGCCTGCCTCATCATCCATACTGGAGGCCTATTTACTTTTTTACCTAATGCGGCAGAAAGTAGTAGTGGTAAATCTTGACCCATTTTTCAATTCGATATTTTTTAAAAAAAATTAAAATCCAACTTAAAAATCTTACAATGTAAAGCAGAGCAAAAGCGTTATATGAACATTTATATGAAGCACTAAGTTAAATGAGCCTTCTTATTTCTTTGATTGATGTTTGAAGATACTTACGCTTAATGGGGGCAAAGCAAGTTCTAGAGCATTTTGATAATCATGAATATTGTAATTTATAGTTTCTTTTCCCCCCATATTCCCTTTGTTACTGCCTCCGTATCTAGAGCCATCTGAATTAAATATTTCTTTATAGAATCCTTCCAAAGGAACACCTACTTTGTATGACCCATGAGTATTAGGTGTAAAGTTGGCAACAACAACAAGCCACTCATTGGTATCGTTTTCTCTTCTCATGAAACTTATAACCGAATTAGATTTGTCATTACAATCAATCCATTGAAATCCATAAGGATCAAAGTCATTTTTCCATAATGCGGGTTCATTTTTATAAAGAACGTTTAGGTCATCAATCAAGTTTCTGATACCGTTATGAGGCTCAAATTCTAGCAACTCCCATTGCAGATCATCCCAAACATTCCATTCTTGTCTTTGCCCAAATTCCATTCCCATAAATATCGTTTTTTTACCAGGGTGGGTCCACATATAAGTTAGTAATGCTCGAGTATTTGCGTATTTCTTCCAGTCATCGCCAGGCATTTTATGCAAAAGATGACTTTTCCCATGGACAACCTCATCATGACTAAGTGCAAGCATAAAGTTCTCTGTATAGTTATATGTAATTGAGAAAGTTACACTATTTTGATGGAATTGCCTAAACCAAGGATCTATTTCAAAATAATCAAGCATATCGTGCATCCATCCCATATTCCATTTTAAGTTAAACCCTAACCCTCCCATGTCAGTTGGTTTGGTTACCATTGGCCAGGTTGTTGATTCTTCCGCGATAGAAAGTGCACCTGGGAAATGTTGGAAGAGTACATGATTAGCCTGTTGAAGAAATTTAACGGCTTCTATATTTTCATTACCACCATTTTCATTGGGTATCCATTCTCCATCTGGACGTAGATAATCTCTATAAAGCATTGAAGCTACTGCATCTACTCTTATGCCATCAATATGAAACTCTTCAAACCAATAAACGAGGTTAGCTACTAAGAAATTTCTTACTTCGTTTCTGCTGTAGTTAAATATAAGGGTACCCCATTCTTTATGTTCACCTATGCGTGAATCTCCATGTTCATAAAGATGACAGCCATCAAAAAATGCTAAACCATGCTTATCTTTTGGAAAATGACCAGGCACCCAATCAAGAATTACGCCTATGCCCTCTTCATGACATTTATTTACAAACTCTCTAAATTCATTTGGAGTGCCAAATCTACTTGTTGGTGCATACCAGCCTGTAACTTGGTATCCCCATGAACCATCGAAAGGATGTTCAGATATTGGCATTAGTTCAATATGAGTGAATCCTCTCTCTTTTACGTAAGGGATGAGTTTCTCGGTTAATTCTGGATAAGTTAATAATCTTGTTCCAGGTTTTAAATCGGCTGCAGGCACTGGGTCTCTTGGTTCACCATTGTCCTCAAAATATTTATTATCTGTTGATTCATGGAGCCAACTTCCTAAATGCATTTCATAAACTGAAATTGGCTTGTTAATTTGACTAGAAGAATCTCTATTTGAAATCCAAGAACTATCATTCCAGTTAAAGTTTTTCAATTTTGAAACTATTGAACCATTTTGAGGTCTGATTTCATGAAGGAAACCATATGGATCAGCTTTCTCATAAATATGACCTTGTTGTGTTCTTATTTCGTATTTATATTTATCGCCCTCTTGCATTGTTGGCATGAATAGTTCCCAAATCCCCCCTAATCTTTTTTGCATTGGGTGATGTCTTCCATCCCAAGAATTTGTATCTCCAATTATCGAAATTGATTTTGCATTTGGAGCCCAAATGCAAAACATGACTCCTTTTTGATTCTTTTCTTCAATGAGATGTGCTCCCATTTTTTCCCAAATATGATGATGATTACCTTCTGCAAAAAGATGTCTATCAACTTCTCCCATCCACTCATCTCTATATGACCAAGGGTCATGTTGTGTATGTGTGACCCCTCCTCGTGAAATATTTATTTCGTAATTATAATTCGGATTTTCAGGCAGAATAGCTTCAAAAAGCCATTTATGGTTTATTCTTTCCGCCTCATAGGTATTGTTTTTAAAATTTATTTTAACTTCGTCGGCTTCAGGCATCCATACCCTAATTATCCATTGTTCTTCATAAAAATGAGGACCTAATATTTTTAATGGATTATCATTGCAACAATTTTCTAGGTTGATAGCTTCTGATTTAATCCAGTCTGCTTGAATTTTCTCGATCATGACTGGTAGATATTAACGATTAATAATATCAAATGATTAACCAAAAAAAATAATTATTTATAAAAAAAAGGGGTCATTTTCATAAATGTTTTATCAAGACTAAAACTTAGAGTAATAACTCTATGATTTGCTGAAGGCGATCCAACATTTCCCTCCCCAAATCCAGGATTAACTCCAATAGCGGGATAAGCTGCTGCAGATATAGATAAGCGAAGCTTGCTATCTTTAATCAAGCAAATATTTGTTGGTTGCATTGTGATTTGATAAATGCATTCTTCACTTATTTTGGAGTTTTTAACCCTTAAGAATCCTGTTGAAAATTGATTCACCTTTTCATTACCATCTTCAACTAGAGATAAAGCCAGACAGATATCGAAATTGGGCTGATCACTTTTTACTTGGATTTCTAATGTTGGAACTCCTCTTAAATATTGATCTTCTTCAAAAGAATTGGTTTGAAAAACACCTACATCTAGGCGTTTATCAATAATACTTCTATTAAACTTTCCTGGATTTGGACCTAAATGACCACCGTCAGATGGAGTAGGTCTCCATGGGTCATTAACAATTGTGAACCATCCTGATCCTTTTGAATTTTTGGTCATACTTCCATCTTCAACCTCTACATTTGCTGTGCCATCGCTTTTGAGCCCAAAAATAAAATCAGGGTGAAATTTATTATCTAATTCTTCCCATTTATTTAATGAAATATTCCATATTTTTTTTTCGTCTTTAAAATTCTTAGAATTTAAATTTTCATGTGATTTTAAATGTTTATCAAAAAAATTTAATAAAGATTCTTGTGATCCCTCCCACCAATTTAGATGTGTCGCATTTCCAATAATAATCTCTGGGCTTCCACCAGCTTCTTTAGACTTTTTATAAAGATCAAGGGCACCTTTTAAATGTGGATCCCAAAGTCCTCCAATAATTAACATAGGTTGTTTAATCCATGTTGAAATTGGTTTAAACTCTTCAAATGCGCGAGCATTATTTAAATTTTTAAACCATTCCAAAACAAAGCTATTGGGATCATATTTTTTTAAAGTATCAATTCCTTCCCGTAAATAACTTTTATTTTCTAAGGTTAATCTTATCTTTTCCCACTCAAGCAATTTATTTTCTCTTTTCATTTTTAGTGCTGCTATTTGAAGTCCCCATGCAATATTGTTATGCCACCAATATGCTCCTCCATCTGAACACCAATGATCCTTAATATTCATCCCAGTCATTGCTGGAGATAAACAATCGGGCGGCTTTGAATTTAATTCACCAGTTAGTTGAGTAAATCCTTGATATGAAAAACCATATAAGCCAAGTTTCCCATTACATTCTTTTAGAGACCTTACCCATTTATGTGTTTCTGAAGTATCGCTAGCTTCTTGAGAAAAACCATTAAAAACTCCTTCAGATGAACCCATACCCCTAACATCTTGAATTATTACCATATACCCTTTGGAAGCCCACCATTCTGGGTGAGCATAGGTAATAGTTGAAGCTATTTCCCTACCATATGGTTGTCTCATCAATAATGCAGGCCATGACCCTTCCCTATTAGGTAACCAAATCCTTGATATAAGTCTTACTCCATCTCTAAGTGCTAGAGACTTGTCAAACCATCTTGAACCTGACATTTAGGATTTAGATTATGTCTGGGCAGTGCAGCCCAATGACGTAAATAGAAAAGATCTCTGCGTTAACAGGAGTTAACTTTTTTTTGTTTGATATATACTCTATAGCTTTATCTGAACTAGCTGAAATGCCTTTTGAATTAAACTCTCTAAACTTATTACATAAATTCCTAGCTTCGTTTGGATTCTTTTTTACAGTTTCCAATAAGTTAGATTGACTTAAAACAGGGTATAAAGAGTTGGAAAACAAAAATAAAAAAAATAACAAAGGTTTCATTATCACTAACTTTTTCTAAATTCTACATTAAAAAATTTTTTTATCCAAGACTTCCAATAGATTTGTCGATTTGACTAGCTTTATTAATCCATTCTTTTAAGAGAGTAAAAGTTGTTTCTGTCTCAGTTTTTACTCTAAGAATTCTTTCTAATCTGCCAATTTTGCGTTCTAATTCGTAAGGGGTAGATAGTGATAATGATTTGAGAGAAGATATACCGCAATGTAAAAGTAGATATGCTTGCGCAGGAGAAATTCCAATTTCTTTTTTAAAAATAGCTATAGCTCTAATTTTCTTTAAATTATTTAATGTACATAGTGAAGATTTTCTTTGAATCTCATTTATATCTAAGTCCGAAAGATTACTTAATTTTTCAAAGTCAGTTAGATTATTTTGAACAAAAAAAGATTTCTCATGNCTAAAATTACTTGGCAAAAAATCTAAAAAGTTTTTACGGGAAGGAATTGAT
>MWOY01000107.1 GCA_002026015.1 Prochlorococcus sp. HOT208_60m_808G21 | reverse complement strand
TATATTTTTTCAGATCATGTAAGTTGTCGATTTTTATTTGATTAACCTTTTTAAATCTACCCTCAATAGAGGATATTTTAATTTCTTGATTTAAATCCTTAAGATCCCCATACCAACGCAATCTTATTTTCTTTCTTGGCAAAATACCTTCTTCAGAATCATGGAACATTTTAAGATTTAGATTATCAAAATAACAACTTTTTATTATTCTTTTTGGGTATAAAACTTTCATCCCTTTTTCAAAAAATGAAAACTTTAATAATTTAATTTCACTTCGACTTAACTTAAATTTTTTTTCTTTCCTAAAACTCATATTATTTAAAGTTGATTATTGAATTTTTATCGACTTGATAATCACCAACACAATTGACATTATTTAGATCTACATAAGCACCTCCAAATTCTTGTTTTTTCTGAAATGCCTGAATACATTTAGAAGTATTTTGTATATTGATCGCTCCATTTACAAATTTAGATAAATCTTTTACAGCAACTCCAATATTAGAATTCAAAATCTTAATATCTTTCGACTTTAATAAAGATTTCTCTCCAACCGAAATAGCTTTATCAAAACAATTTTCAAAATTTCCATTTTTTATTAAATAATTACCTGAACTTAAATCAAGACAATCATTCCCAGCATTTTTTATAGAGATTTTGTTTATAGAAATATCTGAAAAGTCTAAATCTAAGGCATCTTGAAAAGCATTATTAATTACAACATTATCTAAACTTCCTTTAGAAGAAACAATATTTACACTATCCTCACATTTGCCTCCTTCAAACCTTATTGAGGTATTTTCAAAATTAGCTTTATAAATATTTAGACACCCCGTAAGACCTCTTTTGTTAAACCTCTGAAGATTTTTATCTTTTTTTGAAAGGTTATTATTGTCTTTAATTATTATAAGTAAATTATTAAATTCACCGCCATTTATTAATATTGATTGGTCTTTAAAATTCTGAAGAATAATCAATTTTCTTAAAAAATTATCATTTTCGAATATTACTTTTGATGATTTATGGTGAATTATTTCAGAATTTAATTCTGGAATTTTTGTTTTAATTAATTCGTTATTTTGTTCAATTTTGCTTTTTTCAGGAAGAAAAACATATCTCTCTTTATCTATTTCTTTTCTGCTAATAATTTTACTCATAGTATTAATATCAGTAGTAAATTCTTTTTCATTTTCCATTATCAAATTTACTTTATTATTATCTATATTGAAATTTTTAATAATATTTTTTTCAGCTTTTAATTTAGAATTCTCTTTTAAAAATAAAAATCTATAATCTTTTTTAGGTATAATTTTGGGTTTTATTTCTTTCAATTTTCTCCTTACATATTTTGAATTAGATAAAAAATTATTAATACTTTCATTTGTAAAATTATCTAATTTTTTATCATATTCTAAAACTCTTTTCCTAAATTGACTCTTAATGATATCAATATAATTTACTTTATCATTTAAAATAATGCTTGGATATTCATAATTTTGATCTAATATTATATTTTCTAAATTAGAAATTAATATTTTTTCATTTTTAGGATTATTTAAATCTATGCTCCCGTCATAATATATAGGTTCAAATTTATTTTCAAAACTGTTAAAGTAAAACTTCATATTATGAGGCCTTAAACCATGTAAGCCGTTCATAGCAAGTAATGAAAATCGGTAATAAGCAAAAATATCATTTTTTTTATTTGGGTTTACATAATAGTACATATCTTTATCATGTGACCTTTCCAAATATGCATCTTGAAGTTTAGAAAATGCAGATAAAGTAATTGATTGAGAGCTTTCACCTCTCAGGAACCATTTATAATTAATTAATCTAGATAATGCTAATTTCTCAAGTTCTCCTTTAAAACCTCCTCCAACTTTTCCCTTTTCCTGACCCCATAAAATTGTTTCATCTCCTTCAAATATTGGTCCTTCCCTTCTTGAATTTCTTTCTAATAATTCTTTTTGAGAATCTTCTTGGAAAATCATTTTAGATTCATAATTATTTGTATTTACTTTAACTTCAAAAGTCTCAGGCGATATAAAACCTAGACTTTTAACAATTAATGCTCCAAGGATCTCATTATAATTATTTCTTGTTTCAGGTATAAACAGTTTAAATTTTGTAGCGTTTAAGATATTTCCTTCTTCAAGTTTTACATTTAAAGATTTTGAAATTTGTCCACCTTCAACTAGTTTTATATGATCTTTATAATCTCCATTTTGCCATATTTTCCCTTTGTAAGAACAAGAACCAAAATCAAACTTGACATTAACATCCGCTTTAAATTTTTTTTTAAATTTTTTCTTGATACTTGAACTTGGAGTAGATAAAATCCTGTAGGAATTAATAAAATATCTTCTTGGCTCATGTACTTTTATATCTATTCTTTTAATAGAATTTGGCAATGATAATTGATCTATATAATTACCTGTCTTAAAATCACAAGAAGCTAATAAATTTTTCGAATAAGTCCCATAAAAAAAAGTAATTATTAAGGTTAATAAGAACTTTTTCAAAGATAACTATCCTTCATTTAGTTGGAAATTTACTAAATATTTATTATCTTTTAAACTAAAAATAAAATTCTTTAAAAATTCAAAATCACTTGATGCTAAGAGATACTTTATGTTTTTATCACTTGAATAGGATATTGATTTAAGAAATCTTGAATTTTCTATTTCTTGAATACTTGAATTAGTTTCAATCTCAAGGGTACAAAGAGAAACGCCTTCTGAAAAAGAATTAATAAAAAATTGTTTCTTAAAATATTTCTTTGATAAATATGAAATTAAGAATAATAAAAAAGTTATCATATAAATTGAAAACACTAGTATGAACAAATATCTAATATCGGAAGAGGATGCTATACCCATGGCAATTGAATTAAAATAAACAGTTAATTCAAGAGGAGATCTTACTGGATTTCTAAACCTAACAATTGACAAGGCCCCAACCATTCCAAGTGATAGAGCTATATTCCCTGAAATAACTCTCGTTATTACATAAGTAACAACTGGCAATAAAGTCAAGGTAGCTGTATGAGATTTAGTCTTAATCCAGCTTTGGCCACATTTCTCTAAAATAATTCTTAAAGAAATACTTAGTAAGAAAAGAGCAAAAATACTGATTAAACTATTAAAAATTCCCAACAACGTGTTTAATTTGAAACTTCTGGCTTTAGCCTATACTATCATTCTAAAGAGACTTTTATCTAAAGAGACTTTTAAATTATAAATTTTATTTCTAGAGTCAATCAATTCTATAAAATAAACTGCTTTCTATAAATAAATCAATAGATTTCTCGAAAATTGATATTAAAGGTAGTGAATTTGATTTATTTTATGGGTAAAAAGAATGGCTTAAAAAATAGAAGCAATTTTTATGGAAGTTCATCCATTTGAATATGATACTGAAACTTTTAATTAAATTTTAATCATATAACTTAATATTCAAAATAGCTACTGAAAATCTATATCTAATTAAAGAAGAAAAATAGCTACTTTTATATATGCTCTAAATACATCTTTTTATTAAATCTCTTTTTTCTTCTTTGAATTTAATTAATTAACGATAATTAAAAAGTTTAATATGAATTTTATTTATAAAAATCTTTAAACTTCAAGAAAAATACTTAATCTTTTTGTGCACAAAATACTTTTTAGTGTAATTATGAATATTTAAATTTTTGTTTTCATTAGAATCTATGTCATACCAAATATATTCTTTATGTTGTTGATTCTTAATAGGATTAATATTCTCCTTAATAAGATCCTTATCTTTAATTAGATATGCGAGGGTTACATAATGAGTGTCATAATTTTTGTTGCCCTGGAAATTATCATCGTAAAAATGTTCAAAAACATCAATAAAGCTAATTGAAAAATGATTGTTTTTAAATTTCAAATTAAGCTCTTCTTGCAATATTCTTTTTATTGCAACATCGATTTTTTCCCTTTTTAGTATTCTTCCTCCTGGAACAAAAAAAGTGTTTTTTGCAGGACTATTTAATCTTTTACCCAATAACATACACTTATTTTTGATGATACAAAGATCAAGAGCAATAAGTGGAGTTTTTGCAACTAAATCTGCAAAGTCTTTTTCTGGAATAAACATTTGGAAAAATTTGAGAAAACTTAATCTTTAAAAATTTTATCTCTTATGGGATTTTTAATTCAATAATTATTTTCTACTTTGGTTCGTTCTAATTATTACAAAACTGATCTTAAACTTTATAAGAATAATCAAAATTATAAATCACTAGATTAAAAGAGCTATAAAAAAAGCTATTTTTAAAAATGTGTGAAAACTTATGAATCTTTCTATAACATATTTTAGAGATGAAACAAAACATTAATAATTTTTTATTAAATTAAATTTATTAATTCCTTAAATTTATAATTTTATAAATAGATCAAATTAGAGATTTAATGATTGAATATATTAAGAACAAAAAAGAAATTTACGCAATCATTCTTAGATCATCATTTGAAGATGAAGGGATAAAATTTTTGACACCTGATGATTTTTCTCAGCAATTGGGTTATATGAATAGACCAAAAGGTTATATTATTCAACCTCATATGCATAATAAAATTCAAAGATCAGTTACATTAACCCAGGAAGTTCTTTTTGTTAAGAAGGGTAAGGTTAAGGTAAATTTTTATGATAATGAAAAAGTTTATACAGAAAGTACAATTCTTAATACTGGTGATTTCATCCTTCTTGCTTCTGGAGGACATGGATTTGAAATGTTAGAACAAAGTGAAATAATAGAAGTGAAGCAGGGTCCGTATAATGGCGAAATGGACAAAACAAGATTTTAAGTTATGAGAAATAAAAAATCTCAATTTAAAAAATCATCGGAATTTTATAATCTTATTTATAAAAATAAGGATAGTTATAGTGAAGCTATCTATATCGATAATTTTATTAAGAGGTTTAAACCAAATACAGATCATATTCTTGAACTTGGATGTGGGACAGGAAGGCATTTACAGGAAATGCTTAAATTAGGTTATAAGGTGAAAGGTATAGATATATCAGCCGAGATGTTACAAATGATTCCAAAACTTGAAGGTTTAGAACTTGAATGTACAAATATAGTTGATTTTCAAAGTGACAAAAAATTTAATGTTATTACTGCTTTATTTCATGTTGTTAGCTATATCAATGATATTGATTCACTTGATTCTTTATTTTGTAATACAAAGTCAAATCTTTCTGATGGAGGTTTATTTATTTTTGATGTATGGTTTACTCCTGCTGTAATGAGTATTGAGCCTTCCATAAGAGTATTAGAAATAAATAATGAAAATTACGAAATAACAAGAATTGCTACTCCCAAAATTGACTACATAAACAATCTAGTAGAAGTTAATTATAAGTTTTTCATTTTTGATAAAAATCTAAATTCTAATGAAACTTTTGAAGAAAAGCATTTAATGCGACATTTCAGCATTACAGAAATAGATGCCATAGCAAAAAAACATGGATTTCAAAATTTAGTTAATGAAGAATGGTTAACAGGTAAATTTCCATCAAATAAAACATGGGGAGTTGTTTTCGTTTATAAAAATGGATAATAAATTTATTCCAGTCAATACTCCAAAAATTGGAGACTTAGAAAAAAAACTTGTAATGGATTGTTTGGATACAGGTTGGATATCTTCTGAAGGGGCTTATGTTAAAAATTTCGAAGAAAGATTTGCAGAATTGCATAATAAAAAATTTGGAGTGGCAGTTACTAATGGAACTGCTGCCCTTGATATTACATTTGAGTCTTTGGGCATAAAGGCTGGTGATGAAGTTATTATGCCAACTTTTACTATAATCTCCTGTATGCATTATGTTCTTAGAATCGGTGCTATTCCAGTTTTTATAGATTGTGATTTTTATAGTTGGAATATAAATATAAATAAAATAGAAGAAAAAATAACACCTAAAACAAAGGCAATATTAGCAGTTCATATTTATGGATTAGCTGTTGATTTAGATCCTCTAAAAAAGATATGTCAAGATAATAATCTTTTCTTAATAGAAGATACCGCAGAAGCTATTGGCTTAAATTACAAAGATACCTTATGCGGTAGTCATGGAATTGCTAGTACCTTTAGTTTTTATCCAAATAAACATATAACTACAGGGGAAGGAGGTATGATAATTACTAATGAACCTGAAATTTATTATAGACTTTTAAAATTAAGAAATTTATGTTTTGACAATAAAAAAAGATTTCTCCATAACGAAATAGGATGGAATTTAAGGATGACTAATCTTCAAGCGGCATTGGGCATTGGTCAATTAGAAAGGTTAAATGAAAATGTTAAAAGAAAAAGGCAAATTGGGCAAAGATACCATAAAAATTTAACCGATTTGAAAAACTTTAATCTTCCACTTAAATCATT
The DNA here is from genome assembly GCA_002026015.1 of Prochlorococcus sp. HOT208_60m_808G21. Classification (GTDB taxonomy): domain Bacteria; phylum Cyanobacteriota; class Cyanobacteriia; order PCC-6307; family Cyanobiaceae; genus Prochlorococcus_A. The sequence continues at coordinate 109,822 of MWOY01000107.1, read as the reverse complement.
ATCTTATTCTGAGAATATATATTGGGTATTCGGACTTGTTATGAAAAATAATATTGAAAAAGCAGAAGTAATTATAAATAATTTAAAGAAAAAAAATATAGGATCAAGGCCATTTTTTTATCCATTACATAAGCAACCGGTGCTATCAAAATTTAAACTTAATAAAAATAATTATGAGAAAACTGAATTTTCGAATGCAAACTATATAAGCGAATATGGATTTTATATACCATCCGGATTAGGTTTGCTTGATGAAGAAATTGATTATGTATCAGAAGTTATCTTAGAAATTGATAATTTTTATTAACTACTTATTAAAAAAGAAAAAACAAAAATTCTAAATAAAAATAAGATTTATAAATTAATTTTTATTAATGAAAATAATAATAAATTTTTAGAGGAACAATGGATAAGATTTTTATTTTCAGAAATCGATGAAAAAAAATATTATTTTTTTATCTCCAATTTATTTAACAAATTTTATAGAAAATCTGAATCCTTATGATTTTCCTATATTTATTATTAGCGAAAACTCAAAATTATCTAAACAAAAAATTTATTTATTAAAAAATTATTTTTTTAAATGGCTTCTATAAAATATTTAATAGGATTTTTTTATTGATAAATAAAATTTACGATAATAGTTCTTTTATTCTTCTTTCTTTGCATGAAAGATAATTATAAAAATCTAAGTTTAGGATTTCATAAGGTTTATTTTCAATATATAACTTAGCAATTTTTTTAAAAGTTTCTGAAAGCTCTTCTTTAGAACTAATTTCTTTTATGAAATTTATATTTTTATCATTTATATATTGGGATTTTCCTAGATACAAGATGTGAGGAACTACGATTTGACAATTGGCTAACATTGCTTCAATAGCAGTGAGGTTATAATCTGCATATTGCAGTGAAACAAACATATATGCTTCTGCATATAAACTTAATAATGCATCATCTGATACTTGTCCTATTAATTCAATATTATCTGAATTTTTTATAGATTTTTTTAATTTATTTTTTAATGGACCATCACCAACAATAATTAATTTAAAACCATTATTTTTCAAGTCTGATTCTAAAAATCCTTCAATTATATTTTCTATATTTTTATTTTCATGAAGTCTAGAGACACTTAATATATATTTTTTCTTTAATTTTACTTTCTTAATATATTCTAGATTAACAAAACTTTTATTAAAATAGGGTACAGAAATATATGATTCTTTATTTAATAAATTTCTTTTCTCTAATTTTGAATAATTTGATAATACAACCACCTTATCAAAAAATGAATAAGAAAAGTAACTCAAATATAATTTGAATTGAGATATTAAAGTATTTATGTCTTTACTTAAATTATAATTATTAAAATCAAAGGATTCAGGATAATATTTACTAATTTTTTTTTCTAATATTTTTAAGGATCTTAGAGTTCCAAAAGGAGACATCGTTATTGGATGATGATCTAAATATATAACTTTTGAACCAATTAATTTTGAAAGTAATCCTATTAAAGGTGAAGAAGAAGTTAAGAGATATTCTGGCTTATAGACTAAAATTCTAAGAATTATTTTAAAATTTCCAATTAATTTTATAAATATATTTTTGGGTTTTTTTTCAAGGACACTTTCAATATTATTCCCTTCCCAGCTTTTTTTGCACCTAAATAAGCATAATATTTTGCTTCTATAACCAAGCTCTAAAAGTAAATTATGATCATCAAGAGCAACCCTTTCAGCCCCTCCCTTGTTAACAAGATATCTATGCAGAATAATAACTTTTTTCATTAAATTTATATTTTTTTTGATGATAGTTTGTAGATTTTCATAGCTTTTTAATATAGTTAGATAACTTTTTAGAAACTGACTGCAAAGAATATTTACCAGATATTACTTCCTTACACCACTTATAATCCCATTTGTAATTATAAAGTTTAATTAGAGCTTCAGAAAAAGAATTATAAGAATTTATATCTATTACTTCTACTCTTTCTAGACTTGAAAAATCACAAGAACATCCAGCATATTCTGAAATTATTAAACTGCAACCACACTCTAGGGCTTCATTACATACTATTCCCCAAGTTTCCCCTGATTGCCTTGAAGGTAATACAAATATATCAGAAGCAAGGTAAAAGGTATTTAATTTATCAGGTTCAACAAATCCAGTAAAACTATAATTAATGCCTTTTTTCTTTTTCATTATTTTGCATAAATTTTTCAAATATTTTTTTTCTACACCTTCGCCTATTATTAAAAGATGAATATTGGAGGGATTAAGAGTTTCTGGGAAAGAATATGTTAGAGAATTTATAATGTAATCTACATTTTTTTTATTAATTAGTTTTCCTGCAAAAGTTATAATTTTTGTATTTTTTCTTATTTTTAATTCTTTCCTTTTTTGTGATCTAATTTTTTTAATCGCTTCCGAATTAATATTTGAAATTGTTGGCGCAGATACATAAGGTACCTCTATAATATGTTTTTGATTATTTTTATACTTTAGAAAATGTTTTTTTGATCTATATCCAATAGGCATGAAAATTTTTATTGGATAATAAATAATATGATAAATAATATTTCTTAAAAAGCTTTTAAAAAGTGATCTCTTTCTTGATAAATCTTCAGTCTCTGTTCTTAATCCTAATTTAATATCTCTATTTGTTAGAAAGATAAAAAATGCAAGAAAAGCAAAAATTGGATAAGCCAAAGAAGTAAAGATTATTATTTTAGGTTTAAAACTTCCTATGATTTTTATTGCTTTAACAAAATAAAAAATTGAAAACCCAACTTTCCGAGGTTTTTTTATTTTAGAAAGAATCTTAAATATATAATTTTCGGTTGATACACCAGTATCATTAATTATCGAATTAAAATCTATATCAACATGACTTCTTAATGAATATCCTGAAAGATAACATATCAAGAGGTTATTTTTAAGATCTTCTCCTAAATTTTTGTAAAGATTTGATCTATAAGAAGTTGGGTGAGTATCAAAAATTAATGCTTTATTTTTATTCATGTTCTGCAAATTTTTTTTGTAAGTTTTCAAATTGATAAAAATGTATTTTGTAGAAATTCAAAAAATACTAATTTGTTTAATCAAATTATTATAGTCCTCTAATAGAAAAAAATTATGTAGTAAAAATTTTTATTTTTTATCACAAAAAATTAGAAAATGAATTTTAATGAATATCTTACTTAATAGATTAATAGCTAGTTATTTGATTTTACTAATGGTAATAAATTTATTAGACGAGTAAAGTATTTCCAAAATATCATAGATTTCTATATCTTTTAAAAATAATATTATAAGTATTTACTCCTCTCATATCAGTTTCAAATACTGATTCCCAACCTTTAGAATTCAAAAATTTTATTACTTCCTCTTTTGTATTTTCGTCGACTTCTATTAAAACTGATTTAAGTTCAGGATTATCTAGAATTAATTCCATCCCGCCTACTATTCGATTTTCAATACCATCAACATCAATTTTTATATAGTTTGGTACAATTCCAGTCTCACTAATAAATTCATCAATAGAAATACTAAATGTTTTCAATGTAATTTTGTCATATTTAGGTCTATCTTTAACGCAAGCAAAATTTGTATGTTGCGCATAATGAATAAATTCTTTTTTACCTGATATACCCACAAAATATTGTTCTACATTTTTAATTTTATTTAACAAAATATTATAAGCGAGCATAAAACTAGCATTAAGATCAATATCAAAACTAACTATTTTTTTGGGTGAATTTCTTTTTAAAGCAGCATATAGAGTTTCATTCCCAAAATTAGATCCAATATCAAAAAAGATTGAGTTTTGTTCAAATTCATCTATCCAATCCAATGTTTCAGGTTCTCTAGCTTCCCATTTTTTAATTGAGTCATATACTCCTAGATGATTTAAGGGGATAACAATTTTTATAGGTACGCCCCTTACTTTTTTTGTAGGGACAGGCAATATTCTTGAGAAGAAAATATATAAATATCTTGAAAAATTTGAAATTTGCGTAAATTTTGAAATTAATAAATTAAGTATTTTGAACATTGCTGAGATAAGTATTATTTAAAAATTATAGTTCTCACAATTGTTTATTTGTATTTATTTAACTTATTAAAATAAAAAAGTAGTTTTGATAATTTAAGATGGCATCCAAGGATTAGTCTCAGAGAATCTAATTTCAAAAGTATTTCAATAAAAGTGGGATATTACAAATGTATTTTTGTTCAATTAGTTTGTAGTTATCAAAAATCCCGATGGAGCCAATACGACTGCCTTTACCCGAGAATGTCTTTCAGTAATTTAAAGGGCTAGAAATAATAATAATTACTTTATTTATGTCAGTCTTTAAATAAACCAAAGTGGAAAGATAAGTGGAGCCAAGCGGATTTGAACCGCTGACCCCCTGCATGCCATGCAGGTGCTCTACCAGCTGAGCTATGGCCCCTATTGTTTTAATACGAATCACCCTAGCATATTAAAGTCTTTGATTAACTGGTACTGTGGTCAAATATCCAATTCTTTGCCAGAATATGCGCCAAGCAAGGGAAATATTCACATTACATTTTTCTTTTGGTTTTGAAAGAAAAAATTTAGGTTGATACTTAATACATGAATTAAAAGTAATGTTAATATATAAATCATTAACCAGCTAGGGGATTTGGTTGGGGAGAAAAATGATTAAGAAGACATTAAAAAGAATTATAAAGAGGATTTTTCCTCCTAATAAAATATTTATTGAACAAACTGGATACTTTTTTTATCTTAAAAGAAGCATAACTTACCTATTTTTGAAGTTATTTAGAAGCAAAGTAACTTTTCTCCCATCTTATATAAATTCAAAAAGTAGGCCAAAGTATATTTGTCAGGATTGGGACCCAACTGCCAGCGAGGTTTTTATTACTGCGGGCTATTGTGATTGGGGATTAGAAAAGCTATTTTTGCATTCTGTTAGGACTGGAGGATGTTTGATTGACGTTGGTGCTCATAGCGGTTATTTCTCGCATTTACTTTATGATAAATTTACTCATTTTATAAATATTGAAACTTCTGATAAGTGCATGTCTCAATGTTTAATCGAAATTGAACGCAACTGGAAAGATAAAGTAGTTCATAATATCAAACGTCCAGCATATAGTAAAAACGATGTTGAAATTTCTATTCAACAAAATTCTCATGGTTTTGGGAAATCAAAAGTTTTAGGACATGAAACAGGAGATAAAGTAATTACAGAAAGTTTAATGAAAACAATTACAATTGATTCTCTTTACGCCCAATTGGAATTACTAAAAAAGTTTGATGGCATATCTATAAATGGAATAAAGATAGACGTTGATGGATGTGATTCTGAAGTTTTGGTTGGTGCATCAGAAACAATTAAACGTTTTAAACCAGTTATTTATATGGAGTCATTTTCCCCAGATGATTTTTTGCTACTTACAAAATTTAGTTACAAAATTTACACTTTGGTTTCAAAAAAAAGTGATCCCCGATTTATGCAATTTATGAATATACCTTCTCCTAATTTCTTAAGTAAAGTTTGGTACAAAATGTGTATTGCAGTGCCCATTTCTTACGATTGTCTTTCATTTTTTGATGGAATGAGAAGAGATAATCATGATAAAAAACACTTATTTATTGATATATAAAATAATATACTATTCCAATTTTATCATTACGAATTATTCAATATTTTTTCGTCTTTATTCGTTTTTTCTAAGAAGAGATTTAAGTAATATCTGAATTTTTTTATTAATGATCGGTCGTGACAATTCTAAATTACTACCAATTGCTACTTATCCTCCAAAACACTTGTTGACAATATTAAAGGAATCTAAAAACCATATTACTCATTAAAGGATTTAATCTAAATCCTTTTTATGTTTTTTCTTTGATATAAAAATTTTTGCAATTTTTATAAATATCTCCAACAATATTTTCTAATTCCAATTTTGAATCTTTATAGCTTTGACTTTTTTATCCCCAAGTTGATATATGTACAAAAGAATTTCAATCTTTCATTTCTAATTACTAGCTGCAATTTCCTAATAAGAAAAAATATTATGATTGAAAGAGTTAAGAAACCCGAAAAATAATAAATTAGGGAAAAACAGTATAAGAAAAGTAATAATTATTTTTTTCTATTTGCTATTTTTCTAGGTTTGGAATAAATTTTTTTCTTGCTGAAGTTTTTCTTCCTTTAAAGCTATTTTAAGTTACTCTTCTATTACTTTTTTTTAAACAAACTTCTTTGAGAATACATTCATATTTTTCTTTTATCATTTAGTAGTTAGTAAAACAAGTTGTAATATATAAAGGTTTTATAAGTTATAAAAAAGATTCAACTTTTTTGATTATTTGATAAAGATTAGTTAGTCCAAGGAATTTCTAAATATAAATACAAATAAATACAACTTTGCTTTACAAAAAAATTGATAAGGCATTAGGATTTTATTTAAAAATTTAGATGATAAAATTTAAATAATGTTTGAATAATTCTCAAATGCTTTAAATCTTTTTAAAACAAAGTTCGATTAAATATAATTTTTTTTTCTTATGAAATACCTAACCTATTTATTTATAGTTATTCAATTTATTTTAGGTTTAAAAATTTACGGTGAAAATATGACTGAAATATATATAAATTCCTTAGAGTGGAAGATTATGGAAAAAAATAAATTCATAAAGAAAAAGAATTTAAAATGGGAAATTTTACCTGGAGATAAAAATTTAAAAGATATACTAAAGGATTCACAAAAACATAATATTCACCCCAATGAAGAAAGTAGAAAAATAATGAAAATGATTAAAATTAAACCAGAAATACTAGAAATACAACCAAACATTCCTTTAAACGAATATTTAAATTATGGAGAATTTAATATCTCCACTAATTGGAAATCAACTTTTAGTGGAGGTGCAGGTAAAGGAACTGGAAATCAAAACATTTCTTTAAAATTTGATTATGGACTCAGTGATGATTCATTAGTATCAATCTATTTATCTGAGACTGATGATCCTCTTTATAATTTAATCGATGGTAATTTGATACCAAATAATTGGTTTAGTTCTGCTCTATCATATAGAAAGCAAATTTTTGAATCTGATAATCAAAAAAATAATCTTTCTTTTGCAGGATCATTAGAGTATTGGGTAGTTAGCAGTGGATCAGGAAATAGTAAAAGTATTTTTAACAATATTGACAACACTTTAGGACTTGATAGACATGAGAAATTTATCTATTCTTTCTCTCTACCATTTACAAAAAAAGTAAATAAAAAAACTAAATTTTCTTTGGTTCCCGGTACCACTTTCCTTCCAAATAAATTAGGTAATAAAAATAATGGAAACAATTTCTATGGAAATAATCTTTTCTTAGCATCAGGACTAAATTTTGAAATTTTAGAAAATTTTCATTTACTTAGTTCTTACACCTATTTATTTGGTCCTGGGAATAATTATTTTGATGAGAATCTCAATTTTCAAAGAAAGCCAATTTATAGTTTTGGATTTAACTGGGATGTCAATCCAATTATCGGCATTGAGGCAAAGATAACAAACGGATATGGTAGTACTCCATCAACTTCTTTATTAACAATTCCCTCAGATAACACACCACTTTATTTTTTAGGTGGAAACTATAAACCTTTCCTAGAAGACACAAAATATATTCCTTTAGATAAGAATGATGAGTTTTTACTTTTTGGAGGACTAACCGTAAATAATGCTTTAATTCCTGAGAGGGGAACTAGTCAGTTGCTTTTAGATTATGATGCCAAAGGAAATGCTTTAGCTTTATATGGATATTCATTGTCCAATATATTTCAACTGGAATTAAGTACGGGTTTTTTTAATGATGTGAAATTAGCAGAAAAAAATAATGAAGATTTACAAAATAAATTTTTAAATGATTTTAATTATAGATTTGGAGGTAAATTATCCATATTTAGTCCCCAAAAAGGTGACCTTTTTTGGACTTCATTAAGGACATCTGTTGGCAGGAACGAAGGGACAACAAAACAAGGCTACAACTTTACTGAATTACTTAATACCTTCAAGATTAACGAATCAATTTATCTTAATTTAACTCCAAAATATTTTTTTAGCGGAACTAAAAGTTTTGGTGGCCTGGGTATTTCAACAGAACTTAAATTGCTGGATAATATAAGGCTAATTCCCGAAATAAATACCTCATTTAAGAAAGATCCAGACTTTAATTCAACAATAGTTTTAAGATATATTTTTCAACCACAAAAATCAGTAGATTTTTATTATTCAAATGCAGCAGGCGTTAAAGACATTGGGCAACTCCTCGAAGCTGAAAACCACAGATTTGGAATTAAATTAAATCTTCTATATTAAGTTATTATTAATAAAAATTCCTATCAAAGTTTTCTCCAAACAGCAAGAAGTTTTCCTTGAAAAACAACTTCCTCCATATTTAATTCAATTGGCTCATAATTAAGGTTTGCTGCTTCAAGATATATTTTCCCCCCTCTCTTAACAAAATACTTTAAAGTTGTCCCTAAACCTGGAACCAATGCACTAACAATAGTTCCGTTTCTAAGAGAGTGTGAATCAGTAATTGGTTCCATCAACACCATATCTCCATCTGCAATACATGCGTCTATCATTGAATCTCCATTAACTGTAAGTGCAAATACATTTTTCTTTTTGAATATTTCTGAAATATCTAAATTTTCAGTTACATCCGTAAAAGTTTCAATTAAACCTCCAGCAGCGACTGATCCCATAATTGGTACACCTTCTATAATTTCATCAACTATTTGCAATGTTCTTGCTTTACCTTCTTGCCAAGAGATATAGCCCTTTTCTTGCAAATGTTTTAAACGACTTTGAATTGGAGCAGGAGATTTTAATCCCATAGCTTGCATCATTTGCCTGATAGATGGGCTATGTTGAAAGTTTTTCATGTATTCCTTTATCCATCCATAAAGCTCATTCTGAGCTTGGGTAAGTTGGTCGCCTGAAGAAGCATCCATAAAACATATGTACTCTAATACATTTGTACCCTTTTATTAATTAGTTCGCAAGTATTTCTACTGGAGAATGCAAGATAAAAGAGCTTGTTGAGCATGTAATCTATTTTCCGCTTGATCAAAAATTCTGCTTTTGTGACTTTCAAATATTTCATCAGTTATCTCTTTTGATCTATAGGCAGGAAGGCAATGAAGAATAATTGCATCTTTATCAGCCTTACTAACTAAATCACTGTCAATAGTGAAACCATTAAAAACTTTTTCTTTCTCATCTTTTTGATTTTCTTCGCCCATAGATGACCAAACATCTGTATAAAGTACATTTGCTCCTAAAACAGCAGTATTGAGATCATTAGTGATTGTTAACAAATTTTTATTTTTATATATTTCATATGCTTTATCGATCAACAACGAGTTAGGTTCATAACCTTTAGGGCATGCAATCCTAACTTCTACTCCTAATAACGCCCCACATAAAATAAGGGAATTAGCGACGTTATTACCGTCTCCAATAAATGTTAAAACTACATCTTTTAAATCATGAAATTCCTCTTTAATTGTCATAAAATCAGCTAAAGCCTGACATGGATGTTCTAAATCAGTAAGTGCATTAATAACTGGCTTAGAGGACCATTTTGCATATTCTTCCAAATCAGTTTGTTTAAATGTTCTTATCGCAAGAACATCGCAGTATCTGCTTAGCACTCTTGCTGTATCTCTAATTGGCTCTCCCCTTCCAATTTGTGAAGTAGTAGGATTTAGGTCAATTGTGGAGCCACCAAGTCTTGACATTGCAACCTGGAAACTAACTCTGGTACGAGTTGATGACTTATCAAAAATTAACCCTAAAACTTTTTCTTTAAGTTTTATATTTAGATCTTTATTTTTAAAATTTTTTGCCAACTCTAAAATATGAAGAAATTCTTCACATGAGGTATCCAAGCTTGATAAAAAATTTTTACTTGCAAGCTTGATCGGGTTTAGCATTTAACTTTATACTGAAACCAAAATTCTACTACGCAGGCATTTTACTTTCTGCCAGGAGAGATTTAAGGTCCTCACCCTCTATTACTTCTTCTTGGAGAATTTTTTGAGAAATTGATTCTAGAAGAGGCAAATTATTCCTAAGTATGTTAAGTGCAGTTTCATGCGCATCATCAACTAAATCTCTGACCTCTTTATCTATTGCTTGAGCAGTGGCATCACTAACTGATCTTCTAGGATTATTCCCGTTACCTAAAAACTGGCCTCCACCTTGTTTGTCGTAAGCAAGGGGGCCAAGGATATCACTCATCCCAAATGTGCCAACCATTTGTTCGGCTATATCAGTAGCTCTTTGTAAATCATTTGAAGCACCTGTGGTGATCTTTCCGAAGACTACTTCTTCTGCAGATCTTCCACCAAGAAGTGTAGCTATTTGACCTTTTAATTCCTCTTTGGAATTCAAAAACCTTTCTTCAGTTGGCAATTGAAGTGTATAACCTAATGCACTCATCCCTCTAGGCACAATAGAAATCTTTGCAACTTTAGAACCTCCAGGCATAAGATGACCAACTATTGCATGACCGACTTCGTGATAAGCAACCACTTTCTTTTCATCATCTTGCAAAACACGACTCTTCTTTTCCAATCCAGCTACAACTCTCTCTATCGCTTCACCAAGATCTTGTTGCTCAACGCTTTTTCTTTTTGCTCTTGCTGCGAGTAAAGCAGCCTCATTTACCATATTAGCTAAGTCAGCCCCTGCGAATCCACTAGTAGCTTGAGCGATAGAATCTAGATCAATTGACTCTGCAAGTTTAACTTTTTTTGTATAGATCTCTAATATGGTTTTTCTTCCCGACAAATCTGGTCTATCAACCAAAACTTGTCTATCAAATCTTCCTGGTCTAAGAAGTGCCGCATCAAGCACTTCTGGCTGGTTTGTTGCAGCAAGCACTATAACTGGTTTATCAGTTGAGGCAAAACCATCCATTTCAGTAAGCAGCTGATTTAAAGTTTGTTCTCTCTCATCGTTACCTCCAACAACTCCCATTGAGCCAGAACGACTTTTACCAATAGCGTCCAATTCATCAATAAAAATAATGCAAGGAGCTTTTTTCTTAGCTTGTTCAAATAAATCTCTTACTCTAGCAGCACCGGCACCTACAAAAAGTTCAACAAATTCAGAACCAGAAATAATAAAGAAAGGAACTTCGGCTTCTCCCGCAACAGCTTTTGAAAGAAGAGTTTTTCCAGTTCCTGGAGGTCCCACAAGAAGAACTCCTTTGGGTATCCGTGCACCAATATCCGTATATCTCTCAGGCTTTTTTAAAAAATCAACTATTTCTGTTAGTTCGTCTTTAGCTTCATCAACACCAGCAACATCAGCAAATGTTACTTTTGATTCGTCATCGGGTACATAAACTTTGGCCTTACTTTTGGTAAAACTGAGAGCCCCTTGAGCACCTCCGCCCCCCATACTTCTTCTAGCAAAAAATTGCAAAACAAGAATAAAAATTAAAGGGGGAACAACCCAGCTCAAGATCGTTGAAAAGAAATTAGGTTTCTTTGGAGGAGCAGCAGCAAATTCCACGCCTTTACTTTCTAACCTTTGAGGCAGATCCATATCAAAAATTGGAGTTGTTGCTAACACTGAAGGTGCACCCTCTTCAGCTCCATTTAATTCATATCTGATTTGTTCTTGGGTAATATATGCTCTCTTTACCTCTCCATCATTAACTTGATCAATAAATAAAGAGTAAGGAACCCTAGGTATTTGCATATTTTGGTTAGGGAAAAGGCTACTAAATAAAAGTAGTGCTCCAACTCCTATCAAAATGATATTTACAATTCCAAATCTTCTATTAGGTTGATTATCATCTTGTCTTATTGGCATAATTGAGAGCAATTTTGAACTTATTATAAACTAAACGATGAGTTTCCGTATCTGTATTGTTTTTTTTGGGTAAGAACCGTACGGTACTTTAACCCATGCGAAACATCTTAAAAATTAGTTTTTGAATGAACTCTTAACGCATATATCATTGCCTATCAAACTTACCTGAGAATCACTTAATTGAATAATTTCATGCATTTCTTCAAATTCAAAATCACCAACAGGATTCATACAACTTTCTCCACCTAAAATGTTTGGAGCAATAAAGGTAATAATCTCTTGTATACAGTTAGATTTGATTGCGGCAGTAGCCAATCTTGGGCCACATTCCCAGAGAACTTTATTACACCCTCTACTAGCAAGAATTTCTGAAATTAACTCTGGATTATCTGATGATACCTTTTCAACTTCAACAGACTTTGGAAGCCTAGTGAGGAAGTCTTCATTTGCTGTTGAAGAATCATAAATAACTAATGTTTTTGCCTTATTACAATCCCAAAGATTAGATTTTGTTGGCAGGTCTAAACTTTTTGTAAACACAACCCGCAAAGGCTCAGGATTTTTTAAACCTCTAGTAGTTAAGAGGGGATTATCTCTTCTTAATGTGTTTCCACCAATGATTATTGCATCAAATTCTGCTCTAAAAGAGTGTACTAATGCCCTTGATTCTTCATGAGTAATCCATTTACTTTTTCCATTTTTTAAAGCTATTCTTCCATCAATACTCATTGCCCATTTAAAAACACCAAATGCCCTTTTAGTAATATTCCTATGAATGAAAGCCTTATTTAAATCTAAGGACTCCTTTTTACATAATCCTAAGTGAACTTGTATTCCAGCTTCTTTTAGCAGCTTAATGCCTTTACCAGCGACTCTTAAATCAGGGTCTTCAATAGATATGTAAGCCCTTTTTATCCCAGAGGATATTAACTTATCTACACATGGAGGAGTTCTACCCTGATGACAACAAGGTTCAAGATTTACATAAATTGACCCACCTTTAGCATCTTTTTTTAAATTATTAAAAGCCATTGCCTCTGCATGAGGCATCCCTGCCTTGAAATGAAACCCTTCTGAAATGAGCTTTCCATTCTTATCAAGTATCACTGCTCCAACCCTTGGGTTTGGACTCGTTGTATTTTTACCTAAAGAAGCCAAAAAAATTGCTCTTTTCATCCATTTTGTATGGCTTACATTTTTTTCAGTCATCTCCAAAAATTAAATTCAATTTATTGATCTCCACTCTTTAACAACAAAAGGAGGAACAGGCAACTCAGAAAAAACTCCCGATAAAGATAATCTTAATGGTCTATTTTTATCTAAATTTTTAATCAATTCATCAAGATCGAATTCTGCTGCAGCTTGTCTTCGGTCATTTGCTAATTCAACATTAAGTAATGTTTTATCATCTAAAAGCCACTGTTTTCTCCCTGATTCAACCCTCAAGTCAGTAGGATGATCAATCCTAAGATTTCCTGGATATCCTATTACTCTCAAGATCAATCTATCTTCAAAAAGAGTTGATTTATAAGCTACTAATTGCCAAGTCTCAAAGTCCAAATCTCTTAAAAACTCACTACTGGCATTAATTAATTCCCCATTTATTTCTGTTTCTGCAACTTCTGCGGATACTGTTAATGGGTTAAAAACAAAGGATAGCAGTAGAAGTAGAGGTAATATTTTTTTTAAAAAAATATTTTTATTTGATTTTGTAATTTTCTTCATTTTCAGAATCCATTAGGGCATCAAGAGTAACAGCCGTTCTAACAATAGCTTGATATCTTTTGATTATTTTACGATTTTTTTCTATAACTCGAGATAAATTCAAAGTGTCTTTTTCAGAATAGCTAGATGTTAAATCGTTAGAATCTTCTTCAATAAACTCAAATTCACTATCTTTATTTATTAGAGTTAATAATAAATCATGTAATCTCTTTCTTCTTTCAGACAATTGATTTATTATGAAAGCTCGAATAATCATAAGATAATTTAATAAAACATTCAAATAGATAAGTTTCTTTTAATTTAATATTCATGACTGAAAAAAAAAGAAAAATTCATGTAGTAGGGATTAATTCTTACAAATTTGAAGATTTACCCCTCAAATTACAAAATTTATTTATAGAGACAGTTTCTATCGCAGTACCTAATTCATATTTTGAAAAAATTAAATCATGGAGTCAAAATAACTCAGAAAAAAAGAAATCATTTTTTGCAAGCAAAAGTAATAATGAACTTATTAACTGGCTTCGAAATCAAAAAAATGAGGTTATCTTAATTTCGAGAGGAGATCCTCTCTGGTTTGGAATTGGGAGAATACTTCTAGAAAATTTTTCAAAAGATGAGTTAAGTTTCTACCCTTCAAATACTTGCATTCAATTAGCATTTAGTAAGTTAAAGATTCCGTGGCAAGATACTATTAATGTAAGTATTCACGGTAGAGATTCTAGTAAGTTGGTTAAGGCTCTTAAAGCAAGGCCTTCAAGTTTGTCTATTATTACAGATTCAAATAATAAAAGTTTAGATATAATTAAAGAAAACTTAACCGAATTAAATCTGATTGACTTCTATGAATTTTGGCTCTGTGAAGAAATAGGCTTCGACAAAGAAAATATAAGAAAATTAAATCTTAAAGAATCATTACCCTCTGATATATCAAGTTTGAACATTGTTGTTCTTACAAAAACAAAGAAAAATTATTCAAATGATAATCTCCCACTTTTCGCAATCAGTGACAATATTTTTAAAACTTTTGATGATAGGCCAAATTTATTTACGAAAAGGGAAGTTCGCGTTCAAATCCTGGCTGATCTAGAGCTTCCTAAAAATGGGGTCATATGGGATATAGGAGCAGGTTGTGGGTCAATTGGTTTAGAAGCATTGAAATTAAGGCCTGATTTAGATTTGTTTTGTTTTGATAAAAGAATTGGTTCAAAGTCATTAATACTAGAAAACTCAAAAAGGCTTAGCGTTAAACCAAAATTTATTTTTGAAGAAGACATAAATAATACCTTGAATACGAGAAATTTAAGTTCTTTTGAAAAACCCAATAGATTAATAATTGGAGGATGTGATAAAAAGACCAAACTTCAAATTATTAAAAAACTGGCTACAGGTATGAATATTGGAGATATTATCGTTATCCCAATCATTGACATTCAAACTATTAAAGAACTAAAAGAGGAATTAGAAGATAAAAATTTCAAAACAAATTTAAATTTAATTCAAACCTATAAAAGCTTAAGTATCGCTGAGGGAATAAGATTAGAACCAAATAATCCTGTTTTTTTATTAAAAGGAAAAAAATAAATTTAAACAATTGTTATTTGTTAGGTTTAGCCACATGAGGTAACCCCCAACCTAGTTTATTTCTTAAAACTTGGAAAAATTCATGATCTTCAAGCCTAATAAAATTGACTGAGTGTTTACTTTTTCTTATTAAAACTCTATCTTCAGGCCAAACATAACAACCAGCGTTTCCGTCAACAACCATTACCAACCTTTCAGGAGTTGCAGGAAAAACAGTTACTGGCTCTGAATCATTAAAAACCAATGCCCTTGATGCCAATGAATGTGGAGCAATTGGAGTTAATTGTACGACAGGGCAATCAGGTGTAATTACGGGCCCACCAGCACTCAACGAATATGCAGTAGAACCGGTTGGAGTGGATAAAATTACTCCATCAGCTGAGATATCCACAGGAGCATGTCGCCCTATAGAAATCTCAAAATGACACATACTTGTAAGAGGTTCTCTATGAAGAGCCATCTCATTAAGACAGAGAGACTCCCATCTTCTCTGATCATTTCTCATTACACTAATGATAAAGCAAGTTCTTTCTTCAATATCCCAGTTTCCAGTAATTATTTTATCTATAGCCTCATCTAGGTTAGATAAATAAGCTTCCGCAAGAAATCCTAAATGACCAGTATTTATAGTAAGAATTGGAATTTTAGCGGGTGCCGTTTGCCTTGCAGCGGAAAGCACAGTCCCATCTCCGCCAAGAACAATTGCAAATTCCATTAATGAATCAAACCCCTCGGGAACACAATTCGTATATCCCAAAGGACGAACATGTTGATCAGGATTTGCGAAACCAACCATCCCTCCAGAGCTACTAACTCTTACAACTTCAAAATTAGATTTTTCCAATTTTTTTTGAACAGAAGTTGCAGTTTGAACAGCTAGTTCCTTTCCATCATTAACGATTAGTCCTGCTTTACGTACCAATCAAAAAATTAAATCTAGGACTATCTTAAACTAATTTGTTGGACAATCCTAATTTAAAAATTAAATACTATTAGAACTGTTCTAAGAATCTAATATCGTTTGTATAAAATTTTCTGATGTCGTCGATCTGATGTCTAACCATACAAAATCTCTCGACTCCTAATCCTGCGGCAAAACCAGTCCATTTCTCAGAATCTATTCCTAATTTTTCTAATACCTTTGGATCTACCATTCCACAGCCCATTACCTCTAGCCATTTACCTTTCCACTGAACGTCTACTTCTGCTGAAGGTTCAGTAAATGGGAAATAACTTGCTCTAAATCTTACAGGAATATCCCCAAAAAAGGTTTTTAAAAATGTAAGAACTGTTCCTCTTAAATGACTAAAATTAATGTCTTGATCGATACATAAAACCTCAACCTGATTAAATACAGGGGAATGAGTAGCATCTACTGCATCTCTCCTATAAACTCTCCCAGGAGCAATAATTCTTACTGGGGGAGGATTTTTTTCTAAGTATCTTATCTGAACTGGAGAAGTATGGGTCCTTAAAAGTCGATTTTCATCTAAGTAGAAAGTATCCTGCATATCTCTTGCGGGATGATTTTTGGGTATGTTGAGAGACTCAAAATTATAAAAATCAGTTTCTATTTCAGGACCACTTTCAACTGAGTATCCTAAACCACAAAAGATATCTATTATTTCGTCTTGAGTGGAAATCAAAGGATGTTTATTCCCCGGGGGTGTTCCAATTGAAGGAATAGTTACATCAATTTTTTCTTTTTTAATCTTTTTATCTAAGGCTTCGCTATTTAGTTTATTTTTTCTTTCAGTTATTAGTTCTTGCAAATTTGTCTTTATTAAATTTGCCTTCTGGCCAATAATTGGTCTATCTGTAGCAGATAATTGACCCATTGTTTTTAAGATAATTGACAAATCACCTTTTTTTCCAAGCAAGGAAACTCTTAATAGATCCAGTTCTTCGTTTGAATTAGAATTATCTATATTATTTTTTGCTTTTAGAGAAAGATTATTTAGTTTTTCCTCAATTTGACTTAATGATTCAATTTGACTCACTGATATAGTAAAAATAAGTATTGCTTTATCTTACTTAAATATCGTCCATAAATAAAATGTATTGATTAATGAAACCGTTAAATATATTGATTAGCAATGATGATGGTGTTTTCGCAGCAGGGATAAGAGCTCTAGCAAAGTCAGCCCAAAAAAGAGGACATAAAGTAAAAGTAGTATGTCCTGATCAAGAAAGATCAGCTACTGGTCACGGTCTTACTTTACAATCCCCATTAAGAGTGGAAAAAGCTGACGAATTATTTGGAGAAGGAATTGAAGCTTGGGGATGTTCCGGCACACCTGCTGATTGTGTCAAATTAGCACTATCTGAACTCTTGGATTATAAACCTGATCTGGTACTATCTGGAATAAATCACGGACCGAATTTAGGGACGGATATTTTTTGTTCAGGAACAGTCGCGGCAGCTATGGAAGGCACGTTAGAAAATGTTCCCTCCATGGCAATAAGTGTTGCTAGTTTTAAATGGAAAAATTTTGAATTTGCTGGAGAAATTGCAATTAATATTGCCGAACAAGCAATTAACGATGGCTGGCCAGCTTCACTTTTATTAAATTTGAATATCCCTCCATGCGAAAAAAACAAAATAAAAGAATTATCCTGGACAAGATTATCTGTAAGAAAATATAAAAATCAATTTACCAAAAGGGAAGACCCAAGAGGTGACGATTATTATTGGTTAGCAGGTGAGGTTGTTTTAGATCTTAAATCAAAAGGATATGGTCCAAAAAACTGGCCCAGTGACGTATCTCAAATACAAGAAAATAAAATATCTCTTACACCTGTAGAACCAGATTTATTTTGGAGAGGTAATTTAGACAACTTACCTAAAATTAATAATTCATTTGTAAATCCTTCTTAAAAGCCATAAAGAAAAGCAAAGTCCAAAAAAATGAGCGGCAATAACTTGAGTGTTACTGAGAACTGATAATATTTCAAGACCAGTAATTGGGATATCAGATGTTGCTGTTATCAATTGTCCTGTTGTTTGAGAGGATGCTTGTATAAATAAAGCTCCCATAAGAGCTTGATATCCAATTAATCCAAACAAAATTCCAAATAAATCAACAATTACGCCTCGTTTGATCAATTTACCGGTTTGTCCTCTTGAGGGTCTTGCGTTGCTTGCGATTGCTCTTCCTGTTCTAACTATTAACCAACCTTGCCAAAGACTAAAAAGTAGTAAAATCAGGGATATTGTTGTGAGTGATAAACCAGGAGCTAAGCCAAGCTGTCCTTCGCTGTTATTTACAACATTTGAAAAAAGCAAAACAGCGGTAACTACAACACCTAAAATAGATTGCACCCAAAAGCGTATCCATCCGATGCGCCGCATTCCAAATGAAAGGGACTGAAAATCAATTTTGTCAGACATTCATTTGATTGAATAAAATGTAAACAATCCAAATTTGCCACTAAAATTATAAAATTGCACGTAATCTTTTGATCTCTTTAATATCGCCATCTGAAGTTAATAGTCCTACCTCAATAGCCATTGGCAGTTTTGATGGCCTTCATGCTGGCCACAGACAATTAATAAAAAGTGTAGTTGAAGAAAATCAATATACCCCAACAATTGCAAGCTTCTGGCCTCATCCTCGAGAAGTTCTTTACAAAGAGACGCGTCTTAGACTTGATCTCCCTTATGAAAAACTATCTATTCTTGAAGATCTGGGGATTGAACAATTAGTTCTGATTCCTTTTGATTTAGGACTATCCAAATTAAGTGCAGAAAAATTCGTAAGCGATATTTTGATAAATCAATTACAAGCAAAAAACATTTCTGTCGGTGCTAATTTTAAATTTGGTTTCAGAAGAAGTGGAGACATAAATACAATAAAAAATATGATCAAGGATACGGATATTAAACTAAAAATTATTCCAATTTTAGAAGACAAGGAAGGTAGAATCAGCAGTAGCAGAATAAGAGATCTATTGGAGAAAAGTGATCTGAAAAATGCTTTCAAAATTCTTAATAGGCCTTATAGTTTTAATGGAAAGGTTGTCAAAGGTAAAGGCATTGGAAAAAGTATGGGATGGCCTACTGCAAATCTTGAAATAGATGGCAGAAAATTTTTACCTGGAGAAGGAGTTTACGCATCTTGGACAACTATAGAAAATTCCAACAAAAAAATTGAATCTGTTATGAATCTTGGCTCTCAACCAACAATAAATCCTTTATTGCCATCTGCAGTTGAAGTTCATTTAATAAATAAAGATATCGATCTATATGGTTTAAATCTATCTGTTGAACCAGTTGAAAAACTTAGATCTCAAATCAAGTTCAAAAATATAGATCAACTTTCTAATCAAATTAAAAAAGATACAGATAATGCTCTGAAAATTTTTAAAAACTACAAAAAAATAAATTGCAAATGCTGAATTCCAATACAAAAGACGATGAAGATTTAAGAATTTATCAAATTATTGACGCTAATTTAGATAGAGCTAGAGAAGGACTAAGAGTATTAGAAGATTGGGCTAGATTTGGTATAGGCAAAGAAAAATATGTTGAAAAGATTAAAAATTTTAGACAAATTTTAGGAAAAAATCATTTAGAAGTTTATAAACAATCTAGAAATCACATTAAGGACAAATGTAAAGGATTGACCCATCAAGAGCAATTCAACAGAAAAACTTCTGGGCAAATTATAAGTTCTAATTCAGCCAGAGTTCAAGAAGCATTAAGAGTTATAGAAGAATTCTCAAGGCTGCAGAATCATGAGCTTTCAAAAATCGCTTCTGAAATTAGATATGAAATTTATACTATTGAAATCGATTTGTTAAGTTACAGCAAGCGTAAGAAGTCGGAGAAAATACTAAAAGAAAATGACTTATATGTAATCACAGATCAAAAGGAAAATTTATTGGAAATAATAGAAGAGATTTTAATTGCGGGAGTAAAAATTATTCAGCATAGATTTAAAACGGGAACTGATCAAGATCATCTTCAAGAAGCAATTCAGATTAAAAATCTATGTAAAAGTTATAATTCTTTGTTTATCGTTAACGATAGACCTGATATAGCTCTAGCATCTAACGCGGATGGAATTCATCTTGGACAAGACGATTTGGACTTAAAAACCGCAAGAAAACTATTAGGATATTCAAAAATAATCGGTATAAGTGCAAATAATGCAATTGATATTTCAAATGCTCTTAAGGAGGGTTGTGATTACATAGGAATAGGGCCAGTATTCGAAACTAAAACAAAAAAGAATAAAAAACCTTTAGGGATTGAAAATATCAAAACATTAACAAAGGATTTAAATATTCCTTGGTTTGCAATTGGAGGAATCAAGTCAAATAATATTTCGTATTTAAAAAGAAATGGGTTTAAAAAGGTTGCCTTAATTTCGGAAATAATGAATTCTGAAGATCCTAAAGAAGACGCTATGATTATTCTAAAAGAGTTGTCTCATGAAAATTAAGGTAAATGGAGAAGAAAAAAAAATAGAACTTGATCAAGAAAATGCTCTACTATCTACAGCCCTTAACCATATGGGATATAAATCAAACACAATTGTAGTGGAGTTAAATAATTTAATTATAAATTCAATGAAATGGGAAAAAGTGAAGCTTAAAGATGGTGATAATTTAGAGATTGTCTCAATAGTTGGTGGCGGATAAAAGAAAAATATTTAATGTATTAAAAATCTTCATATTTTTTTAAGTTTAGGCTTGAAACAATCACCAAATTTCTACTGTTTTCGTTTTATATTCTTAATACTTATTTTTAACAATGGAAGAAAAAATTGATAGCAACTCAAGGTCTCTAAAATGGGAGCAAAATGGGGAGTTAGCACATAAAGATCTTTCTGAGCTAATTGAAAGATTAAAAAATGTAGAAAGTGAACATACATCATCTGAGCTTTCTAGATTAGGTACAAAATCAAACATTAAAGATTAAATTTGTTACTTAGATCTTGTTTTTATAAAAATTTGTACCAAATTAAAAATACTGAATATAAAAATAAATGCCTAAAAGATATCCAGAGTGGGTAAATACTGAAGTCGTTATAAAAGCAATCAAAATGAGAGAGGAAGGAATGCTATCAAAACAACTAAATTTATGGATAGAAAACCTATTAGAAACAGAAAAAAAGTGATTATTTAGGAAATACTTTTTATAATTCTTAGAGCCGCCATTGCTGCTCCGTAACCATTATCTATATTCATAACTGCAATACCTGGAGAACAACTTGACAACATACTATTTAAAGCAGTTTTCCCATCCTTACTAACGCCATAGCCGACTGAGACAGGTACTGCAATTATCGGTTGGGCCAACAATCCGCCCAAAACTGTTGCCAAAGCTCCTTCCATTCCAGCACAAACTATTAATACATCATATTTATTAATTTCTTCTAACTGATTCATCAATCGATGAAGTCCTGCTACTCCAACATCTATAAAGGATTGACAATTCACTCCATAAATTTCAAGCGCTAATTGTGCTTCAAGTGTTACGGCCAAATCGCTTGAGCCGCCTGAAATTATGGCAACTTTTTTATTAGTAATTATTTTATTAAAATTTTCCCCAATTGTCAGGCAATTTGCTTCTTCATAGAATCGCGCATAATCATACAAATCTAAAAGATAATTAGCCTTTTCACTATTAATCCTAGTTATGAAAACAACCTCATTTTTACTTAATACATTTCTACATAATCTTTTTAATTGGTCGATACTCTTATCTTGCCCCCAAATAGCCTCAATGAGTCCAAGCCTATCTCTTCTTTGAAAATCAAACTTTATATCAAAATTCATCCTTGTTTATCTAATTCTCCTTCATAAATCAATTCGAAAGGATTTTCGCCTACATTTAGGGCAGCTTTAACATTATCTTCAAATTTTTGTTGAACTACATTAACTTCTGACATTGGTATGCTTTTCCATAATTTCTTACTTTTCCAATTTACCAATATTAAAGCTTCTTCTTTTTCTCTATCCCAAAATATTTGTCTACCCAAAAAACCATCTTGAGAAGATAACCATGGCTCCCATATTTCTTTTTCAGCATTTAACCAAGCTGCTTTTACATCAGCAGTTACTTTAAGTCTTAATTCCTCTATGACCATTTCACTTTGAAAATTATCCATTGTAAGAGCTTTTAAATTGGGAATATCAGATTGAAAAATTAAAACTACTAAACAAATTAATAATAAACAAAATCTTTGAATTTTTTTTTTCAAATTTAAATTAAATCTCATTTTTTCTCAAGTAGAACTACTGAATGGCAACTTATACCCTCTTCTCTCCCTTCTGGACCCAATTTTTCATTCGTGGTTGCTTTAATCCCAATTAAATTTTCATCAATATTTAAAATTTCAGAAATGTTTTTTTTCATTAGTTTTATATGTGGCATGATTTTTGGCCTTTCGGCAACAAGAACACTATCAATATTATTAATTTCCCAACCATCTTTTCTTATCAAGTCAATTACTTTTGATAACAAAAACAAGCTATCAGCATTTTTCCATTTTTCATCAGATGGGGGGAAATACTTTCCTATGTCGCCCAAGGAAAGTGCCCC
The DNA here is from genome assembly GCA_002026015.1 of Prochlorococcus sp. HOT208_60m_808G21. Lineage (GTDB taxonomy): Bacteria > Cyanobacteriota > Cyanobacteriia > PCC-6307 > Cyanobiaceae > Prochlorococcus_A. The sequence goes on along the minus strand of MWOY01000107.1, from coordinate 87,077 downwards.
CAATAATGCATCCATTATTGAGTGACTTAAAACATCAGCATCACTATGACCATCCAATCCTAAATTTTCAGGATGATGCAATTTTACACCTCCAATAATTAAATCTCTATCCTCTACTAGTCTGTGAATATCATATCCATTGCCTATTCTAAATTTCATGAATTGATTATATTCTTTTATTATTCTCTTACTTTGTGTGGATTTTTTGTAGTTTTCATTAGAAATCAAGTCACTTCTTCTCTCTAATGTTCTTTCAAAACTTTTTTTTCTTCTCCACGATTTAATCTCTTCATGATTACCGCTCACTAAAATATCTGGCACTTTCATATCTTTAAAAGTTAAAGGCCTTGTGTATTGAGGATATTCTAATAAAGAAGAATTATGACTCTCATCGACTAATGACTCTGGATCACCAAGAGTCCCTGGTAGCAACCTAGTCAAACCATTAATTATTGATATAGCGGGTATTTCACCTCCAGAAAGGACATAATCGCCTATCGATATCTCTTCATCAGCTAAACATCTAATCCTTTCATCAAAACCTTCATATTGACCACATATAATTATTATTTGATCCAAAGTGGACCATCTCGCAAGATCCTTTTGCTTTAAGACTTTACCCTGAGGGGTCATCAGCAAAGTTTTACTTTTAGGTAATTTTCTAATTGATTCATATGCCTTATAAATAGGTTCAGGTTTTAATACCATACCTGCTCCTCCTCCATAAGGCTTATCGTCTACTTGTCTGTAAGAACCTTCTCCATATTCTCTTAAATCATATAAATTTACATCGATCAAATTCTTATCTAGAGCTCTTGTTATGACCCCTAAATTATTTATTAATTCAAAAGCTTTAGGGAACAATGTAATTACATCAAAATTAAAACCACTCATCTAGAATTCTTCCTCATAACCAAACTCAAGTAACCTTGCTTCTTTTTTTCTCCAATTTGGAACAACTTTCACAAACAACTCTAGGTGAACTGGACCATCAATTAATTTTGACATATTTAATCTTGCTGACTGACCAATCATTTTTAACATTGAACCTTTCTTCCCAATAAGAATGACTTTTTGAGTGGTTCTTTCAACAATAATAGTAGCCAAAATAGCTGTAAAAACTTTGCCATTTTTTCTTTTCATTTCCTCTCTCTTTTCTATCTTTACTGCGACACTATGAGGTATTTCTTCTCTTGTATTTTTTAATACCTGTTCTCTTACTAAATCAGATAATAAGTTATCTAATGGTTGGTCGCAAATCGTCTCTTCGCCATAAAGTTTTGGTCCCTCAGGAAGAAAATTAAGAGCCATATCGATTAGTTCAGAACATCCTTCTCCTTGAGAAGCACTTACAACTTGAAAGTTTCTATTAATTCCAAAAAATCTTCTGTATTGATCTAATCTTAAACTCCTAAATTCTTTATTAACCAAATCCCACTTATTTAATGCAACAATAAACTCAGTTTTATTTGCGAGTAGAAGGTTCAAAATATATTCATCACCTCTACCGGGTTTTTCACTTGAATCAATTACGAAAATTACCATATCAACTCCATTGATTGCAGATTTTGCGTTTTTTACTAATATCTCTCCAAGTCGATGATGAGGTTTATGCACCCCAGGCGTATCGACAAAAATTATTTGCCCATTGTTTGTAGTAAGTATTCCTTTTAATTTATTTCTTGTAGTTTGCGCTATAGGAGAAGTAATTGTTATTTTTTCTCCAATCAATTTATTTATTAAAGTAGATTTACCCACATTTGGCCTTCCTAGTAAAGTTACAAACCCAGATCTATAATTGGTCAAAGACTTTTAATGCATCAATAATAAAATTCTGATCAAAAATGGAAAAAAAAACCATAGATTTAAAAGAAGCTTCGTTCACGCAAGCAATAAATATATCCGCACAATGGTGCAAAGAGTGGGGTGAAGATTTACTCAGCGAAGAGGTTTTAGCAGATAGAATCGCAGAGCTAACTAAAACAAGAAATGGACTCAGAGGATTTTTTGCATACGCTTTATCTGATAAAGATTGTTTTTTATTAGATAAACTTCCTTTTTCACTAATTTACAAACTGAACGAAGGAGGAGATGCTGTAACAGACATAGTAGTAAAAAATTTAATAATGAGTTCTGCTCAAATTATTATTCATCGAAGAGATAATAATCATAAATATGAGATAACATCGGAAAACATTTCAGATAGATGTAAGGCTATTTTAAGACTCTTAGAAACTAAGTCAGTTACAAAATCTGTCAATCAAGTCCTTAAAGACTTAGATCATATGGGCAATAGTTTTGATAAATCAGTAAAGTATGACACAGAGCAAAAGGAATTTATTAAAAAACAAATTCTTGATATAGCCCAATAAAAAAGCGTAGAAATGAATCTACGCTTTTAGTTTAGTTATTTACGTAATTTTTTTAGTCTCTTCTTCCTCCGCCTTGAAGTGCAATCATTAATCTCAATATAAAGACAAAAAGATTTATATAAGTTAGATACATACCTAAAGCCCCTGCAAGGTATTGATCATCGTTATATCTTCTTGGCATTGTATAGAAATCGACAAATGACATTGCAACGAATAAGACAGTTCCAAATCCTGCAATTATCAACTCAAGTCCTGAACCTCCAAAAACGCCTGGAGCAAAGAATCCTCCAATTAATTGGACAAACATTGCTATAAGTAGTCCTATTAACCCAAGACCAACTACCCCACTTAGTGCCTGACCAACACTATCACTCATTCTTTGGCCAGTGTAAGAGGCAATAACGAAAGTTATACCGGTGGCTAAGGCAGCTGTTCCAACCGAACCAATACCAATAGTTCCTATTGCTAAAGCAACTATTCCACTTAAGGTGAATCCAGTTAACAAACTAAATCCTGTCAACAAGGGTAGGGCCTTCGCATTATTTGCATTATTTGCAGCACTTGTGGCTATAAAAAACAAAACCAATTCTGCAATTAATGCAACTATTGAAAGAGGCTGGAAAAGCTGAGGATTTGTTGCTATGAGTGAGACACCAGCTAAAACGCCTAAAGAAGTTAGAACCATACCTCCACCAACGTAAGGTAAAGCTTTTTGAACAACATTAGGTCCAACAATTGAACTGGTTTGTGCTTCACGAATAGCTTGATTGAAATTACTACTTGCTGGCATTTTCTTTTTTAAAATATGATTTTATTCTACTCGATTTTTAAAATTTCAGGGTACGGATCTCCAGAGTTATGAAGTTATTGATAAGCCTCAATAATTTTCTGAACTAAAGGATGCCGAACTACATCTTCAACAGTTAAAAAACAAAATTTTATACCTTGAGTTTCAGAGAAAATTCTCGATGCTTCGATGAGGCCGCTTTCCTGATCTTTTTTTAAATCAATTTGTGTAATATCTCCATTTACAACCATTTTTGATCTTTCTCCTAATCTGGTCAAAAACATTCTCATTTGAGAGCAAGTAGTATTTTGCGCTTCATCTAGGATAACTATGGAGTTGTCTAAGGTTCTGCCTCTCATAAATGCCAAAGGAGCAACTTCAATAATTCCCTTATCAATTAACGAATTTGTTCTGTCAATCCCGAAAATACTATGTAAAGAATCAAATAAGGGTCTTAAATATGGATCTACTTTTTGTTGCAAATCACCAGGTAGGAATCCCAAACTTTCACCAGCTTCTACAGCTGGTCTGGTTAAAACAATTTTTTCAATTTTTTTTTCGTTCAATAGTCGTGCCGCGCAAACAGTTGCTAAAAATGTCTTACCAGTTCCAGCTGGACCAATCGCAAAGGTAAGATCAAAGTTTTCAATTGATTCAACATATTCTTTTTGCCTTATAGTTCTTGGTCTTAAATATCTTCCTTCTTTGGAACGCGCAAGAATTTTTTTTCCTAGTTCAGCATGTGAAGACGATTCGCCCATATTTAAGGAACTTAAAGCCGCTTTAAGATCTACCTCTGGGACTTCTAACCCTTGTTCCCAAATTGGTCTTGTTAGTTCTACTAATGCTGAGGCTCTCTCAATTTTAGATATGACACCGTTCATTTCAAGTTGTAAGCCTCTTATAGTTAAAGAAACTCCTGTAAGAGACTCAAATTTTTTTAAGAAAGAATTACCAGGTCCAGATAATGCTGTAGCGGCATCAGAGCTTGGCAAATCTATTTTGAAGTGACCAGTTTTGGAAACTTCTTTCATCAAGTTATTGAAAAAGAATAAAAATTTAACAAATCACTAGCTTTCAGCTTCATTACCCTCGCTTTCAACTTTACTACTATCATTTTCTTCGTCTTTAGTTTTAGCCTTAGCTAATTTTTCCTTCTCTAACTTTGCTTTACCAATTGCGATAGAGGATCTTTCTGTTTTTTCTAATAACCCTCCCTTTTCTAATAAAGTTCTCACAACATCAGTTGGCTGAGCACCCTGAGTAAGTCTTGTTCTTAAAGCTTCTGTGTCAAGCCTGGTTTCCTTTGTTCTTGGATTATAAAAACCTAGTTCTTGCAGGGGTCTACCATCTCTTCTGGAAGTACTGTTGCATGCAACAATTCTGAAACTTGCCTCTTTTTTCTTTCCAAAGCGCTTAAGGCGCAATTTAATCATCTTAAATTAATACGTTTTTAATAATAATATCATTTAAAGGTAAAAATATAGAAACTATAAATCGGCAAAACCTTTTTTCTTTTTATTACTTTTTTGTTTTTTCAATGGCTTATTACCACTCATACCTCCCATTCCAGGCATTCCTCCCATTCCAGGCATTCCTCCGATTCCAGGCATTCCTCCCATTCCAGGCATTCCTCCCATTCCTGGCATTCCTCCCATTCCTGGCATTCCTCCGTTAGACATTTGTTTCATAAAACCTCTCATTCTTTGAAAATCGGCTAAAACTTTATCTACATCTTTTGCTTCATACCCGCTACCTTGGGCGATTCTTTGTCTTCTTGAGGGGTGAGCGGCAAGAACTTCGGGTTTTTGTTTCTCCTCAAGAGTCATTGAAGAGATCATAGATTCTATTTTCTTAAGTTGATCTTCTCCATCTTTTATCATCCCATCATCTATTTTATTCATTCCAGGAATCAATTTAATCAATCCACCAAGTGAACCCATTCTTTTAATTAATCTCATTTGCTTTACAAAATCATTAAAATCAAAAGTCGCTTCTTGAAGTTTCTTTTGCATCGCTTCTGCATCAGCAAGTTCAACTTCTTTTTGTGCTTTTTCAACAAGTGTCAATACATCGCCCATGCCTAAAATTCTGCTGGCCATTCTCTCTGGATGAAATGGTTGCAATGCCTCTATTTTTTCACCTACACCTATAAATTTGATTGGTTTACCACTTATTTTTCTTATCGATAAAGCAGCTCCACCTCTTGAGTCACCATCCAACTTAGTTAATATCGCCCCTGTAATTCCTACTTTTTCATGAAATGATTTTGTTAAGTCTGCAGCTTCTTGCCCAATCATTGAATCAACAACAAGCAAAACCTCATCAGGATTAGAAACTTCTTTTATTCGAACCATTTCACTCATCATGGAATCATCAATTTGCAGTCTTCCTGCGGTATCAATAATTATCGAATTAAAATCATTTTCATTAGCAAAATTCAATGCTTCCTTTGCTATTTCTTCTGGTTTGCTATTTTTTTCTTTAGCTGAAAAAACTTCCAATTCATATTGACTTCCCAATGTTTTAAGCTGCTCTACAGCTGCTGGTCGATAAATATCTGCAGCCACCAAAAGAACTTTTTTATCTTTTTCTTTTAAATAAAGTCCTAATTTTCCTGTTGCAGTTGTTTTACCCGCTCCCTGAAGTCCAGCCATCAAAATGACTGTAGGACTATTTTCATTTTCGTTTAATGGAGAATTTTCATTCCCCATAATGTTAATCAATTCTTTATTTACAACTTCAATAAATTTTTGACCTGGGTTTACACCCCTTACTACTTCTTCTCCAATAGCTTTATCTTTGACATCTGAAATAAACTCTTTTACTACAGACAAACTAACATCTGCATCAAGGAGTGCTCTTTTTACCTCCTTCAAGGCATCGTTTATATTATTTTCACTAATTTTTGCTTCGCCTCTTAAACCCTTTACTGCATCTTCAAATCGTGACGAGAGTTCATCAAACATTATTAAAAAGTATTTTTAATTATTATAGATGATCTTGAAGTTTGTAATTACAAGCCGCTCACGAAATCAACCAATTTCCACGATTTATTTGAAAAACCCAAAATATATTTAACTTTAAGGGGATTTAAAGATGTTTCATTAATAAATTCTCCAGAATTCTTTACTAACCTCTCCAGATAATTCAATTGTACTAAAACAACTATCCGAGACGAAGTTTGCGATTCCAAATCAATTTTAAGTATTTGGGAATTAATCTCCTTATAAATTCCTTTTTTGATATCGTTCTTTCTTTCTTCGATTGTTCGATCAATTAGACCTTTACTAACAATCTTAGAAAGATTAATTTCACCCTTTCCCTCTAAGTAATTACTTTTATTAAGAAGCCATCCATTAATTAAATTCCTTATATCTTCCAAAGAAGGTGAAGCAGTATTAAGTTCTTTGAATTCATAGGAAATAATTGAATTAGATTTCTCAGAAATAGAATTTACTTTACTTGAAGGATTTTTTTTTATTTCTTTAATAATATCTTTCTCACTAATCTTTTGATTTTTATCTTTTACAATTAATGGTTTTTCAGCAATAGATTCGTCTTGAATTGATTTTTTAAAATTATTTCTTAAAAATCCAACGCCAATACCAAATGCAAATAAGATCAAAAACGCATAGATATAAATTAAATAAGGAGACCGATTAATTATCTCTTTATCCTTTAAGAATTCCCCAAAACTAAATTTTAATTCAGCAATTTTTTCAATTAAAAAATTGTAAAACTCTATTGGTTTTTTCTTAAAGTATTCCTCATTGAATTCGATCTCTTTGGTCTCAACCTTTTCATAGCCTTGTTTTATGCCACCAGGCCAAGGTAATCTTCTTTCGTCAATATTACCTAATATATTATCTAAATCTTCAGTCGTTTTTGTGGCGGGTTCCTTCTCAGTTTGTTGGTTTTGAAGGTTTGATCTAATAGCAATTTTATTTGATTTCTTTTCTAATTTTTCAATAAATTCTTGAATTTCCCTATCTTCAAACCAAGAATCTAAATCCACCTGTTTTAAGTCAATGTCTCTATACCCAACTAAAACATCATTCTCTAACCAATTTTTACAAAAAATACATATTGCTTCTAACTTATTTCCAGGATAGTTGTTAAGCCAATCTCGTAAATTTTCATCGGAACTACTTGAAAACCTTGCAGAGGCTTGGTCAATATCAGCTAAAAGCAAATCTAGACAACCAATTAGAGGCATTGAATCAAGACCTGATAAATTTAGTTTCTTTAAAATTCTCCTCGCTTCGAATAATTTTTCCGGCTTTCTTCTGGAGAAACCAATAGCTGTTAAGGATAGAAACGCCAAAAATCCTGCTTCTAATGATCCTCTTTTTTGTAATTCAAGAAACAAATCGATCTGTTCTTGCACTGTCAAAAATGGCTTAATTTGTTGAAAAAAAGCTTCAAACTCTTGCTGATTTAAATAATCTTTATATTCAGATTTATTATTACCTTCCAAACCACCTCTTTTGATTATTAAATTTTCCAACATATTTAAGCCTTTTTTATGAGACTCTTGATCATTTAGATCCCTACTAAGTAGATCTAGGATTCTGTAAGGAAGCAAAGCAACCAAATCTTCTTCAAGTTCTTTTCTTATTTCTCCAAGCTTTCCCATTCTTTGCAGAAGTTGTATACCTTCTTGTATAAAGTCTGCCGCGTTAGAATAGGATCTAAGCTGTTGTTCTTGGATTGCAGAATCTCTAGCTGTTAAAGCAGCTAATAATGTTAAATCAGCTTCCCTACTACTTCCTAAAGCTGGAGTTTGTGGGGGTTGCAATGCTTTTCTCGTAATTTTAAAAGCTTCTTTTGGTGAACCTGATTCCCAAAGAAGTATTAATCCTGCTACTTCTCTATTTGAAGAAAAATCCAATCCAGAATTCCCATTTAATAACAAATTTTCGTACTCTCTTCTGCTTTCTGGATCTGTAAGTAGATCGGCAGTAAGTCGAAGCAACTCAGATCTTTGGGTTAAAACTTCATAAGTAAAACCTTCATCGGGTGTTTTATCTAACCGCAATTGAAACGCCCTTAATATTTCCTCAGAAGTTGCAGAGGGGCTTACGCCAATTAAACGAAAATGGTCTAAAGGAAGTTCCAAACAAATATCCTATTGAAAATTCTTAGACAAATTTTATCAAGTTAAAAAATTTTTTCATAAGGTCTTACAGAGTTATTAAAAAAAATCATGAAAATTGCCCTTCACGGCTTAGAATGTTAACAAATCAAAACTTCGTTAAGGTATTTTTCTTGGAAACACACGTAGAGAGAATCTCAAATCTTCAAGACATAAAAAAAGCCGAATTAGATCGAGAAACCGGATTATTTCTTTATGAAGACATGACGCTTGGTCGTAGGTTTGAAGATAAGTGTGCAGAAATGTATTACAGGGGAAAAATGTTTGGTTTCGTTCATTTATATAATGGTCAAGAGGCTATAAGCACGGGAATAATTGGCGCCATGAAAAAGAAACATGATTGGTTTTGTAGTACCTATCGCGATCATGTTCATGCACTAAGTGCTGGAGTTCCATCATTCGAAGTAATGAGTGAACTTTTTGGTAAATCCACTGGTTGTAGTAAAGGCCGAGGTGGATCCATGCACTTATTTTCAAGAGAGCATCACCTACTCGGAGGATATGCATTTATTGGAGAGGGAATTCCAGTTGCCTTAGGGGCAGCCTTTTCAAGTAAATACAAAAAAGAAGTTGCTGGGAATAGTAATAGTGATGCGGTAACTGCAGCATTTTTTGGGGATGGGACTTGCAATAATGGGCAGTTTTTTGAATGTTTAAATATGGCCCAGTTATGGAAATTACCCATAATTTTTGTTGTTGAAAATAATAAATGGGCTATTGGCATGGCTCATGATAGAGCTACTAGTAATCCTGAAATCTGGAGAAAAGCGTCTGCTTTTGGCATGCACGGCGAGGAAGTTGATGGGATGGATGTACTAGCAGTAAGAGGGGCAGCACAAAGAGCAATTGAGCGAGCTAGGGCAGGAGAAGGGCCCACACTTTTAGAATGTTTAACTTATAGGTATAGAGGGCATTCTCTTGCAGATCCAGATGAATTAAGGTCTGAAAAAGAGAAGGAGTTTTGGGGTAAAAGAGATCCTATTAAGAAATTAGCTCAAGAAATTATTGACGGTAAATTCGCTACGGAAGAAGAATTAAAAATTATTGAAAAGAAAATTGATGCTGAAATATCAGAGTCAGTTAAAAATGCAATTGAAGCACCTGAACCTCCTTCAGAAGAATTAACCAAATATATTTGGGCAGAAGATTAGATTAAATACCGCTGGGTAATTTTCTGGTTAAATTCCTTAATTTTCTTAGTGCCTTAAGTTCAACTTGTCTTACTCTTTCTCTAGAAACTTCTAATAATCTTCCAATTTCTGCAAGCGTATGTCTCTCATTTGCATCAAGTCCAAATCTTAGTTTGAGAACATGTTGTTCTTGCTCGCTTAAATGACTTAACCACTTACCAAGTTGCTCTTGATGCATTTTCTGTTCAACTTGATCTAAAGGCTCTTCATTATTACTATCTGCAATTAAATCACCTAAAAAGCTCCTGCCATCATCACCATTTACTGGAGCATCTAAACTACTTGTCGATAAAGCTTGTCTTAAAACAGAATCCAATTCTTCAACATCAATTTCCATTGCCTCTGCAATTTCAATTCTGCTTGGCATAGCACCAAGCTTATGAGCCAAATCTCTACTAACTTTTCTAATAGAAGCTAACCTTTCACTTAAGTGAACAGGTAAACGAATTGTTCTTGATTGACAGGCAATTGCTCTTGTCATACTTTGCCTAATCCACCAAAAGGCATAAGTAGAAAACTTATATCCTCTTGTCGGATCAAATTTTTCAACAGCCCTCTCTAAACCAAGAGAACCTTCTTGTACTAAATCAAGTAATTCCAATCCTTTACCTTGATATTTTTTTGCCACACTGACAACTAATCTTAAATTAGCTTTCATCATTCTTTCTTTAGCTCTTCGACCAATTTTTATTGTTCGCTTTTGCTGAGTGGTAAAATCATTAATCTTTTCATTTAATTGTCCATCTTCTGTAAGAATCATCATCTTCTGGACTTGATTACCCAATTCAATCTCTTCGGCAGGAGTTAATAGAGGAACTCTACCAATATTCTGCAAATACCAACTTATCGGATCATTACTCCTCCTTTTCGGTTGTTCTGATTGGGTTGGTAATGATGTAACCATTTGTTGACCTTTTTAGGTATTAAAACTTTCCTACACTTTTAAAGAAATGGCCAAATATTTAATGCGCGCTTCAGATTTCAAGTAATATTTGTATACTTTTGTGTTTAAAACTATAAATAACTCTCTTAAATTGTTTCTTTCAAGATATTTGTCTCGTTTTTATATTTCTCACTAATTTTGTCAGTTCATCACCAATAGCAGAAGCATTTGACCCACTTTTGCACTTTGATGCAGCAAATGAATGCAAAAGTACATATTTAGCAAAAAAATCTGTTGATATATTTCTAGACAAGGTTAAATCAATCGCAGAGCAACCAGCTACAAAACCGAATAAAAGATCACCCAATCCAGCTCGAGCTGTCTGAGAGTCGGTTCCAAAAAGTTGCCATACTTTTTTATTATCAGCAACTATACTATTAGCTCCTTTTAACAAAATACTGATATTGAATTCTTTTGCAGCATCACTAGCTAGCCCAACATTGGTCTTAGATTTAATATCAGGAAATAATCTTCCAAATTCTTTGCTATGTGGTGTAATCCATGTCTTAAACTTTCTCTCTAAAAAGAAATTTGACCCCAACTTAGATTCCGAAATTCTATTAAGTGCATCTGCATCCAAGATCAATAATCCTCCAAAAGCCATAAGATAGTCTTTTGATTTTTGCCAATCATCATTATCAATTCCTATTCCTGGACCGACAGCTAATGAATCAAACCCAGTTAAATCAATATTTTTTAATGCACTAAATAAAGACGCATTTCCATTTTGATTAGATTGCATAGTTTCTTTTAAAACTATTTCTGGGGCAACTTGCCAAATAGATTCAGCAACAATCCCAGGAAGGACCGCAGAGATAAAGCCTGCTCCACTTGATATAGCACCTTTTAATGCCAAGTATGCGGCACCAGGATATTTTTCACTTCCGGCTATTAGTAATGTCCTACCTCTTTGATATTTGTTGTAATTTTTTGGTAAAGAAGGTAAATCAATATTTTTTATATCTTTGTAAGTAACCTTAAAAATCTTTTTATCAACTTTGGACAGTTTACTAGTAGGAATCCCCACATCTATATGGTGCAATTCTCCAATAAAAGGCAAAGCAGAATCTTGGGTCAACCCAATCTTATAAAGACCAATGGCCAAGGTATAGTCTGCCTTTACTGCGTTATCTAAAAAAGGCTCTCCTTTATCAGGACATAATCCTGTTGGGATATCAATACTTATTACCTTTCCAGATTTTTTATGAAATTTTTGATTAAACAGTTTAATTAATTTATCATCAACTTTTCGTGTTTGATTATTACCAAAAACTGCATCAATCCAAAGATCTTTCCCATTTGCATTAGGAGGCTCAACTAATTTTGAGACACCAATAGATGTAAGATAATTAAGGTGATTATTTGTTAATGTTTTTTTTATCGGGAATGGACACCATACCTGAACATAAAAACCTCTCAAAAAAAGCTCTCTAGCTATTACTGCACCATCCCCGCCATTATGCCCAGGACCTATAAAAACAGTTATTCCATGCTTGAGAAGAGGTTTCTTTTTTAAGAGCCATCTACTAATTTGGATACCAGCTTTTTCCATCAATGCTTCTTGTGGCATTCCATCAGAAAACATTTCTTTCTCCAATATCAACATTTGCTTTGAATCAACAATTAAATGTTCAGAGTCAATTGTTGGCCATACAATTTCATTCATAATGAGTACAAAGCAATTGAAGTACTGTTCAAAAATTTAAACTTCCATGTTAAAGACACAAAAGGATAAAAAATTAGAGAACTTTTTTTCTTCTAATAATAAAACTAAAAAGAAGAAAAATATTATTGTAGGTCTTTCTGGTGGCGTAGATAGTTCCCTTTCAGCTGCCCTTCTTGTAGAAAGAGGCTGGAATGTTGAGGGACTAACTCTTTGGCTAATGAAAGGACAAGGCTCCTGTTGTTCTGAAGGATTAGTAGATGCTGCTGGCCTTTGTGAAGATTTGGGAATAAATCATAAAATAATTGACTCAAGAGAAATTTTCGAAAGAGAGGTAATTAAAAAAACTACTGAAAGCTATGAGAAAGGATTCACTCCACTTCCATGTTCGATGTGCAACAAGAATGTGAAGTTTGAAGAGATGCTCAATTACGCAATAAGTAAAAAAGACTTTACTCATATTGCGACCGGACATTACGCAAGGATAAATAAATCATCTTATGCTAAAACACTTGATTGCAAGAGCCTTGTATTTAAGGAATTCCTTCTTCTTAGAGGTGCTGACGAAAACAAAGACCAAAGTTACTTTCTTTATTCTCTTTCTCAAGAAGTATTAAGCAGATTAGAATTCCCTCTTGGTGAAATGAAAAAAGAAGAAACTAGAAGGGAAGCCCTCAGATTAGGCCTTAGAACTGCTCAAAAACCAGAAAGTCAAGATTTATGTTTAGTTGAGCATTATGGATCAATGCAGATATTTATCGACAAACACATAGAACCCAAAGAAGGAGAAATTGTGCATGTAAATGGGAAAGTCCTTGGGACGCACAATGGAATTCAGCACTTTACAGTAGGTCAGAGAAAAGGGTTGGGCATTGCTTGGCCGGAACCACTATATGTAAAAAGTTTAGACAGGGTAAAAAACATAGTTTATGTAGCAGATAAAAGTGATCTATTAAATAAGGAAGCAATAATTATTAAGGTTAATTGGGTTTCAATCGAAGAACCTGAGCAAGAGATAGAAGTAGAAGCACAAATCAGATACAGAAGTAATCCAGTAAAAGGTACATTAATACCTTTGAAAAATTTAGATAATACAACTACAACATTTAAATTAATTTTTGAAGAAAGTCAAAGTTCGGTAGCGCCTGGACAAGCTGCAGTTTTTTATAAAGGAGAAATTTTATTAGGTGGTGGATTAATTAGTTAATTTTCCAAAAGAAATTTATTCCCATAAATAATATAAACAAAAACAAAATAGGTTTATCACCAAATTTTGTATAGAAAGTCTTTTCGGATGAAAAATTAGGGAACACTATTTCATTTTGTTCAACATCGTAATCTAAAAGTTTAATTATTTTTCCATCATCCCTAACTAAGCCCGTAGGGCCGGTATTTGATACTAGTAAATTATTTTTCTTATTTTCAATACTTCTTAATCTAGCCAAAGACAGGAATTGATTATAAAGCTTAGCAGGATATGGATCTAAATTTGCTGCAGTTATTATTAGTTTTGCACCGCTATTAATAGCCTTTCTTATTTCTAGTCCATCACTAATTTCGTAACATATAGCTATTGCTAGTGGGGGTGTAAATTTAGGATCAAAAAATCTTGAATCAGAGCCTGGTTGAATTCCTCCTACTGCAGATAATCCTCTTGAAAAACTATCTAGAAATCTAGGTATTTTTTCACCTATTGGAACAAGTCTATTTTTATCTATAAATGAGGTAAAAGATTTATCTCCAATTTGAAATCCGAGTAAAGAACTTCTTAACTCATTATTTGAATTTCTGAAACCTCCTGACAAGGTATTGACTTTAAGGCCTTTAGAAAAATAAAAATTATTGGATAGAGTTCCTTCAGGAGCAACAAGAAGTTTCGCTTTGTTTGATAAAGCATATTTTTGAGCGATAGATAGCTTTTCTTCAATAAATTCATCACTTATTTTTAATTTTTCCCTTGTTGGTATATTAGTTTGCCAAATAGCTACTGGATATTCATAATTTCTTTTTATTGGAGTTGTTAAACCTCCAAATAAATGTAAGAAAATAAAAACCAAAAGTCCTAAAAGAAATATTTTTTTAAAGTAAAGTTTTCTTTCCCATCTACCTTGAATATAAAAAATCCAAAATCCAATCAATATTTGTAATACGCATAAACCACTCGCACCAATCCATCTTGCTAAACCAGCAAGATATATATCCCCTGGAATAATACTCTCTCCTAAACCTATCCAAAAAAAAGGTGTTTGAGAAAGTATCAATTCACCAATACCCCAAGTTAAAGATAAAAAAAATACTTTTACTGTTAAAGATAATATTTTCATTTTGAAAACATCCTCTTTCCAGAGAATAATCTTAACTAACAATCCCCATAAATAAACTAATATCCCACCCAAAAAAGCGCAAAATAATAATATTAAAATGGCAATAATTAAACTTGCTAGCCATGAAAACCCAAGCCATGTCAATGGATGAAGATCATAAAGCCAAGAATGACTTGTCAAGATAAAGAAAAAACCCCAACAAAAATTTGCTATTCTCCTTTCACTTCCCTTCCATAAAATAAATAATGATATCGGCATAAAAATCAGCCAAAAATGAGTTGAAACTGAAATTCCTCCTAAAATCCCTCCTAAACAAGGGTAAAAATATTGTCTTAGACTTTTAATTTGAGTTGGTATTAACAATCTAAAATTAAGAAATTAAATTTATAATCACCCATTTATTGTACCTTCATTCTGTAGACTAAGTTTTAGTAACTTTCAAAATTTAAGTGAAAGAAGTCTTTATTAGTTTTGCAGTTTTTGTTTTTTGTGTTTCATTAACTCTTTTCAGTCAATTTAATTCACCTCAAGTTGTTAATGCTGCTGAATCAGAAACACAGTCAATTCAAAGAACACCTGTTGCAAAAACATCAAATGTCTCAAATAATAATTTATTTGAACTAGACCCATCAGATCCAAATCCTATACTTTTCGCTATGGCAGAAGAAACACCATTAGATAAAAATTCAGTGACTACAGAAAGTGGTCTAATTATTACAGACATCATAAACGGGGAAGGAGATGAGGCTAGTGCTGGGCAAACAGTTACTGTAAATTACACAGGAACACTAGAAGATGGGACACAATTTGATACCAGTATCGGCAGAGCTCCATTCAGCTTTCCCTTGGGTGCCGGACGAGTAATAAAAGGTTGGGACGAAGGTGTGGCAGGAATGAAAGTTGGAGGCAAAAGAAAATTAACAATACCTCCGGAACTTGGATACGGATCAAGAGGAGCTGGAAATGTAATTCCTGCTAATGCGACTTTAATATTTGAAGTTGAATTATTAAAAGTCAATTAAATTAAGTAAGAAAATTATCTAAGACTTTTCAATTTAGTTAATCTCCAAGTAATATATATACAACACCAAATATTTGAAATGTTAAGTAAATTCATCAATTCTTTTCTAGATAAAAAATCCCCAATGACAGTCCATGCTCACTGCGATGGTCCTTGTGGAGTTTATGACCCAGCATCTACGAGAGTTGCAGCTGAAGCAGTTTTATCAATGACGAAAAAACTTATTGCATTAGAAGCTCCTTCTAGCACTGATTCAGCAGAGTGGGCTGCATACAGTAATACATTTTCTAGATATGTTGCAGTTAAAGAAGAGCAAGCAAAAGAAACAAAGAAAGAGATTCTAATTTTGTGGACAGATTACTTTAAACCAGTTCACTTAGAAACTTACCCAGACTTACATGAAACCATTTGGAAGGCGGCCAAATTATGCAGTGCATGCAAAGTTAATGTTGACTTAGCCCAAGCTGAAGAACTTATGAGTTATGTAGAAAAAATTCATAATATTTTCTGGGCTTCAAAAGGAAGATCAGACGCTTTTGTAAAAGCTAGTTAATCAGAGTTATTTTCAAAAGTTTTTTTGATTTTATTTTATTTTTTTTAGGTTTAAGAAAAACTGCGATTATAAGTGGTGAATCGATGTTTCCTTACCTAAAAGAGGGTGATATTGTATTTTTTAAAAAATATAAAAAGAATAAATCAATACTTAAAAACCGACAAATAGTTATTTTTAATCATCCAATTAAAAATAAAAACCTAATAAAAAGAATAAATTCAGTAAATCAAAATAACGTTGAGGTTATTGGCGACAATGTTGAATTTAGCGAAGATAGTAATAAATTTGGATTAATCAATAACGAAAAAATAATTGGGATTGTCACCTCTAAATTAATTATTCCTAAATTAAAATATTTTTTAATTCAAAAAAACAGAAGCACTTCTTTGAATCCAAAATAATCCCAAAGAAAAGGAAAGCCCTCCTGCTACAGCTATTAATCTTTTAACAAATTTTTGACTTGCTTTAAAGGTAGTAAAAGATATTAAACAAGTAAAAAGATTCATACTTATGAGTGAACCAATCAAATATGAAATCAAATATAAGCAAGCGCTTGTTAAAGGTAGTGCTAAAGCAGGAAGAACTGCAAGAAAATGTGAACCTCCAGCTATACCGTGTAGCAAGCCTAAACCAGTCAAAGCATGTGAGTGCTTATTATTATTTTTTTGTTCCTTAACATGAAAGTGAAAGTGACGATGGGCAATTCCATTCTCATGCTCATGGGAATGCGAGTGGATACTTAATTGAAAAGAATTTTTCATAGCAAATACTCCAACAATTAGAAGTGAAATTCCAACTAGGAATTCGGCAATATTAGAAAATTTGTTTAATGGCGTAATATCCTTAATAAAAATCGCTAGAAAAGCTAACAAGAGGACTCCTGAAGAGTGTCCTAAGCCCCATGAGAAACTATTTTTAAGAGCTTTTTGGGGATTATTAATCGCTGCTGGTGCCATTGCAATTAGATGATCAGCGCCACTAACTACATGCACAAATCCTGCAACTATACCTGTTAAAATCACAGCCTGCATATATATTAAGTACAACTTTGTTTATTCAACTTTATAGCACTATTTGAAGTCAATATTAAATTGAGTTAAATAATTTCTTGAACGATTTTTCAATATCAGTTTCTCTCATAAAAGTTTCACCAATTAATACTCCCTTGATTCCGATAGATCTTAGCGATTCTAAATCTTCGGCACAATTAATTCCAGATTCACTTATGGGAATAATATTTTGTTTTAAAAATATATCTGCATATGTATGCATTAATTCTATTGATGTTTTTAAATCCGTTTTAAAAGTCTTTAAGTCTCTATTATTTATGCCAATCAAATTAAAAGATTTTAAATTCAGAATCCTTTCTAATTCATTAGAATTATGGACTTCAACAAGAACACTCATCTTTAAATTATCAGCTATTTTCTTTAAATAAATTAAATCGTCATCACTTAAAATCGCAGCGATTAATAATATTGCATCAGCACCAGATACCCTTGCTTTATAAATCTGATAAGCAGAAATAATAAAATCTTTGCAGAGTAGAGGAAGATTAGTTGATCTCCTTACAGTTTCGAGTATTTCATAACTACCTTGAAAAAACCTTTTATCGGTAAGTACTGAGATACATGATGCACCTAATCTTTCATAACAAATTGCAATGTTTTCAGGGTTAAAATCTTTTCTAATAACTCCTTTACTCGGACTAGCTTTTTTTATTTCAGCAATAACTCCTAGTTTTATTTTTGACTCCAAAATATTTTTATAAAAATCTTTGGGAGTAGGAAGTTTTTCAATCTTTTTGATGAGATCTTCTAAAGAGACTATTTTTTTAAAGTTCTTAATTTCAATATCCTTGTGCCATACAATTTCTTCCAGAATATTTTTTGCTTGTGCTTCTCTATGAGGTACAGCATATTCTAAATTTTCTACCCTTACTGTTGGATTTGGTGGCCTGCGTCTTATCTCCATTAATTTTAGATATTATTTTATTTGAGAAGCCGCTTGTTTATATGCGACCTCCACTACTTCACTAAGAGTAGGATGAGTATGAACTTCTTTAGATAATTCAATTACATCTTGGTTTCTTGAAATAGCGTTCGAAATTTCTTGAATTAAATCAGCTGCATGTAAACCAAAAATATGAGCACCTAGTACTTTCCCATTATCTTTATTGAAAATCAACTTTAGCAATCCATCACTCTCCAATTCAGCCAATGCTTTTGAATTAGCCTTAAAGAAGCTTTTGACAACTCCCAAAGTAAAATTTTCTTTTGCAGATATCTCTTTAGCTTCAACTTCAGAGAGACCAACTGAACTTATCTCTGGATGAGTAAAGGTTGCTGCAGGGATACTTTTATAGTTAATTTCAACATTATCACCGCAAATATTATCAACAGCAATAGTACCCTGCGCTGCAGCTGTATGCGCAAGCATTAGTTTGCCCGTTACATCTCCAACAGCCCAAATGTTAGGTATTATTTCATCACCATTCTTAACTCTCAACTGTTCATCTACAGGAATGAAACCTTTTACTGTTTCGATACCAACCGACTCAAGATTTAAGTTATTACTATTTGGACTTCTGCCAGTTGCAACTAGTACAGCGTCAACTTCTAAAGTTTCAATAACTTCCTTAGATTTTGCATCCGTCAGTTCTATTTTTACAGGGCATCCAGGTGTTATTTTTGTGGCAAAGACATTTGATTTTGTGTCTATATCTCTTGCTTGAATTAGGTTCTTCTTAGCAATTTTAGTGATGTCTGGATCAAATGTTGGCATGATATTCTCCAAAGCCTCGATCATGGTAACTTCACAACCAAGCGCGGTATAGACATCAGCAAATTCTAGTCCTATATATCCGCTTCCAATAATTGCTACCCATCTTGGAAGCCACTCAAGTTTAACCGCATCATCGCTAGTAAATACGGTCCTATTATCCAAAGTTATTCCACGAGGCACAAAAGGAGAAGAGCCTGTTGCTATAACAATATTCTGACATGTGAAAATTTTATCAATTCCGTTTTTATCTCTTACACCTACTTTTTGATTTCCTTCAATTCTTCCAATACCCAAAATAATTTCAACTCCACTCCTTTTAAGAGTTTTTGTTAAATTTTCTCTAACATTTAAAACTAAATTATTTGCATGATCTGCAATTTTTGATCTCTCGAACCTTACTGGTGAAGCATGTATACCAAATTTAGCTAAATGTTCATAATTAGCTATTTCTCTAACTTTTCCACTTGCAGCCAAAAGAG
Organism: Prochlorococcus sp. HOT208_60m_808G21; assembly: GCA_002026015.1. Taxonomy (GTDB): domain Bacteria; phylum Cyanobacteriota; class Cyanobacteriia; order PCC-6307; family Cyanobiaceae; genus Prochlorococcus_A. Next base: position 67,803 of record MWOY01000107.1, on the reverse strand, counting down.
CTTTAGATGGAACACAACCCTTGTTAACACAAGTGCCTCCCATATCAGAAGATTCTACTATCGCGACTTTCAGTCCCTTACCAGCAGCATGTTTAGCGGCATCAAAACCTCCATATCCTGCTCCTATTACTATTAAATCAAAATCAAAACTTGAATCAGTCACTTTTTATTTATTAATTTAGAGGTGTATGCGACTCTTTTTCGTTCTAGTAATAACGGAACTGCAACAGAAGCCACATTCAATGATTCTACAATCTCACTATGCGGAATTGTAATTGTTTCATTAAAAGCTTCTTGAATTTTTTTATGAATACCTTGACCTTCATTACCCAAAATTAATGCGGTATGTCTAGACCAATCAACTTCCCAGTAAGGTTTTGGTGGTTTTTTTGAACTCTCATTATGGCTACTAGTAGAGAAAATCTTAAATCCTAAATTTGATAATTCAGACAAAGACTTAAGTAAAGAATTTAATATTTCTTCTTCAATTCCATCAAATCTTAAAAATGGCAAATGAAAAACTGCACCTGAGGATGCTCTTAATACCTTTTGGCCTAATGGGTGCGCACCTCCAGCTAAAAAAATTGCATTAACACCCGCAGCTAAAGCGGTTCTAAATAAATTACCCATATTCCCGGGATCTTGAATTCTGTCGAGAACAAGAACAAAATCATCTATTCTATTAAATTGATAATTAGGTATTGCAGAAATCTCTACTAAAGCTGCTATCCCATCTGGATTAATTGTTGAAATCGCAGATGCCAAGACTTCCTCTGAGACAATATTTATTAATGCCTCATGAAATTTTTTGCTTAGATTGTGATTCTTTCTCAGCCATTTTTCGGTAACTAAAATCTTAGAGGGATTTTTCCCAGACTTCAGCAATTCTTTAATGAGATGTGTACCCTCTATGCAAAAAAAGTCTTGATCTTTTGGAGATGATCCTCTTTTAAATGATCTAAATCTTTTAACTAGATTATTGTTTTTACTAGTTATTTTTAAAAAAGTATTTTCTATGAGTAATTTTAAAAAATTTGTTATCAACTATATTTTAATTACATAAATATTTTGATCAATTATTTATTAAATTTTTATTTCCCAAGAAATCAAAAAATACATTTTCACTTTTAATTAATATTCATGACGTTACATAGGGTGGACTTAATATTATTAGTTTGTCATGATGAATCTAATAAATTAAGTCTTAATGATTTGCGGAAGCAAAACGAAGTCATATCTTAAATCACAAAATTTAAAGATTCTTGGCCAAGGCAAGTTAAATGGAATAGTTGAAATAAGTGGTGCGAAGAATTCCGCCTTAGTTTTATTAGCCTCATCATTGCTCACTAATGAAAAAATAATTCTTGAAAATGTACCTTTTCTCACTGATATTGAAAAGATGGGGAATATCTTAAAAAATTTAGGAGTGTATTTAGTTCGTAAAAACAACCAACTAGAAATAGATCCAACAACTATTTCGATTAAAGAACTTCCATATGAACTTGTTAAAGGATTAAGAGCTAGTTTCTTTTGTATAGGCGCACTATTAACTAAATTTGGAGAAGCTCAAGTACCATTACCAGGTGGATGCAATATTGGTTCAAGGCCAATAGACGAGCACATTAATGGACTAATTGCATTAGGAGCAGACATTATTATTGAAGATGGAATTGTCAAGGCAAAAACAAGGGGAAACAAAAATAGACTTTATGGCACTCATATTAAATTAAATTGTCCAAGTGTAGGTGCGACTGAAACTTTAATAATGGCAGCATCTTTAGCTAAAGGAAGAACTACTATTGAAAATGCTGCTAGAGAGCCTGAGGTTCAAGATTTATGCCAAATGCTTAATAAAATGGGGGCAAAAATTTATGACTCCGGTAAAGAAACAATTATTATTGATGGTGTTAATAAGCTTGGAGGATGTACCCATAAAGTAATTCCAGACCGAATAGAAGCTGGAACTTTTCTAATAGCTGCTGCTGCAACTTCCTCTTCAATAACAATTTCTCCAGTAATCCCTCATCATCTTGAAGCTGTAACCAAGAAGCTTCAAGAGAGTGGGAGTCAAATTACGTTTAAAGGTAATTCGATTTCTATCAAGAGTAAAGAGATTAAAGGAGTAGATATTGAAACAGCTCCTTTTCCAGGCTTTCCTACTGATTTGCAGGCACCATTTACAGCTTTAATGACAATCGCAAATGGTGAATCAAAGATAACTGAAACAATTTTCGAAAACAGAATGAATCATATTTATTTACTTAATGAAATGGGCGCCCGTATAAAACTAAACAAAAACGTTGCTCACATCAAAGGGGTTAAAACAATTAATGGAATGAATCTAGTTGGATCAGATTTAAGGTCATCAGCTGCATTAATAATTGCGGGAATCATCGCAAAAGGTAGTAGTAAGATCTATGGATTAGAACATTTAGATAGAGGTTATGAAAATTTTGAATTAAAACTGAAAAATTTAGGTGTAAAAATAATAAGAGAGATAAGTAAAAATACTTTTGAAGAGAATGAATATAAAATTGAACCTAAATCTGAGAATTTTTCAAAACTCGAGGCAGCTTAATCTATTACAAAAATATTCTAAAAACTAAGAAAGTTGACTCAAATGTATGCAATATTGACTAGTGAAATACAACCCAAAAATAATAACAACAATACTAAAAAGCGATTAGACCAAATTTTATTTAGACCATTAAACTTAGATTCATTCATACCCATGTTCCACTATTAGATCCGAATGTTGTCAATATAGTCACCGCTATAAAAAGATAAGGGACAAATTTAAATGATAGTTTTTTAGTTTGAATTTTAGACATTTGTTTTTTTGTTAAATATAACACAATATTACTAATCATGAAGCTATTTCCTTTTAAAAAAGTCTTTTACTCGCATTTAATCGCAAAAATGTATCATAAGTGTTTAAATTTTTATTTTTTATCTTGTTTCTTGTCAGCAAATTCAATAATTATAATTCTATGTTTTTATCAAAAAGATTAACTATTAACAAACGTTATCTTGATCACTGTTCCTTGAACGAAACAATAGTCAATAAGTTGATTTTTGTTATAATAAAAAAGTTCATTTTTTCAAAAGCCTTGGGAGCGTGGTGGAATTGGTAGACGCACCGCACTCAAAATGCGGCACCTTCGGGTATGTCGGTTCAAGTCCGACCGCTCCCACTTTGATGAATACCTATAGTCGATTCGATATATCTTTCAAAAAAGGAAAAGGTTGTTGGCTATGGGACAAAACAGGTAAAAAGTATCTTGATGCAGTAGCTGGCATAGCAACTTGCAGTCTTGGACATAGCGATAGAGTTTTAGGAAGAAGGTTATCAAGTCAACTAAAAAAGATTCAGCACATTTCCAATCTTTACAATATTGAAGAACAAGAACAATTAAGCAGAACTTTAACGAATATGAGTTGTGCCAAAAGCGTCTTCTTCTGCAACAGTGGTGCTGAAGCAAATGAATCAGCAATTAAATTAATTAAAAAATATGGTAATACAACAAACAAAGGTAAAGAATCAATTATTCTCGCAGCAGAATCTAGCTTTCATGGAAGGACGCTGGCAGCCTTGAGTGCTACTGGACAGCCCAAATATCAAAAAGGTTTCGAACCAATGATTCAAGGGTTCAAATTTTTTAAATTTAACAATTTTGATTCGGTAAAAAAATTATTTGAGGAGTGTGAAAATAATGATCAAAAAATTTCCGGGGTTTTAGTTGAACCAATACAAGGAGAAGGTGGCGTAATTCCTGGAAGTAAAATATTTTTTAAAAGACTGAGAGATATATGTGATAAATATAATTCTCTTCTCATTTTAGATGAGGTCCAAAGTGGAGTAGGTAGAACTGGAAAAATGTGGGGTTATGAAAATTTAGGAATTGAACCTGACGGATTCACCCTTGCAAAAGGATTAGGAGGAGGTCATGCAATTGGAGCATTATTAGTAAAAGAAAAAGCCAACATTTTTTCTCCAGGAGATCATGCAAGCACTTTTGGGGGGAACCCTTTCGCCTGTAAAGCTGCCCTAACAGTATTAGAAGAGATCAATAGAAGAAATCTTATCAATAATGTTTATCTAAGAGGGGAACAATTAAGTGCTGGATTTGAAGAATTGTCAAAAAAATTTCCAAATATTATTACCGGAAAAAGAGGTTTAGGTTTAATACAAGGTCTTGTGATCAATGATAATTATGCTGACGCAAAAAAAATTACATTAAAAGCTTTTGATAAAGGATTACTGGTAGTACCTGCAGGAGGGAACGTTGTAAGGATTGTCCCACCATTAGTTATATCGCGAAGAGAAATAAATATTCTTTTGGATAAGCTAAATTCAATTTTTGAAGAGTTATAGTAATTTAAATCTTGAAAAATTCAAATTTAAAATTTTTTGAATTATCACCCAAGTATGAAAGGGATAATATCAAGTTAGGTTTATCAAGGATAAAAAAAGCTCTTCAAGAACTTAGTAATCCTTGCGAGAATGTCCCTGCGATACAAATTATTGGAACCAATGGGAAAGGATCAATCGCGGCATATTTAGAAAATATACTTTTTGAAGCTAAAAGGAATTTTGGTGTAACGACATCTCCCCACCTTTTGGACGTATGCGAGAGGATTAGAGTTAATAAAAAAAATATTAACAAGACTGATTTTGAAAAAATATATAGATCAATAGAAGAGAAATTTTCAACATTTGAATTAACTCCTTTTGAAAAAATCATTTGCTGCGCACTAAATTTCTTTGACAATAAAAAAGTTGAATTGCTCATTCTTGAAGCTGGCTTAGGGGGACGATTAGACGCGACAACAGCCCATAAATCTAGACCAATAATTGCTATTGGGAATATTGGCTTAGACCATAAAGAATTTCTTGGAGATACTATTGAAAAAATTGCCGAAGAAAAATTAGCAGTTATTGAAAAAAACTCAATTGTCATCTCATGCAAACAAAATAGTCAAGTTGAAAATTTAATAACCCAAAAAGTTGAAGAGGTTGGAGCAGAAATTATCTGGAAAGATTCAATTTCAAACAGCTATGAGCTTGGATTAAAAGGAATTTTTCAAAAGCAAAATGCTTCAGTAGCTGTTGGAGCAATTGAAGCGTTGAATAATTTGGGATTTAATATAAAAGGAACACACATATCTGAAGGTCTTAAAAAGACATCTTGGAAGGGAAGGCTAGAAATAATAAATTTTTTGAACAAAGAAATTCTTGTAGACTGTGCGCATAATTATCCTGCTGCAAAAGCACTCTCTCATGAGCGAAGCAATTGGGAGAATGAAGATAAAGGAATTTATTGGATTTTAGGTGTCCAAAGACAGAAAGATTTTTACGCAATAATAAAAACACTTCTAAAGAAAAATGATCACTTATTACTTGTGCCAGTGCCAAACCAACCTAGTTGGCAATTAAAAGATCTTTCTCATAGTAAAGAAATTGACCTTCAAAAAACAATTGAATTTAAAACATTTGAACTTGCCATTGATTATTTATTTTCCCTGGAAAAATGGCCACCTAATCATCCTGTCCTAACGGGTTCTATATTTTTAGTTGCTGAATTTATTAAATTTACAAATAAACAGAAATGTTAAATATTAAATTGTTCCTTTACTTCCCAACCTTCCAATTTTCCGGGATTTAATAGTCCTTTAGGATCAAATTTTAATTTAGCTTTTACTTGATCTGCATCAACCACTCCTAGGCCTCCGCCTTCGACAGTTAAAACATGAGGATTAAAAATAAAAGCCCCAAGTTTCTTACAATCTTCCATTATTTCATTTAATTCATCTATCCCATTCCACCTTAATACAGGTAAAGCCGCTAATCGCGGTGATCCTTGTTGAGAAACTGCCTCTAAATGCCAAAGAACTTTTCTACCCCATTTTTTCCTCAGAAAATTAATCAATTCTAGTTCATTATTAAGTGGCAAAAGCATCTGCAAATAAGTCCAATTTTTATCCTTAGACCTCATATGAAGAGTTGTATGATTCCATACGACTTCAGAAATACCATTAACGAGTTTTTCTTCTTCCCCAAGGAGGGTAAATTGAACTTTGAATTTTTTGCAAATAAACTCGATCGTTTTTGTTCCTCCAAAAGTAGATTGAATTAATATCTTGTGACTTCTAGCATTACTTTTAAACCATTTTGGCATTTGATCTACAATTTCTTCTTCAAGAATTGCTCCTAGTTTCAGATCAATTGCTGCGCTGGTAAGAGTTTTTAATATTTCAATTGTTTTTTCAAATTCAATACAGTCGATAACTACTGAATACCACTTACGTTTGATATCAGTAGCAAGTATTAAAGAAGTAATTATTCCGTTAGTCCCATAAGCATGATTTAGAGGTTCGGATTCTTCAGCATCAAATTTTAATAATTCAGGTTTTTCATTCATCGTTACCGCCTCTAGGCCAACAAGATTTCCTGGATCTCTTAAGAATCCCCACCTAATTGAACCAATACCTCCTGATCCGCCTGCAATAAAACCTCCAATTGTTGCAGTTTTCCAAGTACTAGGAAGCAACCTCAATTCCCGCCCATATTTCTCTAATTGTTTATTCAAATCTCCCATAACACAGCCAGACTGTACTTTTACAAAACCTGTATCTGGATCAAATTCTTCTAACTTATTAAAGTGACTCATTTGCATTACAACTCCTTTAAACAATGGGACAGCTTGTCCATAATTACCTGTACCTGAACCCCTTAAAGTGATTGGGATAGAAAATTTCCAACAAATTTCTGCTACTTCCTTTACTGCTTTGTGATCACTAGGTCTTACCACCAAATCAGCAATACATTCGTCTAATTTTTCAGTAAGGATTGGAGAGTAGTTATAAAAATCTTTTGAAAGCCTTTTTATATCAGATTGGATTTCAATAATCTCTAAGTTGTTAACTTCCCTAAATTTGTCTATAAATTTAAGAGTATTTGATGTCATTAATTAAATTCTTATTGTTTTGTATATAAATTAGCGGATTAGTAATATAAATCGCCTTTTATAAACACTTTTCTCTTTAAGGAACTCGAAAAAACATCTGCCCATCTTTGTGCATCTAAAATCACAAAATCAGCAGGGCAACCCTTTTTAATTAAACCATCCCAATCTAAGTTTAATAATCTGCTTGGAGCTAAAAAAATAGAAGATAAAGTCATTCTCTCCCAAGGATTTAGTTGAAGCATGGGTATCGAGCAAGACAACATATAAAAAGGATCGAAATTACCAAATGGGTACCAGGGATCTTGAACGTTATCACTACCTAGAGATACATCCACGTGTGATTTTTGTAATTGCTTTATTGGAGCAACTGGTCTTTTAAATGAGGTAGTTTTATTACTTCGATTGAGTAGCCAAAAATTTGTTAGAGGTAAAGCAATAACTTTGATATTTTTCTCAGCCATTTTTTCTCCTAAATTTAAAATCTCTCTATGATTTAGAGAAACAAGACTACTCAAATGACTACAAGTAATTGGAATACTTTCAATTTTTAAATTTTCAATTGTCTCCAATAAAACTTTAATTCCCGCTCCAGGCTCAATGATCGATTCGTCTATATGCAAATCAATTTCTAATTTATATTTATTTGCTAGAAGAAGCATCTTTGCGAGAAATTTGCTTGTATCTTTTTTATTGAAAGGAGGAACAATAACACCTCCTAAAATACCTCCATTAGAGGAAAATATTTTTGCCAAATCTTCTCCATTAGTTGTATCCCAGAATTCCAATGGAGCTAGAGCAACGAATTGTAAAGTCAACTCAGATGAAAATTTTTTTTGTAATTTAAAAAGTTCAATCCAAATATCAATAGATTGACTTTTGTAAGTATCAATATGACTTCTAATAGCTCGGTATCCATTTTTTATGGCAAGTTTTAATGATTTCTCAACTCTTTCAAGAACCTTATCTGTAGTTCTAGTTTTATGTTCTTCAAGATTTACTGATAATGCTCCGCCATAGTTTGATTCCAGATTAGGAAAGTCTGCCCATGTAAAAGATTTATCAAAATGCGAATGCGTTTCAACAAATCTTGGGAATAAAATATTTTTTGGTTTTGTAACTTTATTTTTTAAAGGCTTTAATTCAGAAACAAATCCATCCTCCCAACTAATGGAAACTGAACATAAATCCTCTATATCGATAATGAGGTTATCTATATCTTCTATTAAACAAAGGCTTCTGGGAATAAGAACCTCAGCTTTGCCGGAATTACTCAAATTTTTAAATTTTCTTTTATTTTAAATCATAAGAAAACTTTACTGAATTAGAAAATAATTCAAGTTTCGCTAAAAGATAAAAATAACTATGAAAAATTCCCCTTGAGTTGTTAAATTTATAAATGTGAGGCGGGCGTCGCCAAGTGGTTAAGGCAGCGGCTTGTGGCGCCGCTATTCGGGGGTTCGAATCCCCTCGCTCGCCCTCATAAATATTGCAGCAAATTTACTTAACTTGTAATTTTGAATTAAAGAATCATAAAAAATTCCTAGCAAAGTGCTAACAAAAACAAAATCAGACGAAAAAAAATCTCAAAAGAATTCAACTACTGGCAGTTATTGGATAACTACTTTTGGATGCCAAATGAACAAGGCTGATTCTGAGAGAATGGCTGGGACATTAGAGAAAATGGGATACACCAGAGCAGATAATGAATTAAATGCCGATTTGGTCTTGTACAATACATGCACTATTAGAGACAATGCAGAGCAAAAAGTTTATAGCTTTCTAGGAAGACAAGCAAAAAGAAAGCACAAAACACCTAGCTTAAAACTTGTTGTTGCAGGTTGTCTTGCTCAGCAAGAGGGAGAATCCTTACTGAGAAGAGTCCCAGAACTTGATTTGGTTATGGGGCCTCAACACGTAAATAATCTTGAAAATCTTCTGGGGAAAGTTGATTTAGGAAATCAAGTTGCTGCTACAGAAGAAACCTTCATTTCTGAAGATATAACAAGTGCCAGAAGAGAAAGCTCTATTTGTGGCTGGGTTAATATCATCTATGGATGTAATGAAAGATGTTCATATTGTGTAGTCCCCTCTGTCAGAGGTAAAGAGCAATCAAGATATCCAAATGCGATAAAAAGTGAGATCCAAAAATTAGCTGATGATAATTTTAAAGAAATTACTCTTTTGGGTCAGAACATTGATGCTTATGGTAGAGACCTTCCAGGAACTACAAAAGAGGGGAGAAAAAAGAATACTCTAACTGATCTTTTGTATTATATTCATGATGTTAAAGGAATTCGCAGAATAAGATTTGCTACTAGTCATCCAAGATATTTTTCAAAAAGGTTGATTCAAGCTTGTTATGAACTTGATAAAGTATGTGAACATTTCCATATCCCCTTCCAAAGTGGAAATGATGAAATTTTAAAGCAAATGTCCAGAGGATATTCTATTAAAAAGTATAAAAACATTATCGAGAACATAAGGTCATTAATGCCCGATGCATCAATCACAGCTGACGCTATAGTTGCTTTCCCAGGAGAAACCGAACAACAATATCAAGATACATTAAAGCTTATATCAGAAATTGGCTTTGATCAGGTGAATACAGCAGCATACTCTCCAAGACCAAATACGCCTGCAGCATTTTGGACGAATCAACTTTCGGAAGAGGTAAAAAAAACTAGATTAAAGGAAATCAATGATTTGGTCGAGAAAACTGCTAGGAGTAGAAATCAAAGATATGTTAATAATATTGAAAGCGTTTTAATTGAGGGTTTAAATCCAAAAAATTCCTCTCAAATTATGGGAAGAACTAGAACAAATAGATTAACTTTCGTAGAGATTCCCAAAAACATTAACTTTAATTTTTCGTTTGGAGATGAGATAAATGTCAGAATAAATGAAGCAAGACCTTTTTCTTTAACAGGAGAACTTTCTTTATAAAATTTTTTAAATGATCGGGGGAAAGAAAAAATGTATTGGGTTAATATTTGGCGGGCATTCCAATGAACATGAAGTCTCGATATCCTCTGCAAAAACAGTTTTTCAAGCATTTAATGCACAAATAAATAAAGAACGCTTTACAGTTAAAGCCTTTTACATAAACAAATATGGAGATTGGCTTGATAGTGTTATTTCAGAAAAAATCCTAATTGGTGAAATTGAAAACAATAAAACAAAAAAACAAGAAATTTTTAATCAAGAAAAAATTAACTTCCTTGACGGAATTGAATTTCAAAATGTTGATGTTTGGTTCCCTCTTCTACATGGATTTAATGGTGAAGACGGATCAATTCATGGCTTAATTAGATTTACAAAGAAACCTTTAGTCGGTTGCGGAATTATTGGCTCTGCTCTTGGAATGGATAAAATATTGATGAAAACAATTTTCTCAAAGCTTAGGCTTCCACAAGTTAATTATCTAGTTTTTCAAAATGAAGATCTCAACGATAAGCAAGTAAAAAATAAAATAATTAATGAAATTTTAAAAAAATTAAAATTTCCTGTTTTTGTTAAACCATCGAACTCTGGATCATCTCTTGGCATCTCCAAAGTCAAAAATGAATCGGAAATATTACTAGCATTAGAAAAGGCTCGGGGAATAGATCCAAGAATCTTAATAGAGGAAGGTTTAGAAGTAAGGGAGATTGAATGCGGAATAATTGGGAATTCAAAACTCTTAACCTCTGAGATAGGCGAGGTAAATTACAAAAGTGATTGGTATGATTACGATTCAAAATATCACTCAAATAATAAAATAATTATCCCAGCCGAAATAGATTCTAAAATCACAAAAGAAATTAAAGAAATTGCTATTAAAAGTTGTAGGGCACTAAATATTTTCGGTTTTGCAAGAGTAGATTTCTTTTTAGAAAAATCTTCAAATAAAATTTTACTAAATGAAATAAATACAATTCCTGGCTTTACAAAAAACAGTATGTTTCCAATGCTTTGGGAAGCTTCAGGTTTAAAAATTGAACAACTTGTGGCTAAACTGGTAGATATATCTTTAGATTTGTAATTTAAATCAAATGTTGCATGGACTACTTTGGTTACCATTACTTTTAATCTTCATTTTATTAACCGCACTTGGATGGTTAGAAAGAAGAAGGCAAAATCTTTTTAGAAGTTGGGCTAGTGATTCTGAACTGTGCAAGTTAGATAGTTCAGGAGCAGCGTCTTTAAAAAATGGGGAGTTAAAGTGGAGCGCATTTGAAGCTGGTAAATTTGAAGAAAAAGATTGTTTTACGATCAAGAAACTTGAATTAGTTGAATTAATGGCACTGACTTCAGGTGAAGCTCCTCTAACAAGTGAATCTCAAGGTAAGTGCAGGTTGAGATTAGTAGGGGATGGAAAAGAGATGGATGTACCATTTTCAGATGCAGAGCAAGCGAGAGAATGGATGGATCAACTGATGGAAAAAGCTCGATGTGATTTGTGAAAAACAAAAAAGGAATCAAAAATAGAAGCTTTTTTTTTCTAATTTCATTTTTACTTTTAACAAGCTTATTAAGCATTAAAACACTCAAAAAAGTTGATACTCAGGACGTTAGGATTTCTGGTAGTAAATTATTTTCGCAGAATGATGTAATAAAAAATTCATCTTTAAATGTTCCTATCCGATTGATTTTTGTCAAAACTAATTTGCTAGAAAAAGAGTTAAAACAAAATTTATCTCTCAAGAATGTTTCGGTAAAAAGAGAACTATTTCCTTTTGGTTTGAAAGTTCATATTAATTCAAGAACTCCAATAGCTTACGGTGAGAGAATATTAAACGACGAAAAAATATTAGGCTTCATTGATAAAGATGGAGTTTTTATAAATAAACAAAATGTGGATGAAAAAAATTTGAAAAAATTAACCATAAAAGTTTTTGGGTGGAAAGGAAAATTTAAAAAAATATTATCTGAAATTTTTATTGCTATAGATAATTATGAATTAGAGATAGTTAAAATAACTTTTTCATCCGATGGGTTTCTAACTGTTGAGGAAAAAGATTTAAAAACAATATTCTTAGGATTTAAGCCAAATTTAATCAACAATCAATTTCAAAAAATCAATTATCTTAAAAATGAATTTAAGAAAAATAGCTTTTTTAAAAAAATAGATAATATTGATCTTACTAATCCAGATAAACCAAAAATAAAAGTGTTCAAACCCTAATATTTGAAAAAGGATTTTGAGTAATTTTTTTTAATTATTGTAGTGTTGATATGGGTTTTGCATTCAAAACAAAATATTTAATAAATAAATATTTTTAGGATTTTCCTCAACAAATTCCTACAGATGAGCGCAGTAAGTTCATAATGCACCCAATACTAGTAAAAGATTCCTATTAAGAGATGAGCTTCGGTAACAATCCAAACTTTGATCAATCGAGAGAAATCCTTCCAAGCCAAAACGCCAAAATAGAAGTTATTGGTGTAGGTGGTGGTGGCAGTAATGCAGTCAATAGAATGATAAATAGTGATTTAGAAGGTGTTTCATTTAGAGTCCTCAATACCGATGCACAAGCCCTACTACAATCTTCTGCAGAAAGTAGAGTTCAACTTGGACAAAACCTCACTAGAGGTTTAGGTGCAGGTGGAAATCCAAGTATTGGGCAAAAAGCAGCCGAAGAATCCAAAGAAGAGCTTCAACAAGCTTTAGAGGGATCTGATCTAGTTTTTATAGCCGCTGGAATGGGTGGAGGAACTGGTACAGGTGCTGCTCCCGTTGTTGCAGAAGTAGCCAAACAAAGTGGGGCTTTAACCGTAGGTATAGTAACCAAACCATTTTCTTTTGAAGGGAAAAGAAGAATGCGACAAGCAGAGGAGGGGATAGCAAGACTAGCTGAAAACGTTGATACTCTTATAGTTATTCCAAATGACCGATTAAAAGACGTCATAGCAGGAGCTCCTCTTCAAGAAGCATTTAGGAATGCTGATGATGTTTTAAGGATGGGAGTCAAAGGCATTAGTGACATAATTACTTGCCCGGGATTAGTTAATGTTGATTTTGCAGACGTTAGATCAGTCATGACTGAGGCTGGCACTGCTCTCCTCGGAATAGGTATAGGTTCAGGGAGATCGAGAGCTATAGAGGCAGCACAGGCAGCCATGAATAGTCCTTTATTAGAAGCAGCAAGAATTGATGGAGCTAAAGGCTGCGTTATAAATATTACTGGAGGCAAAGACATGACTTTAGAAGACATGACCTCTGCATCTGAAATTATTTATGATGTTGTTGATCAAGAAGCGAATATTATTGTTGGTGCAGTGGTCGATGAGGCAATGGAAGGGGAGATACAAGTTACTGTAATTGCTACAGGATTTGAAACAACCCAACCATTAAACCAGCAAAGAATAAAAAACAGATTATCTAATCAACCTTTATATAATTATTCCGAAAATAAAGAAGCAGGAGCTAGTATCCCTGAGTTTTTAAGATTAAGGCAAAATAAAAAAGATATAGGTTAAAAGGTAAAATAGAGTGACTCGGTTATCTCGCCTGCCTCAAGCATCCCTTGTGGCTGCTACCTTCCGGTCCTGACCAGGTTTAGGCGTTAAAACCGCGAAAGGCCGAGTCAAAATCATACTAGCAATTCTTGATTAAAAAAGATACATAAATTTATTATGTTACCTTCAGATATAGTTAATTATAAAAAAAAATCTCGCAAAATCATTGCACTAACTGCTTGGGACTCCATATCAGGATCTATTGCAGAACAAGCAAACGTAGATCTCGTACTAGTAGGAGATTCATTAGCAATGGTCTGCTTAGGATACAAATCGACATTGCCAATAACTTTAGAAAACATAATTTATCATACTAATGCTGTTTCAAGAGGATTTAAGAAAAAAATTGAGGAACAACCCCTAGTCGTCTCAGATATGCCTTTTCTAACTTACCAATGTGGTGAGGATAAGGCTGTTGAGTATGCAGGGAAAATCATTCAAAGCACTTATGCAAAAGCTGTAAAAGTGGAAGGAGCTGAACCGGAAATACAAAAAGTAATTTCTAGATTAATAAGAATGGGAATCCCTGTTATGGGTCATATAGGTCTTACACCACAAAGCTATCTAAATATTGGATTAAGAAAACAAGGAGAAAGCTTAGCAAGCCAAGAAAAAATTAAGAAAGAGGCTTCAATTCTTGAAGAATTAGGATGTTTTTCAATAGTTCTTGAACATATTCCTGATTTGCTTGCCAAAGAAATACAAAATTCTTTAACAATTCCCACAATAGGTATCGGCGCAGGTAATTATTGCGATGGGCAAGTAAGAGTTACTGCAGATTTATTAGGCCTCAATGATGATCAACCCCCATTTTGCCAACCAATTATCCAAGGAAAGAAATTATTTAAGGACAAATTAAAAGAATGGGTAGACTCTGAAAGACTTAACTAAACCGACCCATTTTGTCATAAATAGAGATTCCCTGAGAACGTAGTATTTAAAATAGTTTTGGGTTAATAAGGAGTAATTGCTTTATAGTTAGTACGCTTTTCATTTAGTTTTCTTGTTTAACTCCATTAATAATTACCTCCCCTTTAGGTTTTTCATTTGACCCTTTATCCAAATCCACTTCTGGCTCAATAGCATTTTGTTTTTCTCCAATTTGTCTAATATATTTTCTAAGTTTTCTATCTGGCAAACCAGCAACCGCGATCAAAGCAAAAAAACCAAAAAAGAACCCCCCAAATAACCAAGCAGGTCCATTATGGCCTTTTGATTCGGCTACAACAAGGCAATAAAAACCACATGCTATCCAAAGTATTAAAAGAATAAAAAATATCATAAAAGAAAGAGAGTTTTATTCCTTCAATTTTAGTTCGGATGTCAATCATATTTATTGATGAGATTTGCTTTACCTTTTGTTAAAGAAGTTTCTGAAGTTATTTATTTTATTACCCAAATTCCTTATAAAAGCAGTGATTGCAATGATTTTAGCTATTACACTAAGGGTATGATTAGTCTTAGTTAATCTTATCCCACCACTTAAACATAGAAACAAGAACTTGATTGCTAAGTTCCATGCCATTAGGCTCACTTAAAAAGAATCTATTCCCCTTTCTTACTAGTAGTCCACTTTCAAGAAATCTTTCCCATTCTTCAACCAATTTACTGAAGTTGCTTTCAAATGTTTTATTTTCCCAGTTTTGTTCTTTAAACACCTCTTTGATATCTACACCCTCTTTGAGTCTTAATCCCAACATTATTTTTTCATCAAGTTCTTTATAAACAAACTCCTTATTAATTAGCGATGAATCTAAATTAAATTCGTCTTGTCTAGCTACCCATTCTTTGTATTCTCTACTAACTCTTGGTCGAGTAAACTTTTCCCCCCAAGGTGAACTAGTGGAACCTTGACCAAAACTCCACCAGCCTAAACCACTCCAATAAACTCTATTATGTCTCGACTGATGTCGAGGCAGGCAATAGTTTGAGATTTCATATCTTGAATACCCTGAGTTTTTTAAAATTAAATGGGTTAATTCACTATTCCTAAAAGCTTCTTCATCACTTGGGAGTTTTAATTTGCCTAAATTAATTAATTTTTTAAAAACAGTGCCATTTTCAATATTTAAATCGTAAATAGATAGATGAGGTGGTGAAAATGTAATTGCTTTTTTTAAGTCATCTTGCCATTCTTTAAATCCACTTAGTGGCAAGTTTTGAATTAAGTCTAAACTCCAGCTTTTTATTAACCCAGAATCATATTCTCTCTTCAACCATAAACAAGATTTCTCTGCATCTTCTTTCAAATGACGCCTTCCCGACTTTTGAAGTATCTGATTATTAAAACTTTGTACTCCAAGACTAAATCTATTTATCCCAGCATTTATGAATCCAAAAAGATCATCTTGAGTAAAACTTGCTGGATCAACCTCCATAGTGATTTCAGCACCATAGTCAATGCCATAGTTTTCTTTAAAAAGATCAACTAATTCTTTGATTTGGGCAGGATCTAAAATTGATGGTGTACCACCTCCAATATAAATTGTCGATAGAGGTGATTTATGCTTAATTGACAATATTTCTTTATATAAAAATTGCAAATACTCTTGAACAGTTTTGCTTCCGTAACCTTTTAAAGTTTCAACTTCGTTCCCTAGTGGAATAACTGCAAAATCACAATAAAAACACCTTCTGTGGCAAAAAGGAATGTGCACATATGCACTTCTTGGAAACTTATTCATAATCTAAATTCATTTTTAAGCTCCAAATAAAGTATTAAGGATCGAAAAAAATAAAATCCTTATTTACTCAATTAATAAATCCTAGTAGATTATAGATATGACAGATATCTTAGTATTAATTTTATTTGTATTGTCTGGGGCCGCTTCAGGGTGGCTTGGTGTTGATTTATTGCCAGTAGACATACTTAAACAGGTATCTAATGTCGAAGGTTTTAGAATTGTTTTAGCAATAATTGGTTTTTTGTAGGATTAGCAGCTGGTTTTGTATTTCTTCAACTTAGAAAGACTTTTCTTGATCAAATAAGAACAATGCCTACGGACTTACTAATTAGTAGGTCTGTTGGATTAATTTTAGGATTACTTGTTGCGAATCTTTTACTAGCTCCAATACTATTAATTCCCTTCCCTAGAGAGGTTTTTTTCGCAAAACCTTTAGCAGCTATATTAAGCAACATTTTCTTTGGTGTGCTTGGTTATAAGTTGGCAGATACCCATGGGAGGACATTATTGAGATTATTTAATCCAAATAACACTGATGCATATCTAGTCAATGAAGGAATTCTTCCTGCTGCAAGTCCAAAAATTCTAGATACTAGCGTAATTATTGATGGAAGAATCAATGGTCTATTAAGTTGCGGCTTATTGGAAGGGCAATTAATTATTGCTCAAAGTGTAATTGATGAATTACAAACCTTAGCTGACTCAAGCAGTAATGAAAAAAGGTCTAAAGGAAGAAGAGGTCTCAAGTTATTAAAAGAACTAAGAGATTTATATGGGAGAAGACTTGTAATAAACCCAACAAAGTATGAAGGTAATGGGGTAGATGAAAAACTCCTTAAAATTACCGAGGATATGACAGGAACTTTAATTACGGCTGATTATAATCTTTCTCAGATCGCTGAAGTTAAAGAATTAAAAGTTATGAATTTGAGTGATTTGGTTATTGCTTTAAGGCCAGAAGTACAACCAGGAGAGTCACTAAATATAAAAATCGTGAGAGAAGGTAAAGAAAAAATGCAAGGTATTGGATATTTAGATGACGGTACAATGGTTGTTATTGATGAGGCAAAGAATTTTGTTGGAAGCAGATTAGATATTGTCATCACAGGAGCATTACAAACTCCTACTGGAAGAATGGTATTTGGAAAACTAATAAATAATCCTGAGTCAAACAAATCTTTTAAATCACCAGCGACACAGGGCTAAATCTAGCTAGAATCAGTTCAATCTTAATTTTGTGATACAAATGACTGTATCTGCTCCTTATTACGGCGAAAACACCGTTATGAGGACCCCGCCCCCAGATCTCCCCTCTCTTTTACTGAAAGAGCGAATCGTTTATCTTGGTTTACCATTATTTTCAGATGACGATGCGAAAAGACAACTAGGAATGGATGTTACTGAGCTAATCATTGCTCAACTTCTTTATTTAGAATTTGAAGATCCAGAAAAACCAATCTATTTCTATATAAATTCAACTGGGACAAGTTGGTACACTGGTGACGCAGTAGGTTTTGAAACAGAAGCTTTCGCTATCTGCGATACAATAAGTTATATTAAGCCTCCAGTACACACTATATGTATCGGACAAGCAATGGGGACTGCTGCAGTTATTCTTTCATCTGGCACTAAGGGACAAAGAGCCGCTCTTCCACATGCTTCTATTGTTTTACATCAACCTATAAGCGGAGCAAGAGGTCAAGCAACCGATATCCAAATAAGAGCTGAGGAAGTTTTGAAAAATAAAAAATCAATGCTGGAGATTTTATCTCGTAATACTGGAAAGACCATCGAAGAACTCTCAAAAGATTCTGACAGGATGAGTTATCTCAACCCACAAGAAGCCCTAGATTATGGAGTTATCGATAGAATACTCATAAGTCAAAAAGATTTACCAAATAAAATTTAACATTCACAAAACTATTTTAAAATCATGCCAATAGGAACTCCAAGCGTGCCTTACAGACTTCCAGGAAGTCAATACGAAAGATGGGTCGACATATATACAAGACTAGGTGTTGAAAGAATTCTTTTTCTTGGACAAGAAGTGAATGATGGTATTGCTAATAGCCTAGTTGCACAAATGCTTTATTTAGATTCTGATGATAATTCCAAACCTATCTATCTGTATATAAATAGCCCAGGAGGATCAGTAACTGCTGGATTGGCAATTTATGACACTATTAAATACGTAAAAAGTGATGTAGTAACCATATGCGTAGGCCTCGCAGCCTCCATGGGAGCGTTCCTATTGGCCGCTGGGACAAAAGGTAAAAGAGTTGCTTTGCCCCACAGCAGAATAATGATTCATCAACCCTTAGGAGGGACATCTCAACGCCAAGCAAGTGATATTGAAATAGAAGCTAAGGAAATTTTAAGAATTAAAGATATGTTAAACATGTCTATGGCAGATATGACAGGCCAATCATTTGAGAAAATTGAAAAGGATACTGATAGAGATTATTTTCTAAGTGCGGAAGAAGCAAAAAATTATGGATTAATTGATCGAGTAATTACACATCCAAGCGAAGCAAATCAGTCTTAAAATTTCTAAATTAATTTTTTAATTTCAATTTTTTAAATTAATAATTTTTTGGTTTATTGCCACCTTAATGTCTAAAATAATAACTATCAAACGCAAAGAAACTACAACTAATGACCCAACTCTTTTACGACACAGATGCAGATCTAAGTCTTTTAAATAATAAAACAATAGCGATTATTGGATATGGATCACAAGGTCATGCACATGCCCTAAATCTTAAAGATAGCGGTATGGATGTAATTGTTGGATTATATAAAGGAAGTAAGTCTGAAAGCAAAGCTATAAGCGATGGTCTACAAGTCTTTAGCGTTTCTGACGCTTGCGAAAAAGCAGATTGGATTATGATTCTCCTCCCCGATGAGTTTCAGAAAGAGGTTTACCTTAAAGAAATAGAACCAAACTTAAAAGAAGGAAAGATACTAAGTTTTGCTCATGGCTTCAATATAAGATTTGGACTTATCAAACCTCCTAGTTATGTGGATGTTGTAATGATTGCCCCAAAAGGGCCTGGACATACTGTTCGTTGGGAATATCAGAACGGGCAAGGAGTTCCAGCACTGTTTGCAGTTGAGCAGGATTTTTCCGGAAGTGCAAGATCATTGGCAATGGCTTACGCTAAAGGGATTGGTGGAACGAGAGCTGGGATTCTTGAAACAAACTTTAAAGAAGAAACAGAAACTGATTTATTTGGCGAACAAGCGGTTTTGTGCGGAGGATTATCAGAACTGGTCAAATCAGGATTTGAAACTCTAGTTGAGGCAGGTTATCAGCCCGAACTTGCTTACTTCGAATGCTTACATGAAGTTAAACTTATTGTTGATTTAATGGTGAAGGGAGGCTTATCTCAAATGAGAGATTCCATTTCAAATACTGCAGAATATGGAGATTATGTAAGTGGTAAAAGACTTATCAATAGTGATACAAAGAAAGAAATGCAGAAAATTCTGAAAGATATTCAAGATGGAACTTTCGCTAAGAATTTTGTGGAAGAATGCGATAAAAACAAACCCTTAATGACAAAATTAAGAGAAGAGAACTCAAAACATGAAATTGAGAAAGTAGGTAAAGGTCTGCGCTCGATGTTCAGTTGGCTGAAATAAATTTATTTTTAATATTCCTTGGATCGATTGGTTTTGATTTATTGATCGGCGATCCAAGATTTTTAATCCACCCTGTTCAAGTAATTGGCTTTTACATAAAAAAAATATCTGATTACCTCATAAATAATTTTGGGAAAAATAAAAATATATTGCTATTGGGAGGTTTAATAGTAGCTATATCCACCATTGGAATGAGTTTTGGTTTAGGTAAATTGATAGAACTCAGTTATTTTCAATCAAGAAATAATTTTTTTAGCGGATTACTAATTTTTTTTGGACTTTCAAGTTGTATTGCGACTAAAGGACTTCTTTCAAGTGTTAAAGAGATTGCAGCGTTAATAGAACGCGAAGAAATTAATGACCAAAATATGAAAATAATCAAAGAGAAGGTACAAAGGATAGTAAGTAGGGATGTAAGTTCATCTTCTTTAGAACATCTTTTGAGATCAAGTACAGAGAGTCTTACTGAAAATTCTGTTGATGGAATATTTGGTCCATTATTTTGGATTTTTATTGGAATTTTTTTGATGAAATTTTCAATTTTTCTGCCAGGGCCTTTATCACTTGGTTTTTCTTATAAAGCCATTAGTACTTTAGATTCAATGATAGGTTACAAATATGATTATTTTAGATATTTAGGTTTTTTCAGTGCAAAAATCGAAGATATTTTTACGTTTGTTCCTTCAAGATTAGTTTTAATCACATTACCTTTAGTTAGTCCCAAAATTAATGAGTATGGATCAATCATAAAAAAAAGCTATCTTGATGGCAAAAAATATGATTCGCCTAATGCTGGGATTTCAGAAGCTATATTTGCTTATATTTCTGATATAAAATTGGGAGGAAAAAGTAAATATAAAAATGAGATTATTAAAAAGCCAATGATCAATGCGAATGGAGATAATTGTACTGGAGAGAACATTAAATATATTTGTCAATTAATTTTGAGATTACAATTTTTATGGATGATAATTTTTGTCTTAATTTTTTTTATAATTTCAACTTTAATTTAATAATATATTAGTTTAAAAATTATTAGAATAATTTTAAAAACTCTATGCAAGAAAACGGCTCTTCAATAGAAAATCAAAAAGATGATTTTACTAATAAATCATCAACTGATAATGAATACTCAAAATGGGTAGACAATCAGGGAGATGAAGTAAAGAATGTTTTTGGATTTAATAGCAGTGCTGAACTTGTAAATGGTAGAGCAGCAATGATCGGATTTTTAATGCTCATATTAACCGAGTTGGTTTTTAGCGGCAGACCTGTAACTTCTTCAATTTTTGGTATTAATTAAAAATGGAAGCAAAAAAATCTAATCCAATAAAAGTATTCTTATACATATCTGTATGGGTAATTATTTGGGGCACTATAGGATCTTTAGTCGATTTTCCTCTATATAAAAATAAAATATACTTAGAAGGAAGCATATATCAATATCTTACTTTCACAGTTACAGCGATCATTTCTATTATATCTGCAAAGTTTTTTTATAAGAAAATAGATTTATAAAAACTTGTACCTGAATTTCTTAATAATTTTTGCTGCTTCTTTACTTTCATTGGACTCGTAAAGTATCCACTGATGTGTTTCAGTATCATGATCACAACCATAATTTCCAGATATGTTATCGTAACTTGAAAGATATGAATGACAATTTTGGTCTGCCTCAAAAGCAGAGTCATAACCTGTTAGAAAATATATCAAAATTAGAACAATTATTAACAAAAAAAATACTTGAAAAACTAAATTAACTACCTTCATAAGATATTCTAAAATTTAAATATATCATCAAATAAAATTTTTCGATCTAAAAATATAGCTAACGACCAACATTAAATACAAAGTCATGGAATTCTTGATTCTTTAAATAAAGGATGACTAGCAATACTAAAATCATATTTAAGCCTATTACTATTGATCCAAAAATATTTATTTGTTTTTTACCTGGCAAAGTGTAAGTAAATTTCTTGCCTTTAAGAAAACCAGCTAAGCCTTTTTTTTTTTCTTTTATTTGAGTATTTTGAGTATTATTCTTAACTTCATTATCAGAAAAACCTTTTACCATAACAAATTAAATAACAAATTTATAATATTCCAAAAAAATTAATTATCTTAATAATTAACAATTTTTAATCACATATGGGATCATTAATGAAATTTTCTCATTAGAAAAATTATTAAAAAAATAAGCTTCAATAATCTCCGTTTGCAGTCCCAATAAACTTGATTGACATTTGAATCTATTTTGGTCAAATACTACTAATTGAAGTTTTTCTATTTCAGAAACTAATTCTTTACATAATTGGGGTCGAGAATCTTTAAAACAATCACTAGATTGTTTTAAAATCTTAGACTTTGTTGGTATTGTTTCTGCCATAAGGAAATTTGATAATAATAAAAATTTTAAGAATAAAATAGTTAAAAATTTCATTACTTTTTAAGATTTCAAAATTTTGGATACTTCGGCAGAAGTTTTGGTCATTACTCTAATTACATCTTATTGCCAAAAAAAAGATACCCTAAAAGAGCACCTTTTGATTATAAGAAAGAAATAGATTAAAAAGATTACCCTTGAACTCTATCCTTAAAAAGTTTACCTGCAGAGAATGTTGGAACTCTTTTAGAGGGTATTGCTATTTTTTCGCCTGTCTTAGGGTTTAATCCCTGTCTTGCAGAACGATCTCTTGGTTCAAAAGAACCAAATCCTAGTAAAGAGACTTTTTTGCCTTCCACTACTGAATCAACAATAGTTTCAATAGCTGCATCAACAACTAAAGAAACATCCGTTTTTGTGAGCTCTGTACGAGCTGCTACAAGGTTTACTAAATCAGCTTTGTTCATTGAAATTTAAATTAAAGCTAAGGGTTAAAAAAAGATTTAAATCGAGTTTTAAACCTCGAACTTTCACATCATATGGAGCAAATACAAATACGGCAACCGAAAATGCCGGCGGCGCAAAGCTTTATACAAATTTTAGGGACATTTTTTGCAACATTATTTATTTTTTGTCGCCGCGTTTTTTCATTAATAAAAAATATCCTTTCCATTTAGAGAACAGCAAAAAGCATTGGTAGCACTTGATTTAGCATTAAAAATCTAACTACATTTAGCAAAGGGGGGAAACGTTAAAGGGGGGTGAATTTAAGAATTTGAGCTATTTATAATTTTTTATTAATTTTCAGATATATTTCCTTCTCATCACATGAAAAATCATAATTTGTATTTTGAAATCAAGAAAAATCTAGTTTTATCATTATCAGACTTTTTCTATAAATCGTTTAATTCAAAAGGAGATGGATGGATAAATTGACATAAATGGGAAAAAATTAATAATCTCAAAATCTAATAAAGTTGATTAGTGAAACCTTAAATTTTAGTTTTTTTCTTAATTTTGTATCTATTATTCTAATATCAGTAATTTGAATAAATTATCCCAATATTTAATCAATCAATGATAAAGAGAAAGTGACTCATATCAATAAAGGTAAACCATTTCCCTTAGGAAGTTCTCTAACTTCACAAGGGGTTAATTTTTCCCTAGTAGCCACAAATGCAGAATATGTAGAAATCTTATTGTTTGAAAAAGAGGGCTCTATTTCCCCAAAAAGTATATTGAAACTAGATCAGAATCATAATACAGGTCCCTACTGGCATGCGGAGGTAAAAAATCTAAATGAAGGTTGTATTTATGCTTTTAGAGTAAAACAAAAAAGTAATGCGATCAACAATAACTATGAAAAAAAAGTATTACTCGATCCATGTTCAAGGGGTATAACTGGGTGGGGAAGTTATAAAAGAGAAAATGCATTAAAAACGCAAGAAAATATTAATTCTTGTCTTAAAAGCGTTGTTTGCGATAGAAAATTATTTAATTTTAAAGACTATCCAAGACCGAAACATTCTTGGGAAGAAACAATTATTTATGAACTCCATATCAAATCCTTTACTGAATCAACTGATGAAACTGAAAGTTGTTTTAAGAAATTTTTAAAAAAAATTCCATATCTCAAAGAACTGGGAATTACCTCAATCGAATTACTTCCAATTTTTTGTTTTGATCCAACTGATGCACCAAATGGTTTAGAGAATTTTTGGGGTTATAGTCCAATTAATTGGTTTACTCCCCATTTTGAATACCTTTCGAATGAATCAGCTGAAAAGAATAGAGAGGAATTTAGAAAATTAGTAGAGGAGTGTCATAAGGCAGAAATTGAAGTTATTTTAGATGTCGTATACAACCACACTTCTGAAGGAGATTACAAAGGGCCTGCGATATGTTGGAAAGGTATAGATGAAAACCTTTATTACTTTATTGGAAAAGATAAAAATTATCAGGACGTATCTGGTTGTGGGAATACTATTGCAGCAAACAGAGGATTAGTTAGAAAACTAATAATTGAATCATTAAAGTGTTGGGCGAGTGAATTTGGAGTAGATGGTTTTAGATTTGATTTAGGTATTGCCCTATCAAGAGGAGAAAATCTCTCGCCACTAGATAATCCTCCAATTTTTGAAGATATAGAGTGTGAACCAGAACTTGTTGATATAAAGTTTATTAGTGAGCCATGGGATTGTGGTGGTTTATATAAATTAGGGGATTTTCCATCTAAAAATACTTTCACTTGGAATGGTCATTTTAGAGATGATTTGCGAAGATTTTGGAAGGGGGATAAAGATACAGCTTGGAATATGAGCGATAAAATCAAAGGTTCTCCATCGATTTATAAAGAAGATACTATTTTTCCAAAATCAATAAACTTTATTACTTCACATGATGGATTCACTCTAAAAGATTTAGTTACCTTCAATAGAAAACATAATTTTGCCAACAGAGAGCAAAACAGAGATGGTGATAACCATAACAATTCCTGGAATCATAGTATAGAGGGACCAACTACAAACTTATTAATAAATGATTTAAGAAAAAGACAACAAAAAAATCTTATTCTTAGTTTACTTATCTCTAAAGGTGTTCCAATGATACTTATGGGTGATGAGATAGGAAGATCACAAGGCGGTAACAATAATTCTTGGTGCCAAGATAATTTATTGGGCTGGATGAATTGGGAACATAGTCAACAAGATTTGGAAATATTAGAATATTTTAAATACGTTATAAAAATCAGAAAAAAACTAATAAACATTTTTAATCCATCATTCTTCCCTAATAATAAAACTAAAGAAAATCTTCCAACATATCATTGGCATGGGACAAAGTTAGATAATCCCGATTGGAGCAGTTGGTCTCACACAGTTGCTTTTAGCATAAACAAAGGCATTACTAATCCGCTGGTCTGGATTGGTTTAAATGCATATTCAAAAAGTATCGATTTCCCCTTGCCGAAATGTAAATATAATTGGTTGAAAGTTATTGACACTAGCATGTCTGAGATTTTTGAACCCTTAACTATCAACGAAAAATTTGTTTCAATAAAGAGTAGAAGCTCTTTATTAATCATTTCAGAAGAAGTATTTGGGGCAAAAAATAATTTATTCTAAAGCGGGCGGCGGGAATCGAACCCGCATCTTCAGCTTGGAAGGCTGAGGTTTTACCACTAAACCACGCCCGCATTAAGTAATAGAATTACCATTGCAATAATACATTATCAAACAATCAACAAAGCAAAAAGATTGGAAAATTCACACTCGAAAAAAAATAATACTAGATCAACAACAAGATTAATGTTCTCTTATGGGCTAGGAGATGCAGGCACAGGTTTAGTGGCGACGCAATTTGGTTTTTTTCTGTTTAAATTTTTTATTTCTGCTGGTTTACCAGTAATAATTGCAGGTTCATTATTAATGTTGATAAAGATATGGGATGCAGTAAATGACCCGTTAATTGGATGGTTAAGTGATCGTACTAAATCAAGATGGGGGCCTAGAATCCCCTGGATGGTAGTAGCGTCTATTCCTCTTGGTTTTTCTTTAGCTGCGATATGGTGGACCCCCACTGGCTCCGTGCTAACCAAGACTATTTACTATGCCATAATTTCTATAGTCGTAATGACTGCTTATACAAGTATTAATCTTCCTTTTGCAGCTCTATCTACTGAAATATCTGAAAAAACAGCAATAAGAACAAGACTAAACGCATCTAGATTTACTGGGTCAATAATTGCAGGACTAACTGGTTTAATAATTGCTGGAGTTGTATTGGGTTCTGAAGGATCAGCAAATAATGAATATTTTTTAATGGGTAAAATAAGCGGATGTATTGCAGTTACTGCAACATTAATTTCTTGTTGGGGATTGGCTCCATTCGCCAAAAAAGCAAGAAGGCCTTCAGGAAAAGTTGAAGCCATAACACTTCAATTCAAAAGGATCTTCAGAAATAAAAAATTTCTAAAAGTTATCACGCTTTATATTCTTCTCTGGTGCGCCTTACAATTGATGCAAACAGTAGCGTTAATCTATGTAGAGGATGTACTGAATGTACCAACTTATATCGCGAAGTGGATCCCGATTCCTTTCCAAATTAGCGCTTTAGTGGGTCTACAAATATGGACCAGAGTATCAAATAAATTAAACAGGATTTCAGCTTTAAACTATGGAGGGATTATGTGGATTATTTCATGCACGGCAGCATTATTTTTACCTTCATTATCAAAAATTTCAGAAGTTGGAGATAGTTTATTCCTAAATGCCGGCAACATATTTCTGTTCATTCTTTTAATTTTTATAATCTGTCTTATTGGCATTGGAGCTTCAACAGCTTTTCTTATCCCTTGGTCACTACTTCCTGATGCAATAGACGAAGATCCAGAGAAGCCGGCAGGACTATATACTGCTTGGATGGTACTTATTCAGAAGATTGGTATCGCATTTAGTGTTCAATTATTAGGATTTTTATTGTATTTATCAGGTTATCAATCATGCTTTGTTGATAAAGATGGTCTAAATATTATTGAACAATGCTACTCAGCACAATTAACTATTAGATTATGTATTGGTTTTATACCCTCAATATTGGTAATAATTGGTCTTTTAATCATGAGAAAATGGGATCGGAAATTAATTACAAACTAATATAAAGATATGTATTACCTTAATTTTTTCAAAAGACTTATAAGCAGCTTAATCATTGGTGGGCAAGCAATTAATTTTATCTTTAAGGGTAAAATTTCCAAAAATGATCTCTTTGACCAACTTATGGAGTCAGGTCCTGGCAGTTTATTAATTGTATTAATTACAGGAATTGCTGCAGGTACAGTTTTTAATATTCAAGTTGCATCACAACTTACAAGTATGGGGGTTTCAAGTGAAATTGGAGGTTTATTAGCAGTAGGCATGGCCAGAGAAATGGCTCCTCTTTTAACTGCTACTTTAATGACTGGAAAGGTTGCCACTGCCTATGCAGCTCAACTGGGCACTATGAAAGTCACAGAACAAATTGAGGCAATAACAATGTTAAGGACCGAACCAGTCCAATATTTGGTAGTCCCAAGGTTACTATCGATGGTAATAATGTCTCCAATACAGTGTCTTTTGTTTTTATCTGTAGCTTTATGGAGTGGACAAATTTGGAGCACAATTTTTTATAAAGTTCCTCCAATAGTTTTTTGGACTTCTGTAAGATCGGGTAATGTGAGTTTAACAAGTACAGACTTAAGTTCAATGTTAATAAAATCTGTAGTGTTCGGATTACTTATTTCAATCATTGCTTGTGGATATGGACTCACAACTAAAGGAGGTCCAAAAGAAGTTGGAACAAGTACAACAGGTGCAGTTGTAATGACACTCGTTACTGTATCTTTAATGGATGTATTACTAACGCAAATTTTATTTGGATAATACTATGTTTAATACTAAACCAAAAAAAGAAGAACCAGTAATAATATCTCCTTCATTTAAGTTGCCAATCATTCTAATAGTTTTAAGTTTTATGCTTTTGTTTTTGAATATTGGTTCTTTGCCAACAATAGTTTTTGCTTCTTTTAGCTTTTTTTTATTACTTCAGTCATTCACCTTAAGAATAAAAATAACAAATGATGATTTTATCGTTTTACAATTAGGGAAAGAAATCAGAACTTTTCCATTCAAGAACTGGATATCATGGAAATTCTTTTTCCCTATAATCCCAGGTATTTTTTATTTTAGAGAAAAGTCAAGTCCTCATTTGTTACCAATTTTATTTAATCCAAAGCAATTAAAAGATGAACTCATAAAAAAAGTTGAATCCCTGGAAATTAAAAATTCTTAAAATTCAGACTTAGCCTAATCATCAAAATTATTTAAATGACCAATACAGAAATTTCCGACAATAATCCTGAAAAGGAATTAATACTAGATAAGTCAATTTCAGATGATAAAACCAAACAAATTAGTAAAAAAAATACAACGCAAAATAAAAAAATTACACCAAAAAACGATAAATCAACTAAATCTTTTGATGAAATTTCCAATGAAATTTTTAGAGATCTCGTTTCAAAAAAAGACTCTTTAGTTAAAGAAATAAAGGAGTTAGAAACTAAAAAAAATGAAATAGAAAAGGATATTGAGTCAAATTTTAAAGGACAGTCAGATAATATTGCTAAAAGAGTTAAAGGCTTTCAAGAGTACTTAACTGGAGCTTTGCAAAATCTTTCACAAAACGTAGAGAAACTTGAATTAGTTTCTCAACCAATAATCGTAAAGCCTTCTCCCCTTGATGAGAAAAAGCAAAACATTAGCACAAATAATATAGTTAATGTTCCTGCTCTTTCTGAAACATTTAAGCCAGATGAAGAGATCATAAAAAGTTGCTTTACAAGTTTCAAAGAACAACCTGACTTTTATGCAGAACCTTGGAAATTAAGACGAAGTCTTGATTCATCAGATATAGAAATTATGGATGATTGGTTCTTTAACATGGGCGGAAGAGGTTCTCTTGAAAGTAGAGGATCTCGACAAAAAAATGCCTTGTTATCAGCAGGTTTAATATCTATTCTTGGCGAATTATATGGAGATCAGTTTCAGACTCTTATTTTAGCTTCGCAGCCTGAACGATTAGGTGAATGGAGAAGAATTCTTCAAGATTCACTTGGTCTCACAAGGGATGACTTTGGACCAAATAGTGGGATTGTTCTTTTTGAAAGGCCTGAAGGTGTCATCGAAAGAGCTGATAGATTAGAAGCCAATGAAGAATTGCCATTTATTATTATTGATGCAGCAGAAACCTCTGTTGAAATTCCAATACTTCAATTCCCTTTATGGGTTGCATTTGCTGGTTCAGATAATGAAATTTACGATGATCTTGAACTAAACTAAGCTTTATGAACATCTTAATAATTTTTACAAGTTATCTTTTAGGATCACTTCCGACAGGTTTTTTAATTGGGAAATATCTCAAAAATATAGATCTAAGAACTATAGGTTCTGGATCTACAGGAGCCACAAATGTCTTAAGAAATGTTGGGAAATGGCCAGCACTTTTTGTATTTATCATTGACGTTGGGAAAGGCCTTATTGCAGTAAAAATTGCTCAACAATATACAGATCAAGGATTAATAGAGGTAATAGCAGGAATATCCGCTATCTCAGGACATATTTGGCCAATATGGCTTAGAGGTAAAGGTGGGAAAGCTGTTGCGACTGGATTAGGTATGTTTTTAGCTCTTTCTTGGAAAGTTGGACTCGCATCTCTTGGCATTTTTTTAATAGTCCTAACAAAAACTAAGTTTGTCTCTTTATCCAGTATTTCAGCTGCAATCTTACTTCCTATTTTTATGTTTTTTTACCTAGGTAAATTTATGCACTCATACTTTTTTATAAGTTTAATTGTGGCATTATTAGTAATCTGGAAACATAGAACAAACATAACAAGATTACTTAAGGGAGAAGAATCAAAAATTAATCAGAATTAATAGATTTAAATATTTCTCTTAGAGCTTTATTAGGATCTACAGCTTTTGATATTGATCTACCAATGACTAACTTTGAAGCTCCATTATCTATAGCTTCATGGGGAGTCATAATTCTATTTTGATCATCTTTATTGTCAATATTTAATCTGATACCTGGTGTAATAAGTTCAAAATTATCATTATAAATAGATCTCAACATTTTTACCTCCCAAGGGGAACAAACACATCCATCTAATCCGGCATTAAAAGACAACTTTGCAAGTCTCAATACATTTTCTTCAATTGAATTATTTCTATCAAGATCAGTTTGAAAATCTTTAAGAGAAAAGCTTGTTAAAACAGTTATTCCTACAACTAATGGAGGTTTTAAACTGACTGAGGAAGCTCCTTCTAAAGATGCTTTTTTTGAATCCTTAAGAGCTTTTAGACCTGCTGAAGCATGAATAGAAATTATATCAACCCCTAATTTTGAAACTTGGTAACATGCAGCACGCATGGTATTTGGAATGTCATGAAATTTTAAGTCTAAAAAAATTTTTTTATTTAATTCTTTTAATATTTCAATAACTCTTGGGCCTTCCCTAACAAAAAGCTCTAAACCAACTTTCACCCATTTAATACTAGGACATTTTTCCAAAAGTAATTTTGCTTGACTTACATCTAATCCATCCATTGCCAAAATTATTTTATCTTCTGAATTAAATCTTTTATTCATCAATTTTCAGTTTTCAAACCTCTTAATTATTTTTTTCCCAATTTGCAAAATTTTTCCTTCCAAATCATTTTTTGAATTAAAAACTAAATCAGGATTTATTACTTTCTGACTATCAATTTTTACACCCCCACCTTTAATAGATCTTTTGGATTCGCTGCTGGATTTGAAAAGTTTTAGAGCACTTAATAAGTAAAAAATCTTTACTGGAAAAACAACTTCTTTTAAAGAAATCTCTGGAATTTCTCCAACTTTTTCTTTGTGTCCAAGAAATAATTTTTCGCAGTTTGATTGCGCCTTTAATGCTTCTTCAGCTCCATGGAATAAAGTAGTAACTTCTAGAGCCATTCTTCTCTGTAATTCACGAGGATTTGAGCTTTCAAGAAAACTTAAATCTAATTCAGTAAGTAATTCAAAATAAGTAGGTATTATATTATCGGGTACTTTTTCTAATTTTGAATACATTGAAAGAGAATCTTCAGTTAAACCGACGGTATTAAATTCAGATTTACTCATCTTTTTAATTCCATCTAAACCTGTCAAAATTGGCAGCAGAACACCAAACTGGGGGTCTTGTTTAAAATGCCTTTGAAGATCTCTTCCTATTGCAATATTAAATTTCTGATCTGTACCTCCAAGCTCAATATCTGATTGAACAACTACGGAATCATAACCTTGTAGTAGTGGATACAAAAATTCATGCAAAGCAATTGGGACTTGAGAGGTGTACCTTTTATTAAATTCCTCCTTAGCAAGCATTTGACTAACTGTTGCACTACCCATTAATTCAATTATCGAATTAAGATTTAATCCTTTTAACCATTCACTGTTATATCTAATTTCTATTCTATCTTTTGAATCAAAATCTAAAATAGATTCATTAGCTGGCTTTCCCATCCCTAGTTGAGTTAAGTATGTTTTTGCATTATCCTTAACTTGTTTTTCCGATAACTGAACTCTTGTTTTGTTTTTCCCGGTTGGGTCTCCAATTTGAGCAGTAAAATCTCCAATAATTAAAACTGCAATATGTCCATTATCTTGGAATGCCCTTAGTTTTTTAAACAATATGCTGTGCCCAAGATGA
This sequence comes from Prochlorococcus sp. HOT208_60m_808G21, assembly GCA_002026015.1. GTDB lineage: Bacteria > Cyanobacteriota > Cyanobacteriia > PCC-6307 > Cyanobiaceae > Prochlorococcus_A. The sequence goes on along the minus strand of MWOY01000107.1, from coordinate 36,358 downwards.
ATATCTGTTCCAGTTGGATCGATCCCTAGTTTAACCCTTAATTTTTTATTATTTTTTTTTGCATGATCAATTATCTCCGAAAAGGTTTGATCTGTTCCCTTAATTGGAAAATATTCTTCTATTCCTCTTGACAGCCATGATGGCAATATTAAATTATCTGACATAAAGCTTTAACAGTTTGATTTAAGAAGTTTTATCAAGTTCATCCTTCATTCTTATTAGGGTTTTATTCATTTGATCAAACATTTGATCAGGAGTAATCCCAAATTGACTTAACTGTGTCTTTAATTGTTCTACTGTCATTTTTGCTTGAAAATCTTCAGACAATTCAAATCTCTTCATAAAAACCTTATATCGATCCATAAGAGATTCCATTTTTTTTATAAACATTTTTTTCCCTTCTCTGTCAAATTTTCCATAATCAGAACCAAGTTTCATAAGTTCTTGGTAATCTGTAAAAAGCTTTTTAGCTTCTTCTTGAACGATGTCTGACTCAAAGAATCCCATTTCTATTTTTTTTCTTCTCAAGATTAAGGCTCAATTACAAGATAACAAGAATCTTTTAAATTGATTAGAACATTAATAAATTTTAGTTTATAAATAATTCTTTGATTTATATTTTTTCAGAATTAAATTTAGTAGACATATTTCATAAATATTGGAAAAATTTAACATAAATAATATTTCAAACCAACATAGGCAATTTGAATTATTTGGTTCAAATGTAAATACATCAATTAATTTTCAACACCCAAATAATCTAAAAATCAAAGGCGAAAACCTAACTGAATGGAGAAATAGAATATATAATCATCAATTCAAAATTTCAAAAGATAATCACAATAAAACTTTGAACCAAATAAGTCTTCCTTTAAATACAATTTCCAATGAAAGAAAAATTGACCCGTTTTCCCTGCAGCCATTATCATTAAACTTTTGGAGAACCAATCAATATATACACAATGGGCCAGCAATGTATTTTGTAATTGACTCGATGGAGAGTTCGAAAATAATCCTTTATATAGGAGAAACAAATTCAGCAAATAAGAGATGGAAGGGAGAACATGACTGTAAAAATTACCTCATGAACTATAAAGAAGCCCTTGCTAATAACAAACTCTCAAGTCACCAAGATATTCGTTTCTTCTTAGATGTACCTAAAGAAGTAAAATTAAGACGTAAATTAGAACAGCAACTGATATATTTATGGTTACCACCTTTTAATAAAGAAACTCGAGATAGGTGGGCAACTACTTTTACGAACAATTAAAAGTTAATTAAATCCATTTTACAAATGCAATTTTCCACATTCCAAAAGAATCTAGATAACTGGCAAGGTTCTTCATTAATTTTTGGAGTTTTAGAGGAAGAAATTTCAAGCCAACTTGAAAACATAGATTTTGTTGTTGACCCAAAATTATTACTAAAAAAAATTACTCAAAAAAAATTCAATGGGGAAAAAGGAAAAACTTTAAGCTTTGAATTTTTAGATCAAAAATTAGAAACTCTAATCATAGTTGGTCTTGGCAAATCAAAAGACCTAAATAAAAGTGATTTAGAAAACTCTATAGGAAATTTAGTTAGAAAAGCTGTTGATAAAAATGAAAAAATCAGCATATTGCTACCTTGGGAATTAATAAATTCACAACTAGAAATAAATCAATTAGCAGAGTCCGCGAGATTATCTGCCTATAAGGACAATAGATTCAATAAGAAAAAAGATGAAAAGACGGTTCTTAAAGAAATAGAGTTTTTGAATTTAAAAAAATTTGAGAATATTAGCTTTGAAGAGACAACACAAATATGTGAAGGTGTAGAACTAGCTAGAAGACTTGTTGCCGCTCCTCCAAATAGTCTTACTCCTCAGGAAATGTCCATACAAGCTTCTCAAATAGCTAAAGATCATGGTTTGGAAGTAAAAATTTTAGATGCAAAAGATTGCGAAGATTTAGGAATGGGTGCATATTTAGCTGTAGCAAAAGGTTCTGATCTAGATCCTAAATTTATACATCTTACTTTAAAGTCAGAGGGGCCTTTAAAAGAAAAGATTGCGCTTGTTGGGAAGGGTTTAACCTTTGACTCTGGAGGATACAACCTAAAAGTAGGAGCATCTCAAATTGAAATGATGAAATATGATATGGGCGGGAGTGCTGCAGTTTTGGGAGCAGCAAAAGCACTTGGAGCAATAAAACCAAAGGGATTAGAAATTCATTTTATTGTGGCATCTTGCGAAAACATGATAAATGGATCTGCAGTACATCCTGGAGATGTAGTTAAAGCATCTAATGGTAAGACAATTGAAATAAATAACACTGATGCAGAGGGTAGACTTACATTAGCTGATGCTTTAACTTACGCATCCAATTTAAAACCGGATTCAATAATTGATCTCGCAACTTTAACAGGAGCTATTGTTGTTGCATTAGGGAATGATGTAGCTGGATTCTGGAGCAATAATGATGATCTAGCAAATGACCTAAAAGCTGCATCAGCCCAGTCTGGAGAAGAATTATGGCAAATGCCTTTACAAAAATCTTATAAAGAAGGTTTAAAGTCTCATATAGCTGACATGAAAAATACAGGGCCTAGAGCAGGTGGTTCAATAACTGCTGCTTTGTTTTTAGAAGAATTCTTTGATAAAGAGATTAAATGGGCTCATATTGATATTGCTGGGACTTGTTGGACTGATAAAAATAAGGGAATTAACCCATCAGGGGCAACCGGTTTTGGAGTTAAAACTCTTGTTCAATGGATTAAAAATAAATAACCATATTTAAATCATTCATTCCAAATATTTGTTGATCTAGCGTTATCGCCCCATAATTTATCCAACCTCTGATCTCTTCCACATGAGAATCTATAGAACTTATATTTTAATTCATTTCTCTCGGCAAAATCCTGATGATATTCTTCAGCTAACCAAAATTGACCTTTTGATTTTAGTTCTACAGAAATTTTTTCTAATGGCACACGCAATTCATTAGAGGCCGACACAATTGCATTTGTTGCATCACTTTCCTCAGTTGCATCTTTGAAAAAAATCACTGGTCTATAAGAATCTCCACGATCACAAAATTGACCCTTGCCGTCCAGAGGATCAATATTTCTAAAATAGAGCCTAAGTATCTCGGGTAAAGTTACCAATTTGGAATCATAGTTAACCAAAACCACTTCCTGATGTCCTTCATGATTTTCGTATGTAGGATTTTGTAAATTTCCACCTGAATAGCCACTTTTTACAAAATTTATACCATTTAATGACTCTAAATCATGTTCTAAACACCAAAAACAACCTCCTGCAAGAATTAATTCTTCTGCAAAAGCGTTTAAAGGATTAATAAATATTGAAAGAGCAATTATTAGAGGTAAGAAATATTTCATTTTTTTATTATAAAGTTCAAATAATAGAATTAATAATCTCTTTAGCAGCCCTCTGAACTACGCCCTTTTCTCCTAATTCTTTTTTTAAAAAAGCATAACCTTTTTTAATTTTTATTTTTTCTGACTTCCCATCAAGAATCCTACAAGATTTATAGAAAATTTTCTTTTCATCAAACTCCTGTTGTACAAATTCAGGGATTATTAATTTATTAACTAACAAATTTACAGGAGAAATAAATTTTACTTTAAAATTGAGAATCTTTTTTGCAATAAAAGCAGTTACCCTACTTACTCTATAACCCACAATCTGTGGGATCCCATATAAAGCTAATTCCATATTAACTGTCCCAGATTTACAAAGGGCAATTTTAGTTAGGGAATAAATATAAGGCTTTAATTTTGCACTATCTTTTTGAGAAATAACAAGTCCTTTAACTTGATATTTTCTAAAGGCTTTTTTGAATATTTCATCAAATGCATCCCTACAGGAGGGAATATAGACAACCAAACTTGGATATTTTTGTTGTAATTTTTTAGCTGATTTCATAAAAGTAGGTAATATATATCGCAATTCTTGAGGTCTAGATGCGGGCATTAAAAGTATGATGTTTTGATCCTGGCGAAGTTTTAAAATAGTTCTGGCATTTTTCTTTAGAGGAAGTTTTTTTGTTAAATCAATCATTGGATGTCCAACCCAAAAAACATTTCCGCCCCTCTTTTTGTAGAATGCTGCTTCTTTCTTAAAAATTGCAAAAATCTTATCCGAAAACTTTATTAGATTTGTTGTCGTATTATTGCCAACCCTCCAAGCCCACTCCTGAGGAGCAATATAGTAAAAAATTGGAATTTTAGTCTTCGATCTTTTTAATTTAGTACCAATTTTTATATTGGGTCCCATATAGTCAATCAAAATTAAGCAATCAGGTGGATATTTTTTTAGTAATTTATAGAACCTTTTTTGAATTCTTATTGTTGGAATAATAAGAGGTAAAGCCTCCCAAATTCCTATTGCACTAATTGATGTAGTATCTTGAAGAATTTTTACACCTTCTTTCTTCATCCTTACCCCGCCTAATCCACAAATTTCTAAATTAAGAGATTTTCTTCTAGCTTCATCTAATAATGCTTTTGATAACAAACTGCCGTGTAAATCTCCAGAGACTTCTCCAGTACTTATAAATATCTTTTTATTCATGCATTCACTACAGGCATTGGTCCTCGTCTTTCTTTAGATATTGACTCTTGTAAAAAACTACATAATCTTGAAGATGAAAGATCTAATTCTCCTTTAATTACTTTTTCTAATGAATTTGAAATTGCATCATTAGACTTAAAAAGTTGGTTCCAAGTTCTTTGAAGTAATTTTAAGTCAAAATCTTTATTTTCCATTAAACCACTTCTCTTAATTCCAATCCTATTTAAACCTCTCAATCTTCCTGGATGCCCTTCGGCTAGACAAAAAGGAGGGACATCTCTGTCAACTCTAGTCATCCCTCCAATCATTGCTAAATATCCAATATGTACAAATTGATGAATACCTAAACAACCACCAATAATAGCTTTATCTTCAATCTTCACATGGCCTGCAACTTGAACACTATTTGATAAAACTATCCTGTTACCGAGTTCACAATTATGTCCGATGTGAGAATAAGCCATCAACAAATTATTATTGCCAATAATTGTTTTTTCTCCTTCATCAGTTGCTTTATTAATAGTTACACATTCTCTGAAAGTATTATTATCTCCAATAATTACTTCAGTAGGGGCCCCTTTGTATTTGAGGTCCTGAGGATCAAGACCTATAAAAACACTTGGGAAAACTTTATTATTTATACCAATTTGAGTTCTTCCTGAAATAACAGCATTGGGGCCTATTTCGGTTCCTTTCCCTATAGTCACATCAGGACCGACAATAGCTCCTTGAGAGACAATAACCCCATCATGCAATTCGGCACTTGGATCAACATAAGCATTTGGATGCACTTTTACACCACTCAAGCTTGCATTTAATTCAGTATTGTTACGATCCATATCTCTAATCAACTAATGAAAACATTAATTCTCCAGCGCAAACCAGCTTCCCATCAACATGCGCCTCACCTTTAACCTTCCCAAATCTTTGTCTTTTAATAGATAATAACTCACAAGAAATTATCAATTGATCTCCAGGCACAACTGGTTTTCTGAATTTAACGTTATTGATTCCAGCGAAGACGAAAAGCCCCTTAGGCAGATCAGGCATTTGCGTTACAATTATTCCACCAACTTGGGCCATTGATTCAACAATAAGAACCCCAGGCATCAAGGGTCTCTCGGGAAAGTGTCCCTGAAATTGAGGCTCATTAATAGTTACATTTTTTACAGCAACTGCTCTCTCCCCAGGAATATTCTCTATAACTTTGTCCACAAGAGCAAAAGGATATCTATGGGGTAATAAACCAAGTATTTGCTCAGAGGAAAGTTGATTATTTTCACTGGATAATTTCTTTTCCAAAACAATTAAAGATGATGTTAATTTTTTAGCGATGAGGCCAATAAAGCATTTAAAGAATGTGATCCTTTATAAACTAAAATTTGAGCCTTAGGTAACCCTACCAAAGCCAAGTCCCCAATTAGGTCTAAAATTTTATGTCTTATTGGTTCATTATCAAATCTTAATGGTGGATTAACCCATTTATCACCATCACAAACAAGGGCATTTTCCAAACTTCCGCCTTTTATTAATCCAAGTTCACTTAACTCTTGAAATTGATCTTTAAAACCAAATGTTCTGGCAGGGGCAATCATTTCAACAAAACTTTTTGGATTTAAATCAATTACAAAAGTTTGATTTCCAATTGCTTTATAGGCAAAACTTATGGTGGATATAATTGTAGTTTTTTCAGAAGGAGTTGCTGCTATAACTGAGCCTTCTTTATTTAAAATTATTGATTTATTAATCTCTCGAAAAAAATTATCTGGTCTAGGCGCTTTTTTTATCCCCACTTCTTCAAAATCTCTAACCCACTGAATTGCCGATCCATCTAAAAGAGGAATCTCTTTCCCATCAACCTCAATATGTATATAACTCAGCCCGCACCCAGCCATTGAAGATAATAAATGTTCGATGGTATACAAATTTCTCCCTCCTAATTTAACAGCCGTACAAAGCATCGTACTTCCAATTAAATCCTGAGTTAACTTAAAAATCTCGTTAGGTTTATCTCTAAAAGATACATAATATCCTTCTTTCTCATAGGAAGAAATTGTAACTCTTGTTTTTTCTCCACTATGGAGGCCTATACCTTCTCTGGAGATAACACCAGCTAAGGTATAGCAAGAATGATAATTAGAAGGCCAAGAAAACACTTAAAACTTCCATCCAACTCCAAGTGTATATCTCCAATCACCACTTAGGTCCTTGCTAGCAACATCTAATCTTAATGGACCTATTGGTGTTTTAACACCAACTCCCCCTCCAAGAGAAAAACCAGAGCCTGATTTTTGCAATAATTTACCGGGTTTTCCAGGGACTTCCTTTTGAGAGCCTAAATCGGTTCCTCCATCGACGAATAAAGCTCCAGATATCATTCTCCAAACAGGGAATCTATATTCTGCTGTACCCTCAACAAAACTTCTACTTACTGCTAAATCACAGGATCCCCAACCTCTAACAGATGATGTTCCTCCCATACAAAATGCTTCATAAGGAGGCAATTCCCCAATAATAGTTCCGGCTTTAAATTGAAATCCAATAGCTTGAGGACAGTCTTCACTATTAGCATTACTAGACTTGCATGATTTCGTTAAATTTATTATTTTTGTTGGTATAAAAAATGAATATGAGGCTCTCATTCTATTAAAAGTTGGAGAGTTTTTCCCCATTGAAATAAATTGTTCGGTACCAAAACTAAATTTATTTCCTGCCGTTGGGTTGATGGAATTGTTCAAATTATTTCTAGAAGTACTTGCAATAACACTCACTAATGTATTTTCTTCAGGGCATGAACCATCATTTGGAGTAAATCCAATACAAATAATATCGCTTATATTGTTTCTGTTTGTGGTTGGAGTTCTGTCGCCATAAGGTTTTTTGTTTCCATCTCCATCAATCATCTTAACTTTCTTAAAATTCATTCCTGCAAGGACTTTCCATTTAGCAACCTTAAATGGGTCTCCACCATTTAATGGCCTTGAGAAAGAAAATCCACCTCCTGTTTTTTCTAAAACTATTGATGAAAAAGTATCAGAGCTAGATGGTGTTTGATCATCTACTGCATATAATTTCCCATTATTTTCACTGTTAAATTCTTGTGGATAATCTCTACTTAAAAAAATATTTGTTCTAAAAGATGTTTTATGTTTATCTCCTTTAATCCATGGATCTGATAAAGAAAAATTATAGGTAGTTGAATATTCTCCAAAATTTAGATTTAAATTTGTAGACCATGCTCTTCCAAATGCATTTGTTTCCTGCAAACCAATTGATGCGAAGATCCCTGAACCATTGCTATAACCAAGTCCACCTGTTAACGATCCTGTTCTTTGCTCACTCATGTCTAAAAAAATTATGACTTGACCAGGATTTAAATTATCCTGGCCAAGAGAAACCTTTACATCATCAAATAAAGATGTGGCATAGAGTCTACCAATATCAGCTTCTAAAATTTTTCTATTAAAAATGGTGCCAGGTTGTGTTTTTAATTCTCTCTTTATAACCCAGTCTTTTGTTTTCCCTTTTCTAGGTTTTCCATCAATAATAAATTCACCATCAGAATTTGGGAATCTTATTTTTACGTCAGATATAATCCCCTCAGAAACTTTTAATCTTATTACTCCGTTCTCAGAGATTCTTTCTGGGCTACTAATTCTAGCTAAAGAATAACCCGCTTTTTCATAACGTTCTTTTATTATTTCTATCTTATTTTGAAATTCCTTAAGGTTAAGAGTTGTCCCATAATAATTTTTAAAAATATAATCTACATATTCATTTGAGACTATAGAGCTTATTGGTTCAAGTTCCACTTTCTTCAAGATTGGATTAGGCACTACATTTACTATTAGCCTCACACCTAGTGGCCCATCTTGAGACTTTATTTTAACTCCTGAAAACCAACCACTAGCATATATTGCATTAAGGTCTTGATTTAAAATTTGATTATCAACAATACTTCCAGGCTTTATGCTCATGGAATCATATGCAGCCAATTCAAGTTTTCTACCCTCAGGATGATTTTCCCAACCTTCGATAATTATTTCTGAGATAAGAACACTTTCTTCACTATTATCATTATTATTTTCTGCAAGAAGAAATTTTTTCTTTTTTTTAATATCAATACCTTGAAATAAAACATTATTAATATTTGATATTTCTAAGGTTTTTTTTGATTGATCAACATCATTTGGTAAAAACTTAGCAGCCAGTTCTGAATTATTTGATATCAAAATCAAGGGTGAGCAGGCAACATTTATGAAAACCTTTCCAAATTTTAAAAAATGTTTTTGCATATTTCTTGTGATTAGGATGAGTAAGTCATTATTTATTTAATTAGGTTTAAGAAAATCGTTTATTCTTCGGTGGATTTCACTATAAGCTTCAATTAGACCACCTAAATCATTTCTAAATCTATCTTTATCAAGACTTACAATTATATCATTTTTTTGATTTAGATCCCAAAATCTACAATTATCAGGACTTATTTCATCCCCCAGAAGGATGTTATTTTTTAAATCATAACCAAATTCCAACTTGAAATCCACAAGCTGAAGTTGAATATTTTTAAAAAAACTTTTCAGGATTAAATTAATTTTCAAAGTTAAATCAATTATAAACTCTAAATCATCAGAGCTTAATATATTCATTAATTCAATTCTATCTTTTGTAAGAAGGGGATCATTAAGTTCATCATTTTTAAGATAGATATCAATTAATGGTTTTGATAGCAAAGTTCCTGGTTTAATAGTTGTTTGTTTACACAAGGAACCATAAGCAGTATTTCTCAGAACAATTTCTAATGGTATTACTTTTATTTTTTTTGCAATCATTGTATTTTCATTTTCAAGTTCAATAAAATGAGTTGGAATATTCTTCTTAATTAGAATCTCAAAAATTCTTGCACTAATAAGGCAATTAAGTTTGCCTTTACCTTCAAATTTTTCTTTTTTCAACGCATTAAAAGCTGTAGCATCATCTTTAAATTCAATTTTTACTTTATCTAGATCATCATAAGTAAATACTTTTTTCGCTTTGCCTTCATATATCAACTCATATTTATTATTCATTAATTTAAAACCTCATTATGATTACTAAAGTACTTTTTGTAATTAACATAATTATTAGAGATCAACTTCAAATGATTTTATTTCATTTTAACTGATTATTCATCGAAACCTCATAACCTTTAAAAACAATATATGGGAATTCATTCAGAAAGTTCTAGGAGCTTAATTAGATTAGAAAATATCTTAATTATTGGAAATGGCGGGAGAGAAAACTCTTTAGCTTGGGCTATTCAAAAAAATAAATTAATTAAAAAAGTTTATTTAATACCTGGTAACGGTGGTTCAGAAAGAATAAATAAATGTGAAAGAATAAAAATTGATATAAATAATAAAAATGAACTTTTAGAAAAGCTTGATTTTCTTAAGATAGATTTAGTTGTAATTGGACCAGAAATACCTCTAGCAAATGGATTAGCTGATTTTCTTCGCCAAAAAGATTTTAAAGTATTTGGTCCTAATAAAGATGGAGCAAAATTAGAATTTAGTAAATCTTGGGCAAAGGAATTTATGCAAGACGCAAATATTCCAACTGCAAAATTTTGGAAAGTGAATTCTGTTGAAGAAGCAAAAAAAATTATCAATTCTGCATCAATTCCACTGGTAGTAAAAGCTGATGGTCTAGCTTCAGGTAAAGGTGTTTTTATTCCTAATTCAAAAGATGAATGTTTTAAAGCAGCAGAGTCGATTTTTAATGGTAGATTTGGCAACTCTGGGAATGTAGTTGTTTTAGAAGAAAAAATTCAAGGACCAGAAGTTTCAGTTTTTGCTTTATGCGATGGGAAGAGATACACCTTACTTCCAACCGCCCAAGATCACAAAAGACTTAATGAGAAAGATAAAGGCCCAAATACAGGAGGTATGGGGGCTTATTCTCCTGCCCCATTATTAACAGAAGATTACCTTAAGAAAATTATCAAAGAGATAATTGAACCTACAATAAATGAACTAAATAAAAGAAATATTGACTATAGAGGTGTAATTTACTTTGGATTAATGATCACAGAATCTGGGCCCAAAGTTATAGAATATAATTGTAGATTTGGCGATCCAGAATGCCAAACAATAATGCCCTTGATGGATCAAAATTTTGTATTTCTTTTAGAAAAATGCTCATTAGGGAACTTAACTGGTGATGAAGTAATTAATACTTCTGATAAAGTTAGTGGTTGTGTAATAGCTACCTCCAAAGGTTATCCTCACGAATATAAAACTGGCTTTCAAATAAATATGGATGAGATTGACACAAAAGATTGTCAAATTTTCGACTCAGGTACTTCTTTAAGTGAAGATGGGAAATTATTAACTAATGGAGGAAGAGTCTTGAGTATTGTCTGCCAAGAAAAAGACTTCGATATGGTTTTTGAAAAAGCATATAAGAATTTAAAAAAAATTCATTTTGAGGGTATTTACTTCAGAAATGACATAGGTTACCAAGTCAGAAAAAATTTTTCTAAGGAGAATTAAGCTTATGGTAGATACCAATAATCGAGAAAATAGAAAATATAACATCACTGAAAATGAAGATATGAATAGTAACTATTGGGTTAATGGACTCATCGCTTGGTGGAGTGGATTCAGTTTAAGAACAAAGTTGTTAGCCATAGCAACTCTTGTCGTGAGCCTTCTAATGACAGGTATAACTTTTTTTGCGTTAAATAGTATTCAAAGAGATGCCGGAATGAATGATACTAGATATGCTCGAGATCTTGGCTTATTATTATCTGGGAATGTTACAGAATTAGTCGCTAATAACCAAAAAAAAGAAATTTCAAATGTAGCCGAGAAGTTTTGGAGATCAAGTCGAAACCTACGTTATATATTCTTTACTGATGCTGAAGATATTGTTCAACTTGGGATACCTATCAGTGCAACCCCAACAAGCTCAGACAGTCAGTTTCAGCTCACTCGAAAATTAAAACTACCTTCAGAATTGAAGAAGAGACCGCAATTCCCCTTGGTTAGGCAGCATGCTACACCTCAAGGTCAAGTAACAGATGTATTTGTCCCAATGTTGTGGAAAGGCAAATATCTTGGAACTTTAGCGTTGGGAGTTACCCCTAATAAAAAAGCACTAGCCAGTGCTGCCCTAACTAGAGAAGTAACCATTGCAGTTTTTATCTCTATTTGGGTTTTAGTAATACTTGGAGCTGTATTTAATGCACTTACAATTACAAGACCAGTAAGAGAATTAGTAAGAGGTGTTAGAGAAATTTCAAGAGGAAATTTTAAATCCAGAATTTCTCTACCCATGACAGGTGATCTAGGAGAACTCTTAAATGGATTTAACCGAATGGCCACACAGTTAGAAAATTATGATGAAGCAAATATAGAAGAACTAAAAGCGGCACAAATCAAACAGCAATCATTAATAGCTACAATGGCTGATGGTGCAATATTGTTGGACTCACAAGGCAAGATTGTACTTACTAATCCAACAGCAAAGAGATTATTTCGTTGGGAAGGAAGATTTCTAGAAGGTAAACATTTTTTAAATGAAATCCCCGAAATTTTATCCAACGACTTACATACAAATATAGAATCTATTTTAAACAGGGAAAAGGAAAAAGACGATTTAAGATTCAGTTTAGGAGAACCAGCAAGAACCTTAAGAATTGTCCTGCAATCAGTCTTAGATACAAATAAAGTTGAATTAAAGGGAATTGCTGTGACAATACAAGATTTAACTAGAGAAGTTGAACTTAACGCGGCGCAAAATAGATTCATAAGCAATGTATCGCATGAATTAAGGACACCTCTTTTTAATATCAAAAGTTATGTAGAGACTTTACATGATTTAAAAGATCAGCTTTCTGATGAAGAACAAATAGAATTTTTAGGAATTGCAAATTCAGAAACTGATAGGTTAACAAGACTTGTAAATGATGTATTAGATTTATCTAGATTGGAGTCTGGGAAAATTGTTCAGCTAGAGCAAATGGACATAAAACCAGCTATAGAACAGACTCTTAGAAATTATAGACTTAATGCTTCAGAAAAAAATGTTTCGTTAGCTCATGACATAGAGGAAACTATTCCTCCAATTCTTGGAAATTTTGATTTACTTTTACAGGTTTTTGATAATTTACTAGGAAATGGATTGAAATTTAGTCCAAAAAACAGCGCCCTAATTATAAGAGCTTATACTTGGCCAGATTCCTGTCCTGCTTTCCCTCGAAGTATTAAAAATGATGCAGCCCCTCAATGTGAATTAGTTTCACCACTTCCAAAAGTAAGAATTGAGATTGCTGATACTGGCTCAGGAATCTCTCAGGCTGATCAAGAAAAGATATTTGATCGTTTTTATAGAGTAGAGAATTCAGTTCATACTGAGCAAGGGACCGGTTTAGGTTTGTCTATAGTTCGGGGAATAATTGAAAAACACGGTGGGGAGATTCGTATGGCTAGTGAATTAGGAGTAGGAACAACGTTTTGGTTTGATTTAGCCTTAGCACAATCTGATAAAGATGAATTATTGACAAAAGCTATTAATAATTCAGATTCCTTTCCCGGTTCTGAAATTAAGGAAATTATCTAATTATTATCTATTCCTTTAAAAACATTTTGAACATTTTGATCAGGCACAACTCTATGAGGGGCACCACTAAATATTTGTTCAAAATTAGAAAAAGAATCCCTTATTTCTGGGCCACTATTTGTAATAATAAATTCTCTTATTCGTTTATCATGCCATGATCCCCGCATTTTAAAAACATTTAATGCTCGAGCCATCTCACCTTTTATTTCTACATATTGAAGCAACAATATGGTGTCTGTAATTGTTGAGATATGAGAATCAGTTATAGAATGACTTCCCATAAATTCTTCCGCAGTATTAGTAAAAAAGCCTGCTATTTCCTCTTGTTTTGTATAACCGGTAACAGCAATTACAAACTGTCTAAATGCATTCAAACTTACACCTCTGGCTAATGCAGAGAGAGAATCAATCGCCATTCTTTTTGGTTTAAATTGATTAATTTGCGTTTTTATAATTTGTAAATGATCCTCTAAACCAGTTGATTCAGGATATGCACAAATGATTTTTAATAATCCATCACTTTCCATTTTTTCAAAATCAATGCCCCAGCTAGTAGCATTCCTAAGCAATTGAGCCCTAGATTCTTCATATGCAAAAAGTATTGCTCTTTCATTATTGTTATAAGCATCTTCAACAAATTTCGATACAAGCATTGTTTTACCTGTACCAGTTGCTCCAGTGGCGAGAATAATGGAATCTTGAAAATATCCTCCACCACACATATCATCAAGATCTTTTACTCCAGAGCTAATCCTAATATTTGAGGATCTCTGCGTTAATCTCATTGCTCCTAAGGCAAACACGCTTATTCCATCCATTCCCATAGTGAATGGATATTCACCTTTCATATGTATAGTACCTCTTAGCTTCAGAACTTCTAGAGTTCTTCTTCTCTTCTCTGACTCAAGAACATTTCTTAATAAGACAACATTATCAGATACAAATTCTTCTACACCATATCTAGCAATTGGTCCGTAATCATCCACCCTTTCTGTAGTCATGACTGTTGTCACACCTATTTCTTTTAATCTTGCTATCAATCTAAATATTTCTCTTCTAACAACGTAAATTGCATCATACTGTTGAAAGACAGCAGTTATTGAATCTATCGCAACTCTTTTAGCTTTATATTTCCTAATTGCATAACTAATTCTCTCAATAAGACCAGACAAGTCAAAGTTACCAGCTACATCCTGACCATCAGGATCAGGAGATGCGTCCAAAATAAAAAGTTTATTTTGATCAATTAATTCTTGTAAATCCCAACCAAAACTAGCTGCATTTCTAATAATATCTAAAGGTGATTCCTCAAATGTTACAAAGATTCCAGGCTCATCAAAATTACAAATTCCATGGTGTAAATATTGCAGAGAAAAAACAGTTTTACCAGTTCCTGAGGTACCACTAACAAGTGTACTTCGAGATACAGGCAACCCACCCCTACAAACATCATCAAAACCTTCTATTCCAGTTGGTAATTTTTGTACTTGCATTTTATTTGATTTGCCAAATTTCTTATCATTCATAGTTTTATGCTAATTAAACAAAAATAAATTTTAATTTTATTTTTAAAAGTTTTATATATATTATTTATCTCCACTATATTCAGTTTCAGTTAATTCATCAAAAAGTAGATCTAAACCAATTAACACTTTCTCTCTATCTGAAAGATCACCTATTATTTTTCTAACTGGGGGCGGTAAAATTTTAGATAACGTTGGAGTGGCTAAAATTTTATCTTCTTCTGCGAGTTGCGGTTGCTTAAGTACATCGATAACCTTCAAAGCATAAACTCCTTTGAATTCATTATCTAAAATTTCTCTTAAAGTATTTAAAGCTCTCATCGAATTAGGAGTATTTCCAGCAACATAGAGTTTTAAAATATATGTTTTTCTCGCTGCCATCGTTATCGTTCCTAAATTGATATAAAAGATTTAAAACAACCCTTGACTTATTACACTACAAAATAAGAAAATAGACAAATTATTATGATTGCTTATTGGGCTTAATCAAATTATTAATTTGAGCCTAGTAGCGTCTTTAAGATATGACAAACTCTAAAAAATCATCAAACAATTCTTCTGAAAGTAATGAATTGTATGCAATAGCAGAAACTTCAGGCCAACAATTTTGGTTCGAAGTTGATAGATACTATGACATAGATAGGTTAAATGCAAAAGAAAAAGACAAAATAACAATTGAAAAAGTTTTAGTTTTAAAGGACAAAGAGTCTATAACTATTGGTAAACCTTACGTTAAAGACGCAAAAATTGAATTAGAAGTAGTCTCTCATAAAAGAGATAAGAAGATTCTTGTATACAAGATGCGTCCGAAAAAAAAGACAAGAAGAAAGATGGGACATAGGCAAGAACTTACAAGAGTTATGGTAAGATCTATTAAGATAAGTAAAGGTTTTCCTAAGTCTTCTTCAAAAAAAGAAGAAACTGTTGAAAAGGGAACTAAACCAAAATCCGAAAAATCTACAAATTAAGCACTTCTAATGGCACATAAAAAAGGAACAGGCTCTACTAGAAACGGAAGAGATTCAAATTCCAAAAGATTGGGTGTGAAAGCTTACGGAGGAGAAAAAGTAACCGCTGGATCAATTTTAATTCGCCAAAGAGGTACATCTTTTTTGCCTGGGATCAATGTTGGGAAAGGCAAAGATGACACCCTTTTTGCACTCAAAGAAGGAACAGTAAGTTTCGAAAGCATTAAAAGAAATTTAAGAAATAGAAAAAGAGTCAATATAGTTATCTAATTTTCTTGTAAGCTCTTGTAGTTATAAGAATAGGGTGAAATACTTCTAAAAAATTTGATTGAAGAGTCTCAAAAAACTTTTCAACAATTTGAATGTCATCGATATGAAACGGATATTCATTCTTATCTCCTTTATAAAAATACCAATTAAATAGAGCAATAGAATTACTATCCATTATCTCACTGAAATTATTAATTTGAGAAGTTGGATCTGCCAGATGTTCCAAAACATCAAGACAAACTATTGTATCAAATTTCAATATTTGTGTATCTTGAATTGTTTTGCAGAAAGTAAGTTTTTTTTCAACTCCTAATTTCTTGGCCCTGTATTCAACAAAATTTCTATTTGTTTGATTAATATCTACAAAAAAAACATGCTTAACTTTTGAAGACATAGCGTTAGCTAAGGCATGCGTGCCAATCCCACCTCCAAAATCCAAAACTAAATCTCTAGAAAATCTCTGCTGAAGTTTTAAAGTATCAGCGATGTAGTCCCTACTTGTGATATGCCAAGCAGCTAAATCAGCTACATGCCTATCCCCTACAATCTCAGTATAAAAATCTGAAACATCATTCAAAGCATCTCCAGGATGTGAATTTGCTAAATTCATCTTTGCATTTGCCAGGAATTCATCTAAGTCACTTTCTCTAATAGATAAGTATTCCATTAAATGTGATTTCAAATTAAAAGCATTGTCTAAAAACTCTTTTACAATAAAATTATTATTTTTCAATTTCCTACTTTAAATTTCCCATACCAAAATCATAGGATGGTTATAAATCTTTCTCAAAGTATTCTTAATATTAACAATGGAAACTAAAGATGGATTCTTAGTAATTAATAAAGATAAAGGATGTACCTCACATGATTGTGTTAAACAAATAAGGAAGTTACTTAATACAAAGAAGGTCGGTCACACAGGAACTCTTGACCCAGAAGTTGTAGGAACATTACCAATCGCGATAGGCACTGCAACAAGATTTATTCAATATCTTCCACAGGGCAAAACTTACATAGGACAAATTAAATTAGGGGTCAGAACTAACACTGATGATATTCAAGGGGAAATAATTAATCAAAAAAGTTGGCCTAAAATCAGTGATGAAAAATTAGATCAATACTTAAATAGATTTAGAGGAATTATTAAACAAATTCCGCCGAAAGTATCTAGTGTACACGTTAATGGAGAGAGAGCTTATAAAAAATCTTTAAGGAATGAAAATTTTGAATTACCTCCAAGAAAAGTGAAAATAGACGAACTTACTTTAATGAAATGGGACCAAATAAACGGAATCATAGAAATAAAAATCAAATGTTCAGCTGGCACATATATCAGAGCAATTGCAAGAGATTTAGGAGAAACTCTTAATTCCGAAGGTTGCCTTCTACAACTTAAAAGAATTTCAGCTTGTGGCTTTGATGAACGAAACTCAATAAAAATATCTGAAATCGAAAAAGAAAAAGGAAAAAAAAGCTCGAAAAATTTTATTATTCCAACAATTTCTGCTCTTAATCACATTTCAACATTTATCTTAAGTAATGAAGAACAAATCAATTTTTGGCAAACAGGAAGAGCAATTAGAGTTGATATTAATTACTTCAAGAAAAGAAAATCTTTTGATTGTAAAAAACCTATAAAAATGATAGATAAAAATCAAACACTACTTGGGATTGGCTTCTTAAATAAAGATTTATCTAATATAAATCCCAAATTAGTCCTTAATGCTCGATAACTTCTACAGGTAATCTTTTCTAAAAGGTTTAATCTGCACACCCCTATAAAAATACTTTAATATTCTTTCAGCCTTTTGGCCTCTAGACGCCAAATATTTTGCGCCCCATTGACTCATTCCTACTCCATGACCTGATCCCTGGCCAAAAACTATCAAACCTTTCTTGAGGGGAGTATTGTTGTTTAATTCTTCCTTAAAAAATTTAAATCTCACAAAATTACTGTTGAGTCCTAATCTTTTTCTTAAAGCCACCCCAGATACTTGATCAAAACCATAAGCCCCAATAAGCTTTACATTTTTTATCCGCCCGGTATTAGTAATATCAAGAATCTCTATATTTTTTATACCTCCAATCTTAGGAAATAAATTTATTAATTCATTACTCGAAAATTTTTTTTGCCATCTAAATTTTGGATTATTTTTATCAAAATCTTTCACACTTGATAAATATGGATATTTATTCTTCCATACATCTTGACTATTTTCTGTCATTCCACCAGAGCTGCTATGAAACAAAGCATTAATTAATTTATTTTTATACGTTATGACCAAAGATCTTGTACTTTTAACAGCTCTGATAGTTTTATAAGTTCTTGACTCCAAGCCATTGTAAACTTGATTTTTCTGAGTTGAATCTATATCAAATAAATTATTTCCCTTTTGCTTTAAGGCATAAGTTCTAGAGGCAATTGCTTGTGCCTTTAATGCTTCAATAGGCCATTTTGTTGGCATCTCTGACCCCACTACGCTACTTAAGTATTTTTCTATTCCTAAAACATTTACTACCAATATTTCAGAGTCAAGTACAAAGAGATTTAACTTACCAGAAAATCTCTTCTGACCTACCCATATACCTCTTCCATCAGAAGAATTAATTTGAAATTTTTGATTAATTTTTAAGTCATATTTTTTTTCTTTATTTTTATCAAAATATAAAATTTTTCTATTTTTCTCATTTTTCAAAGTTAAGCCTTTTATTTTTTTGCTTGAAAAAAATTTGCCATCTATGGTTAAAGGAATTAATCTATCTGATCTGATCCTTAAATTGTTATTTCTTGATATCAAAACTCTAATTATTGGCTCTCTTGATGCAAATACACTTTCACTCTGAAAAACACAAATAAATAAAATGCTTATCAGGCAACATCTACTATAGTTATTTTTAAATTTAAGTATCACTTTGTTTAAAAACTAATGCTCAATTTGCCTAAGTTTGACTAAAAGTCTAAATTTAATCCAGATATAACAATAAAAATATCATAAATAAGTGAATATCACCTTCTTAGGAACAAGCTCAGGTGTCCCATCCTTAACGAGAAATGTTTCTTCCCTAGCACTTAAATTATCACAGTCATCAGAAGTTTGGCTTTTTGATTGTGGAGAGGGAACGCAACATCAAATAATGAAAAGCAATATTAAATCTTCACAAATCAAGAAAATATTTATTACACATATGCATGGTGATCATATTTATGGTTTGCCAGGACTGTTGGCTACCTTAGGGTTATCAGGCAATAGTAAAGGTATTGAAATTTACGGTCCTTCAGAGTTGCAAAGTTTTATAAATTCAGCACTTAAAAGTAGTTTTTGCAAATTATCATTTCCATTGCATTTTGTAGAAGTTGAAAATTTTGCATCAAAAAATAAAATTCTATTTGAAAACGACAAAATAAAAGTAAATTGCGCCTGCCTTAAACATAAAATACCTGCTTATGGTTATAGGGTGAGTGAAAAAGATAAGCCAGGTATATTTGATATCAAAAAAGCAGAATCTCTAAAAATACCACCTGGACCAATTTATTCAGAACTGCAACAGGGTAAAAAAATCACCTTAGCGGATGGGAGAACATTTGATGGCAAAGAATTCTGCGGACCGCCAAGAGAAGGAGAAAGTTTTGTTTATTGCACAGATACAGTCTTTAGCGAATCAGCTGTTTCACTATCGAAAAATGCCGATTTACTCGTACATGAATCAACATTTTCTCAGGAGGATGAGAGCATGGCCTATGAAAAATTACATTCCACAACAATCATGGCTGCCAAAACAGCGTTATTATCTAATACAAAAAAATTAATTATTACTCATTTAAGTCCAAGATACACTAATAAAAATTCAATTACACCAAGCGATTTGCTTAAAGAGGCACAAAAAGTTTTCCCAAATACTCACCTTGCAAAAGATTTTCTAACTGCAGAAATAAAATAAACTGCAACAGTTCGTTAGCAGGAGCGTTGTAAATGACCAACCCATGAAATAATAGTCTTAGGTTTTTCTATTTGATGTCGATCGAAATGGTCTCTATTTTTTCATCACTACATAAGTCTTGTACAAGACTATTTATTTTTCTTCCATTAATTATTGGTTTACTTATTAATCCAATCTCTGCAAACGCACTCTATCCTAGTGATCCTTCATCAGTTGATGTTCTAAAAGATGATCTTCACGGTGCCGACCTACATAATACTGAATATGTTAAGTATGATTTATCTAATCAAGATTTAGGAGAAGCTAATCTTCAAGGCGCATATATGAGTGTAACTACAGCAAAAAACTCTAGTTTTAAAGGAGCCAATATGACAGATCTCATTGCATATGCAACACGCTTTGATAATGCTGACTTTACAGATGCAAATCTTACCAATGGTGAACTAATGAAAAGTGTTTTTGATGGAGCAATTATTGATGGAGCAGACTTTACTGATGCCAATCTTGATCTTTCTCAGAGAAAATCATTATGTGAAAGAGCTAGTGGAACTAACTCGCAAACTGGAATTAATACAATTGATAGTCTTGAATGCACTGGATTAAAAGGTTACATGCCACCAAAGCCGAAAGCATAATATTTAAAGCTAACTAACTTCAAAAGGGAAGATATTACCAGGCTCTCTAGAGCCTGGTTTTTTGCTATACCACCATTCTTGTATATCAGAAGAAAATTTCTTTGAAAAAAGAGTTATGACTGTCTCAACGGGTTTTGATCCAGGCTCCAAAATCTGCACTGAGTAAGATGGGCATTTTCTTGAAGCCATATCAGCAACGAACCTTGACCCTACTCTTCTCCAACTAGGCTCCTTACTTCTCCAAGCAAGCCTTGAGCAGGGCCAAGGTAACTCTTCCCTATCATAAAGTCTGCAACATGGTCCAATTACCTTATAACTATACTGACCTCCATAACTTGATTGAACACTGCCAGTCTTTAAAAATTCAAATTTATCCATATACAAAAAAAAGCCACCTTCATAGAGGGTGGCAGAGAAATAATAAATAATCAACTTAGAAAAATTAAATTTTTATAATTAATACAATTCTTCTTCAGCATGAGTTGTAATTGTTACGTCAGATGTTGGATAAGCAACACAAGTAAGAACAAAACCAGCTTCTAGTTGGTCATCATCCAAGAAACTTTGATCTGATTGATCAACACTACCTGAAGTAACTTTTCCAGCACATGTTGAACATGCTCCAGCTCTACAGGAATAAGGAAGATCGATACCTTGTTCTTCAGCCGCATCGAGGATGTATTGGTCATCAGGTACTTCGATAGTTGAATTTAAACCTTCACCTTCGTTGATGAGTGTCACTTTGTAAGAAGCCATTTAAATAAAAAATTGTTGGTAATTAATACCTATCATTTACATTTTTAACATCGATTGGGTCGATATGTGAGATTTTGAAGTAAAAAATGACACAATAAAATGTATGAAAGAGTATCTATAAGAAAAACTTATACTTAGGTTTGATCGCTGGTTTTTAGAGCAGTAATGCATGCCCAATCTTTTCTAGTTGATACATCCAACAATTTCAAGTCATTCTGAATTAATATTTTTATAATTTCATCCTTTTGTGTATTAAGAATTCCACTAAAAATGACTTCCCCATTGTTTCTCAAGCACTTATAAATATTTGGAATCATTCCTTTTATTACTTCAGCAAGAATATTGCAAAAAATAAAATCAAATTGTTTGAGTTGTTTTTTTAAAATTACCTCATTAAAAGATCCCAAATATGTATTTAAGTTGTTTAAATTGCCGAAATTTAGTTGGAAATTAGATTTAGTTGAATTTA
Source organism: Prochlorococcus sp. HOT208_60m_808G21 (assembly GCA_002026015.1). Taxonomy (GTDB): domain Bacteria; phylum Cyanobacteriota; class Cyanobacteriia; order PCC-6307; family Cyanobiaceae; genus Prochlorococcus_A. The sequence goes on along the minus strand of MWOY01000107.1, from coordinate 14,618 downwards.
TAGCTAAATAATCATTATCCACTGCACAAACCTCTTTAGCGCCAAGTAATCTTGCGGCGACACTCAAAATCCCGCTACCACACCCAATATCTAATATCTTTTTATCAGAAAATAAAATATTCTCCATTTTTTCCAAACAAAGATAAGTCGAAGGGTGACTTCCTGTACCAAATGCTGCTCCAGGATCAATTTTTATGATTTTTTTATCTTTAAATTTTTCATTTGGATTTATCCAACAAGGCAATATTAATAAATGATTTCCTACTAATTCAGGAGACCAATATTTCTTCCAGCTTGTCAACCAATCCTCCTCTTTAATGATACTCCATTCAAAAAATTGATTCCTAGGTGCATTAATATTTAGAAGTTTACTAATTTTTTTTTCAAAACCACACCTAGAACTCTCTCCCCAATCATTGAGTGGGAGCCATATATTCACCTCTTTTTTATTTTCATTTTTAATTAAATAATCAAATGAAAAACTAAATATTCCCAGCTCATTTAATTTCCAAATAATAATTTCTTCTAAATCACTTTCTATCAGAAAAGTTAGTTTATACCAATCTTTAATTACCATTAATAGAGCAGGCCTCTCTATAGAGTAACTGGATTAGCGTTGGTAATTCCCTCTACTTCAATAATGGTATCAAGCAACTTATTAGGAATTGGATCATCAATACTTAGAACCATAACAGCTTCTCCTCTAACAATTTTGCGCCCAACTTGCATTGAGGCAATATTTACATTGTTACTACCTAATAAAGACCCCAACTTACCAATAATGCCTGGCATATCTCTGTGCCTAGTAACCAACATATATCTGCTTGGAGATACATTAACTGGGTATTGATCAATACTAATAATTCTTAATTCCCCATCAGCAAAAATGCTTCCTGCTACGCTATGGTCGCCATTATCTCCATAAGTGGCTAACTGAAGCGAACCACTAGCAAATTCAGGTCTTGCCTCATCTTTATTCTCTACTACTGAAATACCTCTTGAATCTGCTTCTAGCGAAGCATTCACATAATTAATCCTATCTCCCAAAGCTTTACTTAGAAGACCTTTTAGACTAGCTATTATCAATGGCTGAGAAGGATGTTGAACAAATTCACCTTGAAGCTTTACTTCAAGTTTCTGTATCTGCCCACCTGAAAGCTGGCTGATAAGGAGACCCATTGTTTCAGCCAACTGCAAATGAGGTTTTAGACTATCCATAATATCAGGGCTCAAACCTGGAATATTTACTGCAGTTCTAGCAGATAAACCAAGCAAGACATCTCTTATTTGTTCTGCAACATCAACAGCTACATTTTCTTGTGCTTCCCGAGTAGATGCTCCTAAGTGTGGGGTAAGGATAAGATTCTTTTCAACCTTCAAAAGTGGCGAATTAGATTCCAAAGGTTCTTTAGAAAATACATCTATTGCCGCACCTGCAATCAACGATTTATTTAAAGCTTCTGCTAATGCCTCTTCGTCAATTAAGCCTCCCCGAGCACAATTAATTAATTTTGCGCTACTTTTCATACTTTTAAGGACGTCTATATTTACTAAATTCTCTGTCTCTGGCGTGCGAGGCAAATGCAAAGTTACATAATCGGATTGTTTGAATAAATCCTCTAGTTCTGATAGTTTGACTTGTATTTGTTGAGCTCTTTCAGTTGAAACAAAGGGATCATATCCGTAAACTTCCATTCCTAATGCATTAGCAACTTTTGCTACATGAGCACCAATTTTTCCTAAACCTACTACACCTAATTTTTTCTTGTAAAGCTCATTACCAACAAATTTCTTTCTTTCCCATTTACCTGACAAAGTACTACTATTAGCAATTGGAATATGTCTAGATAAAGCCAACATCATAGCTATAGTATGTTCAGCGGCAGCTATTGTGTTACCCCCTGGAGAATTAACAACAAGAACTCCTCTTTGCGTTGCAGCCTTAACATCTACATTATCAACTCCAACTCCTGCTCTTCCAATAATTCTAAGTTTACTTGAAGAGTTAATAATTTCTTCAGTCACTTGAGTACCAGAGCGAATCATTAAAGCATCATAATCTTTAATAATGGAAGCTAGCTCAGAGTTTGAGATCCCTATCTTCTGATCAACCTGAGCAACTTGTGAAAGAATATCGATTCCTGTTTGATCAATTGGATCTGTAATGAGAACTTTTGTCATTTAAGATTGGTTCTTTAATCTTTTACTTTAACTTAATCTATAGTGTATATATCTTATTTTATTAATTTGAATAACACACAAACATTTGAGGATTAAAATTTGACTAAAAGTATTGTGATATTTGAAGACATTGGTAAATGTATACAACTATTTGAAGTTTTCAAAGAAAAATCAGTAATGCTCTCTGAAGCTATTTTGATCCCACCAACAAATGAGAAAATATCATCAGATGAAATAGAATTGCTAAATGCGAAAGCAAATATCTTATTCAAATCTCAAAATTTTGAAGATATAAGAATTTTAAATCCTAAACTTGATAGAAAGATTAGACAAAAAGAAATGAGTAGATGGCTAATGCCATTTGGTTTTATAGCTGGAATAGCTTTTTCTAATATGACAAATTTATCTACTTTCAGCTTTCTTGGTTTGAATAACATCGGTGAATCCCTTATTGGAGGTCTTTTAGGAATGGGTTCAGGATATTTAGGTAGTGCCGTTTCTTCTGCAAGTATCAACATCAATAGAAATAAAGAGTTGAGATCAATTATTAATTTTAATAAACAGGGTAAATGGCTTGTTCTACTTGAGAATCAAATTGGAACTGAATTACCATGGGCTTTGATAAAACAATCAGAAGCAAAAGATATAATTTTTTTAGAAGGCTAAATGATTGACTTAAAAGAAATCTTAATAAATTCAAACTACAAAAAAGAAACAGAGGAATTAATAAATATTGCTAACTTAGCATACAAACACTGGGAAACTTATTGGACTGGGTTTAACTCAACTTATGTTTGTGAAGAGATTTTAAAAGATTTTGAAAATTTAAATGATTTCAAATTTTTTATTTATGGAGGATTCTCCTCATCTCAAAGATCTAGGATAGCTTGCTTTAGAGGAGATAATCTTCCTGAAGAGGATGCGCTAAAAAGTAATTTTCCAGCTAGAGGAATAAAAATTTATGGCAATTTTTTATTCGATAATGCTAAACAAGACGACTTTAGATCCCTCTTAATTGAAAATGGGGTAAATCAAAAAAAACTTGGAGATATATGGACTATTGGTGATAGGGGAGCACAAGGGATAATTGACAATTCAAATGTTGAGCATCTAGATGAAAAGATTTTTTATTTGAGAGACGTAAAAGCAAAAATTAATATAGTAGGTATTGATGAATTGCAAATACCTTCAGGAAGATCAAAAAAACTTTTCAATACAGTAGAAGCTTCAACAAGATTGGATGCTATAGCTTCAGCGGGCTTTAGGGTTTCACGAACCAAAATCATTGAAAGGATAGAAAATGGAATGCTCAGATTAAATGGAAGAAGAGTTAATAAGCCAACTATTAATCTAAAAATTGGCGACAAACTAGAACTTGAAAATAAAGGATATATCAAAATTCTAAATTTAGAAATAACCAAAAGAGAACGATGGAAAGTTAAATTACTTAGAAAATGAAACGCAACCTGCTATTTTCTTATAAGGGGGATTAAAAATTCTTCAATTTGGGCGATTAGCTCAGTGGTAGAGCACTACCTCGACACGGTAGTGGCCACTGGTTCGAATCCAGTATCGCCCATTCAAACTTTTGACGACGAAGCTTATATCCACAGAAAAAAATTTAATTTTTTAGATTATTTAAAAAAGATGAAACTTAATCAAATAATTAATCTTCATAAGGGTCTCACTGCATTTGTAGTGATAGGCCTTATGATTTTTTTTAATAATTTTACAATCGCTCCCTACGTTTATTTAGCTCTGCATGGTACTTATGGATTACTTTGGCTTCTAAAAGAAAAGATATTTCCGGATCCTTATTTTAAAGAAAAAATCAATTTTTTAACTTCAATTACTGGTTTTATTTTCCTTGGAAGTTACTGGGTAGCTCCCTATATTCTCATATCATCTCAGAAATTTGTTCCAAATATCGTTATAGCGGCATCTGTATCAATAAATATAATTGGAGTGTTTTTACACTTTGCTAGTGATGCCCAAAAATATTTTTCTCTTAAATTTAAAAAAGATCTAATCAAAGAAGGATTTTTCAAAAATATAAGGAATACAAATTATCTAGGAGAAATACTGATTTATCTATCATTCGCCATCCTTTCAATGAGTTATATTCCATTAGCAATTCTTGCAATATTTTTCTCTATAGTTTTTCTGCCAAGAATGATAAAAAAAGATAAATCTCTTTCAAAGTATGATTCATTCGAAGAATATAAAAAGAAAAGTGGTCTTATTTTGCCTAAATTAAATGCTTGATAATAACTTACCAAGTTGGAGACAAGATTTAAAATCTTCTAGAAAAAAAGAGGGCAAATCACCATCTAATAGATGGATACAGCTTGCAACAGTTAGCGAAGAAAATGAGCCAAGATTAAGAACAGTTGTTTTCAGAGGATGGCATAAAGATAGTTCAATGATTATTTTTACAGATAGAAGAAGTGAAAAAATTGGGCATTTAATGTCCAACCCCAATGCAGAAATATTATGGTTCTTTTTGAAAACCAAAACACAATATAGATTCAAAGGAAAAATACGTGAATTAAGTGATAACAAAAATCATTGGGATTCATTATCAGAACAATCAAAATCTACTTGGTTTTGGGAATCTCCTGGAGAGAAAAAAAAACCAAAAGTTCAATCTGCTATTGAAATATTATCCAATCTACCCAAGCCAGAAAATTTTGTTGTTCTAAATTTTGAAATCGATTCCGTAGATCTTCTTAAATTAGAAAAGCCTATTCATAAAAGATATCTTTGGGAAAAGATTAAGAAATGGGAAAAAGTTGAAATTAATCCTTAAATGTTTCTAAATTGTATATTTAGGTTGAAAAACATATAGTGATCAGTCAGTTTTAAAAAAGAAGTATTATTTATATGAATTTCTCAGAAATTCCAGAAAACCCTTTCATTTTTTTATCTTGGGTAACTGCTATAGGACTTTTTATAAGTCTTTCTGAAGCAACAATTAAAATAAAACTAGAAAAGAGAAACATTAATCGCAAAAGGTTAGAACTAATAAATAACCTTTACCCAAAAAAGTTAGCTTGAAGTATCTGAAAGTATATTCGCTTGAAGGAATTGAAATAAACCACCTTTACTTGTTTCCTCTTGAATTTCAACATTCTTAGAAGCTTTGAGTTTTGTTGAAGATAAAATTTCCTCTTCATCTTCTGATTTCAAGACTCTAATAATGACTTCATCTAAGGAGAAATCACCAGGCCCGGTTAACGCAATTGAAGTTGCTGAAGCGAAATACAATAATAGTAGCTCTAGTAAAAAAATATTAAAACCTGAGGTAACAAGTGCATGATATATAGCGACGGAAATTGTTCCAACTATTGCTAAAGCTCCGAATCTAGTAGCTAATCCAATAATTAGTAACCAACTTCCTCCTATTTCTGAGAATGCCGCTATGTATGATAAAAATATTGGGAATGGAAGATGTAATGGTCTGACAAAAGCATCAGCGAAATTTTCTATATTTGCTAATTTCTCATAACCATGATGAATAAGAACAGTTCCTGTTATGACTCTAAGAATTAATAAAGCAGTATCTTTGCTAAACGACTTAGTAAGAATTGTTGAAAGCACTATAAAAAAATTATCCTTAAGTAAAAATAACTAGTCACAGTATCCATCGTGGATTAAAGAGCAAAAGTCGCACCTAAATAAGTATTTATACTCATTTATTTAAAGGGTTATTTTTGATTAGGAATTCAATTAGGTTAAAATTTATTTTTTGAATAATTTTCGAGTATTCTCTGATTGATTTTTGGAATATTTTCTTTAAATTTGAAGAACCCTTTTTTGGCAAATTTCCAAGCAAATAAATCTTCATCCCTAACAAGATTAAAAATTTTTTTATGGTGTAAATTTTTAAACTCAGTTATGAAATCATAATTTTCTCCCACTCCAGGATAAATAATGTCTATTTCGTTGGTATTTTTAAAAGTATTTTCCAGTGAATAAGTATCAATCTGTTTAACATTATCACATTGCTCTACAAATTCAGAGACCAAATCTTGTTTAAATTTCAAAACAGATTCAGACAATTTAATTTGTCTTTGTTCATTTTTTAAAAGTATAATAAATACTTCTTTATAGCTCGGAAGTAAATTTTTAAGGGTTGCAAGGTGCAGATCATTTTCAAACATAATAAGAATATCTGATTTAGGATGCATATTATTTTTATAAATCTCATCTTCAAATGGTATTAGATTAGATTCTTCAAGAAAAATTTGTTGATTACTTATTTTTTCTACATTAAATCTATTATTTGAAAACTTTCTGAGGTTTGATGATGAAAAAAGATATTGTTTTCCCTTCGTTTGCAATCCTCCTACCCATCTCCAGCTAAGGAGATTGGATGAAGCATCTCCATCAAAAAGATATTTAAAGAAAAAATTTGCTCCCAATTGCCATGGGAGGCCTAAATTAAATATCCAAGTACTCGCAAACCACATTCTTGTATGGTTATGCAAATAGTTGTACTGCTTTAATTCATGGACCCAAGAATTAAAAAAATCTAATTCTGTATTGCCATTAATTGCACTTTCATATTGCTCATAATCAAAATCGAGATTCTTTTCTGAAATAAAATTTCTCCAAACTTTTGGTCTATTTTCCATCCACCCTTTCCAGTAAACTCTCCAAAATATTTCTTCAACAAATTTAGTTGAATTTTTGATTTTGTACTTATTTTTAATATCATGTATCAGATCATATTCCGATAATATTCTATGAGTAATGAAAGGCGATAATTTTGAAACTGAACTTTCGTTATTTGGCCCAAAATCGAAATTTCTTAATTTTGCATAATCATTAATTTTGTATTTCGCAAAATTTTCCCATGTATTTTGAGCTTTTAATAAAAATGACATTTTCTCATAACTTTAAAAAATTTTTTTTTGTATTGATAGAAATTTCAAAAATTTGCCTGCAAATTAATCTTTAAAATTTTCTATTTCACTTTTAAGTAAATATGTTTGATTGAAGTATTTTATTTAAACAACTGATAAGTACATTTTATACTCTTAAATCGCTCTCTGCATAGGAGGATATTTAGTGGTCAATTACTTTTTAGATCTAATTTTAATTTTCAAATCTTTATTTAAATGATTTTTTCTAAAGGATTTTTAAATATTTATCAAAATTATTATGAATAATTTATTAATGAGAGATGTTAAGTATCTAGATGAACAATACAGAATAGGTGAAGCCATAATTTCGGATAATGCATTTAAGCAACTTGAAAAGCTCTTTATTCCTGTTGATCCAAAGCCTGACTATTTTAATCAGAAAAATAATAAACTTTTGCCAAAATTAGCCAAAGAAAACTATAAAGAATTTTTGAAAAGTTTATTAACAAAAACAAGATTAAGCATTCAACCAAAAATTGATGGCTGTGCTATTGCAATTAGATATATAGATGGCAAGTTTAATAAAGCTATTACAAAAAAAGGATTTGATGTCTCAAGCAAAATTAAACAAATTAAAAATGTCCCCGATTATATTCCTATCAAACGAGATTTTCAAATTAGAGGTGAACTATACGCTACAAACCAAGTTGCCGGCATTTCCCAAAGAATTACAAGAAAATACCTCAATGATAAGAAAGGGATTGGAGAAAGTCTCCGCTTTTGCTGTTTCCAAATACTTAATGGAAGACTTAATCAATACGAAACCCTTAACTATCTTAAAAAATGTGGCTTCAGCACCCCTGACAGTTACTTCACAAATCATACAAGCGAAATCCAAATATATAAAAAAAATTGGTTAGAGAAAAAAATATTTGCGAAATATCCAACTAATGGGATAGTTATAAAAATAAATAGTAGGAAATTGCAGTTACTAAGAGAGAAAAGTTTATCTCAAAATAACGAATGGCAATATGTAATTGAAAAATAATATTAAATAGTACCTTCAATAAGAGCTCACGATACTGAATTCAAGTATTTACAGTGGAAAAGTAATTAAATTTTGGTTAAACTCCAAATCAATTTGCAGGATTACTAAATGACTGCCACTATTTCAAGACCTAAAATCTCTAACTGGGAAACATCTAATATTCCAAACCTTACAGATAAAACAGCGCTAATTACTGGTGCGAATAGTGGTCTTGGATACTACACTGCAAAGGCCTTAGAAGAAAAAAATGCTCATGTTGTTATAGCTTGTAGATCGCTTGAAAAAGCTAATCAAACTATCAAAAAACTTAAAGGTCTTAATCCTGAAGGATTATTTACACCTTTAGAATTAGATTTGTCAGATTTAAAAAATATTGTTGAAGTTCAGTCCAAAATTTTTGATAATTTTGAAAATTTGGATTTACTAATCAATAATGCAGGCATTATGCATCCGCCTAAAACTCTTAGTGCCCAGGGATATGAAATACAATTTGCAGTTAATCATCTAGCTCACATGCTTTTGACCCTAAAGCTACTTCCAATTATTGAAAAAAAAGAAGAATCTAGAATAGTGACGGTTACTTCTGGAGCACAATTTTTTGGCAAAGCTGGTTGGGAAAATCTTAAAGCTGAGAACTATTACAACAAATGGGAATCTTACTCCAATAGCAAATTGGCAAATGTAATGTTCGCATTAGAACTAAATGAAAACTTAAAGCACAAAAATATACTTTCTTTAGCTGCTCACCCAGGAATTGCAAAAACAAATCTCTTTACTGCTCAAAAACCTAACCCTAGTCCATTAGAAATTTTCTCCTTGGAATTATTTAGCCCTATTTTTCAAACTGCTGAGATGGGTGCTTTACCTCAACTTTTTGCAGCTACTTCTCCAGATGCGAGAGGCGGTGACCATTATGGTCCTAGATTTAATTTCAGAGGTCATCCAAAACTATCCCCTACTTCTCCTTTCGCTATGAATAAAAAAGAAAGAAAAAATTTATGGGAAAAAAGCCTTGAAATACTTAGTAACTTCTTATAAATTTTTCATTTTTACTAACTTTAGAAAATACTTCAAGATATGTAATTCACTCTCTGAGAGCTTCATAAATTCTGTTAAGGCATCATAATTTTTGTCATCAATTTTTTTTGACAATTTAATAAAACTATCATGGTTTTCATTAACAAAGCGCTCAGCAATCTGAGACGGAGTTAAACCCTTTTCAATTAATTCACCTGGAGCATTTTTCTCCCACTTTTCATAAAACCAAGAGAACCAATATTTTGCAGTATTTTCTTCCATTAATTAATTTTTCTTTGGCAAATACTATAAATACTGAAGAAAGATCTCATGATTGAATTACCCCTTAAACACAATTAATATAAATGCAATTATAAATTTAATGATAGATAATCATTTTAATAAAGGAAATATTAATCTTGTAATTGGATTAGGTAAATCTGGATTTTGGGCTGCCAAGTATTTGAGAAGCATCAATAAGAGAGTAATTGTTTGGGAAAGTAAAGATGAGATAGAATTCTTAGAAAGAAAAACAGAATTAGAAGAGCTTAATATACTAGTTTCTCTGAATAAAGAGTTTGTATTTGAAGAAATTCAACCTTTTGTGAGAGAGATCGAATCTGTTGTTGTAAGTCCATCAATACCTTATGACCATATAACTATTATTGAATTAAAAAAAAAGGGAATTAAAGTAATTGGAGAAATTAATGTTGCATGGGAAATTTTAAAAGACACAAATTGGATAGGTATTACTGGCACAAATGGCAAGACTACTGTTACTCATCTACTAAGCCATATACTCTGTGATACTGGATTATATGCTCCTTTTGCAGGAAATATTGGGATACCTTTATGTAAATATGCTCACTCCAAAATACATGAAAAAATTGATTGGGTTGTAGCTGAATTAAGCAGTTATCAAATAGAAATATCTCCAGAAGTAAAACCTAATATTGGAATATGGACAACCTTCACAGAAGATCATCTTGAAAGACATAAAACACTTGAAAACTATTTCAACATAAAAAAAAGCTTGCTAGAAAAATCTGATTTTAGAATTTATAATTATGACGATAAAAACCTGAGAAATCACTACAGTTCGCTATCAAGTGGGGTTTGGATAACAACTAGTTTCGATAAATCAAATTTTATTCAATGCGATTATTGGATAGATGATCAAGCATACATTGTTGAGAGAGGAAAGAAATTATTCAAACTTGAACATTTTTCTTTAAAAGGAATGCATAATCTTCAAAATCTTTTATTGGTAATTGCTGCAGCTAGAAAAGTTGGATTATCTGGGAAGAAGATTAAAGATTCTTTATCTAATTACAAACAATTACCCCATAGGATGGAAACAATTTATAAAAATAATGATCTGGAAATAATTAATGATAGTAAAGCTACAAATTTTGACTCATCTATTGCAGGAATAAATTCAATTGAAGGTCAAATAATAATCATTGCTGGGGGTAGATTAAAAGGGAATGAATATAGTGATTGGATAAAAGTTTTAAAGAAAAAAGTTAAATGTGTTTTCCTTTTTGGAGAAAGCTCAAAAGTCCTAAAAATGGCGCTTATTAAGGAAGGATTTAAAAAAAATATTTTTGAATTTTCAGAACTAAAAGAGCTTTTAAATTTTGTTTTTCATTATTTACAAAATAATAGGGTTGGAACATTATTATTCTCACCTTCATGCTCTAGTTTTGATCAATTTAAAAATTATGAAGAGCGTGGAGATTATTTCAAGAAACTTATAAGTGAAAAATTAAAGGTAAATAAATCCATTTTTTGTAAAGGTATCATTTCGTAATTTTCAGGTCGGTCATCACAACCGTCCCCCCTCTAGCAAATATTCACTTAGTTAGTTAGATTTTGAATATAAATCAACTACTAGTAATGAGTGAATCTAACAATTTACCTCAAGCAATAAGTCATAAAAAATTAAGTTACTTGATGCTTAAGGCACAAAAGGATTCTCATTTTTCTGATGAATTAGCAGAAATAGAAAGTCCCGAAAAAAGAGAATTTGAAGAGTTAATACACACTTGGGAAGCTTCAACTAAGAAAGTAGTTAATGAGTTATCAAAAAGAAAAGAGAATTTACTAAAAGATAAATCACCGAATTCTTTAATTGCTCTTGGTGCTATGGAAGTTCACCTTAATATGGCTTTGCAAGCCTTAAACGCATTTAATAAAGGAGTTGATGGGTAAAAGTAACGTTTAAATTACAAGGAAGGCATCGAAAATAAAAGAAAATCTAGGTTTTTTTCAGTATCTATAGAGACATCATCATAATAATTAACTTCAAAACCTAATCCATCTCCAGATTCGAGACATATATTTGAATTAGAGTCTTTACTTTTTAATAAAAGATTACCATCTATTATTTGTATCCAATTATATTTATCGATTTTTAATGGCAATTTTTTTTCTTTAATTGGCTTATATTTACAACGCCATAAAGAGATACTTTGATTTAGAAAAAGCTTATTATTTTTTACGTCTTTGTAATTAAAAATAAGATTATCCCACAACTTTTCATTTAATGAAATTTGATCATATCGGGGTTTGATATTTTCTTTTTGAGGGTATATCCAAATCTGGAACAACTTACAGGTCTCATTTTCTTCATTCTTCTCGCTATGAGATATTCCACTACCTGCAGACATAACTTGTACTTCATCTTTGTGAATTTTTCCAAGATTATTTAACGAGTCTCTATGAGTTATTGCTCCTTTTGTTACGACAGTAATTATTTCCATATTTGCATGAGAATGTGTATTAAATCCTGCATTAGGAGAAATAATATCTTCATTTATAACTCTAATTTTCCCAAAATTATCCCATTTTGGATCTCTATGCTCTGCGAAAGAAAATGAATGCATCGAATTTAGCCATTCTCTAGTCGATCTAAATCTTTCGTGAGATTTCCTTATTTTAATTATTTTCAAAGACATAAATACTAGGAAATAAATATAGTGTATTTGTTTAAATTAAATATTTTGAAAATTATAAATTACGAATAAGTGAAATTGATTTTTATTTATTTGTTAATTTTACTTTGTGCTTTATTTGCTTTATTAATTATTTTTTTTGCTTCTTCTCTCGTAGAACATTTTTCTGCCTCAACATTCAAGTTTTTTAGTTTATTGAGTTGCTTGGAAATTTTCATATAAGATTAACTTAACTAATAAAAATTAACACATATTTAATGGAATAGCTAAAAATGCTGGTTTGCATTTGAAGCTTACTACCTAAAAATAAGATTGGAGGATGGAATTATCAGAACAGTATAGAGGATGTATTGGATTATCTTTGATTGTTTTCTTAATTAAAAGCGGTCCCAGAGGATTATCAAAATTATTTTTCCTAATTGAGTTATATTGCATTATTTTTTTTGATATTTTTTTATTTCTATTCAGAAATTTCCCTTTGTTACCCCAACCTAACCACAAATCACAATTTTTATTTTCAGACCAGTGTTTTAAGTTTTCATTAATATGATTATTGTTTAGATGACCCACAGGATTTTTGTGATTAAAAAGTTTTTCTGGTTTGCTTGAAATAAGAGCAAATAGATTGATTAATTTTACTTTGCCATAATAATTGTTTCTCGAAATTTTGATTATCTTTTTTGTTGTATTATCTAAGAAAACTTCATCCGATAATGAGGGATTTAAACCAATAAAAATAATTTCCTTTATAGATTTAGAAATCTTATAACTTAAACTCCATCTATATAGTTTGTTAGCACTTATTAAACAATTTCTTTCTAGAAATAAATTTTTCAACCTAAACCTACACCTCTAGCCATAAGAGTGGCAAACAAAGGTATTGTTGCAAAACCTACTAATTCAGTAGTAATGATGAGTCTGAACCTTTTAACTAGATTCTCAGAAATTTCAGGTAATTTATTCTTACTTAATGGTATAGCCCATAAGATATATGTTGTTGTTGGGTATAAAGAAAGTAATCCCACCAGAATGTAAAGAGAGACTTTTATCCAAAACACAGGGTTGCCTGTATAGAAATCACCTCCTTGACCAAAATACTTAACACGCAAAATCCCAGTAACTAATATTGCAACTCCTGCCAAACCATAAACCACATCTGCAATTATCATTGATATCGTCTCATTTCTATTAAGACCTACTTTGAGAGTCAATCTTTCAAACAAAAGAGAACCGAAACACAAAATAATTCCTAAATAATGAACATATGCTACTAATGCACTTTTAGCAATTTCACCTGTTAATAAAGTTCCTAATAACATGTTCGAGTCAAAATTTATACAATACTAACCACCAAATGAAGAATTTGTTTAGGAATAAATTAATAACTTAAAAGCAAGGCATTAAATCTAAGACTCTAAATACCTTTTCTGGCCATCTTCAAAAAAATCCTTTTTATTCCATACTTCGATTACATCTGGGAAATGTTTTTCCATACAATTATCACAAACCCCATGACTGAATCTAATATCACTAATTTTCGAAAGATATTTTTCTAAATGCATCCAATCGCCCTCCTTATTTTTCACTTCTCTGCAATATGAACAGACAGATAAAATACCTTCCTGTTTGTGCAAGTTAGACAATGCATCTAGCAAGTTCAATGACTTTTTTCTAAGCTCTAAAAATGAAACTATTTGCTTGGATAATAATTCCATAATATTGAATTGTTGTGTAGTTAGATTTCCAGGCTTTCTATCTATTACACACAGAGTTCCAAGTTTATTACCATCACTATTTCTAAGGGGAAAACCTGCATAAAAACGAATCTTGGGGTCTCCTGTTACCAATGGATTATTTATAAATCTTTCATCTTGGAAAGCATCATGAATAATTAATGGACTATTTTCTTTTATTGCATGTGTACAAAAAGACCAATCTCTTCTAGTTTCTGATATTTGAAGTCCTATTTTGGATTTAAACCATTGTTTATCTTTGTCGACCAAAGTCATTAAAGAAATAGGCACATTACAGGTTGTAGCAGCAATTTTTATAATATCGTCATAACATGATTCTGGCTTGGTTCCCAAAATCCTATATTCTGCTAAAGCTTTTAATCTTCTTTCCTCTTCTTCTTTTTTTGATACAAGATTCTGCATTAATCTTCACCAATAATTTAAACTTTAAAATTAAAGTTTCTTCAAAAAACTTTTTCCGTCTAATACTTAATAAAAAAAAGATAAACTTATTGATTTGTTACTTACTGATTTATTACTTATTAATTTATTATTTAATGATTTAACTTTGAGACTGCCATCCCAGCGATCCATCCACTTGTCCAACAATGTTGAAAATTAAATCCACCTGTGATCCCATCAACATCCAAAACTTCTCCAGAAAAAAATAACCTTGGACAAATTAAGCTCTCCATACTTTTAAAATTAACCTCATTAATTTTTACGCCTCCAGAAGTAACAAATTCCTCTCCAAATGGACCTTTGCCTGAAATTATATATTTATCCCTCATTAGAATATTTATCATTTTCTCCC
>MWOY01000106.1 GCA_002026015.1 Prochlorococcus sp. HOT208_60m_808G21 | reverse complement strand
TTTAAATTTGTATTAATAATTAATTTGTAATCAAAAAGTATAGATCTTTTAGGAATTTTCTCTATCTTATATATATAAATTATTTGAATATGGCTTTCGTTCCGCTTCATAATCATAGTGACTACAGCTTGCTTGATGGTGCCAGTCAAATTTCAAAAATTGTTGATAGAGCTTATCATCTTGGAATGGAATCGATAGCTCTTACTGATCATGGAGTTATGTATGGTGTTCTTGATTTGGTCAAGAAGTGTAAAGAGAAAGGTATAAAACCAATTATTGGTAATGAAATGTATGTGATTAATGGTTCTATTGATGATCCTCAACCAAAAAAAGAAAAAAGATATCATTTGGTTGTGTTAGCAAAAAATTATACTGGATATAAGAATCTAGTGAAGTTAACAACAATTAGTCACCTAAATGGGATGAGAGGTCGAGGCATTTTTTCTAGACCATGTATTGATAAATCTCTTTTAAGCAAATATAGTGATGGTTTGATAGTTTCTACTGCTTGTCTTGGTGGAGAGATACCTCAAGCTATTTTAAAAGGTAGATTAGACGTAGCAGAAGATATAGCTATTTGGTATAAAAAATTATTTGCAGATGACTTTTATCTAGAAATACAAGATCACGGCTCTATTGAGGATAGAATTGTTAACGTTGAATTAATAAAAATTGGGAAGAAGCATCAAATAAAAGTCATCGCGACCAACGACGCACACTACTTATCAAGTATGGATGTTGAAGCACATGACGCTTTGCTTTGTGTATTAACAGGAAAACTAATAAGTGATGAAAAAAGATTGAGATATACTGGCACAGAATATATTAAAAGTGAAAGTGAAATGCTTGAACTTTTTAAAGATCATATTGATGATGAATCAATTATTGAGGCAGTTAACAATACAGTAGAAATTTCTCAGAAAGTTGAAGAATTTGATTTGTTTGGTAATTATAGAATGCCAAAATTCCCTCTTAACGAAGATACAGATTCATTTTCTTTCCTTACACAATTATCTAATAAAGGCCTTTTAAAAAGACTTAAAAAAAATGATCTTACAGAAGTTGATGAGAACTATAAAAAAAGACTGTCTTCCGAATTAAAAATTATTAAAGATATGGGGTTCCCAGATTATTTTTTGGTTGTTTGGGACTACATCAAATTTGCTAGAGATAACTCTATCCCTGTAGGACCAGGTAGAGGCTCTGCAGCAGGCTCATTAGTAGCTTATGCTCTTCAAATTACAAATATAGATCCTGTTGAGCATGGATTGTTGTTTGAGAGATTTTTAAATCCAGCAAGAAAGTCAATGCCAGATATTGATACCGACTTTTGTATTGATAGGAGAAATGAAGTTATAGATTATGTTACTAATCGTTATGGAGAGGATAAAGTTGCGCAAATAATTACTTTCAATAAGATGACCTCTAAAGCGGTTTTAAAAGATGTTGCAAGGGTTTTAGATATACCATATGGAGAAGCGGACAAAATGGCTAAGTTAATACCGGTTGTAAGAGGGAAACCTTATAAATTAAATGAAATGATTGACAAGAATTCTCCTAGCCAAGAGTTTAGAGAAAAATATATTAATGATAATAGGGTGAAAAAATGGGTTGATTTGGCTTTGAGAATTGAAGGAACTAATAAAACATATGGAGTTCATGCTGCTGGAGTTGTTATTGCATCAGATCCTCTTGACGAACTTGTACCTCTTCAAAGAAATAATGAAGGGCAAATAATAACCCAATATTCTATGGACGATATCGAATCACTTGGATTATTGAAAATGGATTTCTTGGGTCTTAAGAATCTGACAATGATTGAAAAAACAGTTTCTCTAATTAATCAATCTACTGGAAGGAAAATAAACATTGATGAGTTACCACAAAATGATGGTAAAACCTTTGATCTTATAGGGAGAGGAGATCTTGAAGGTATTTTTCAACTTGAATCTTCCGGTATGAAACAGGTCGTTAGGGACTTCAAACCTAGTTCTTTGGAGGATATTTCGTCCATATTGGCTCTTTATAGACCTGGTCCACTCGATGCAGGCCTTATACCTAAATTCATTAATAGAAAAAATGGGAACGAAAAGGTTGATTTCCCACATCCTTTTATTAAGTCAATCCTCACTGAAACCTATGGAATTATGGTTTACCAAGAACAAATCATGAAAATTGCTCAAGACCTAGCTGGTTATTCTCTGGGTGATGCTGATTTACTTCGAAGAGCAATGGGGAAAAAGAAAGTTTCTGAAATGGTAAAGCATAGGAATATTTTTGTAGATGGTTCCATGAAGAAAGGTGTAAATGAAAAATTAGCTAATGATCTTTTTGATCAAATGGTTTTATTCGCAGAATATTGTTTTAACAAAAGCCACTCAACTGCTTATGGTGCCGTAACTTATCAAACTGCATTTTTGAAAGCCCATTTTCCTGTTGCATATATGGCAGCCCTTTTAAGCGTTAATTCTGGCTCTAGCGACAAGATGCAAAGATATATTTCTAATTGTTATTCCATGGGAATAGATGTTATTTCACCGAGCATTAATTTTTCTGGTGTTGATTTCACTATTAAGAATAATCAGATTTTATTCGGGTTATCTGCAATTAAGAATTTAGGAGATTCTGCAATAAGAAATATAATTGAAAACCGAAATAGTTTTGGAACCTTTAATTCATTATCAGATTTGTGCGATCGTTTGCCTTCTAACGTTCTTAACAAAAGAAGTCTTGAATCTCTAATTCATTGTGGAGCATTAGATGAGTTTTCAAATGATAATAATAGAGCTCAGTTATTGTCAGATCTTGAACATGTTATTGAGTGGGCCTCTTCAAGAAATCGTGATAGATTATCAGGGCAAGGAAATCTATTTGACTCTAAAGAAGAATTTTCTAATGTTGCTTTTTCAGATTTACAATTAGCTAAGGTTGATGATTATTCACTTATTGAGAAATTAAAGTTAGAAAAGCAGCTATTAGGCTTTTACTTATCTGACCATCCTCTAAAGCATTTAACTAAACCCGCAAAACTTGTATCACCTATAAGCATTTCACAGTTAGAAGAAACAAAAGATAGAACCAAAGTCTCTTTAGTTGGAATGATCCCAGATTTAAAGCAAATTACAACGAGAAAAGGAGATAGGATGGCTATAGTTCAGCTTGAAGATCTTTCCGGAAGTTGCGAAGCAATAGTTTTTCCAAAAACCTATGTCAGATTATCCGAATTTCTTTTGACTGATACTAGGTTATTGTTTTGGGGAACAATAGATAAAAAAAGTGATAAGACTCAATTAATAATTGATGATTGCAGAGAAATAGATAATCTTAAATTGCTTATTATTAATCTTGAAAGTTCTCAAGCATCAGATGTAAGAGTTCAAAATACTTTGAGAAACTGTTTAACTAAATTTAAACCAGACAAAAATAGATGTGGAATCAAGATTCCAGTTTTAGCTGCAGTAAGAAATGAGCATAGTGTTACTTACGTTAAATTTGGCGATCAATTCTGTATTGGAGATATACAAGGAGCATGTAAATTATTAGAAGAAAATTCATTCCAAGTTAACTTGAAATCTTTAGTTTCCTAGATTAACTTTTATCCTCGAAATTTTGTGTTGCAGGTTTGAAGGCTGCTTTTGCGCGTTGTATGTTCATTGGAATATTTTCAATACCAAAAAAAGATCCAGGTTCTTTATCCCAACTAGCTGATAATATTCCAAAACTCAATCCTGCTAGACCTAACAAAAAAAACAATGCTGAAATTGCAATTGTTGATGAAGGAGGTATTTCAGCAATATTTCTCGTTACTATAATGTAGCTAATTACGAAAACCGACATTCCTAATATTGTGGGAATTCCTGCTGTAAAAAATATTCTTCTTGCCATTCTATCAGCAACATATTTTGGTATCCCAGTTGATGATCTTTTTGGGGTAGTTTCAGTAATTGATGCTTTTTCTAGATTAGCAAACGCAGTTTTCTCAGAATAATTTTTTTTCTTTTTAAATTGTGTCTTTTTTTTAGATTGTTTTTTTTTCATTAATTGAAATCATCCTCTGATTCCAATTTTCTTTACTAGCTCTTGATATCTCTGAGCGTTTTTGTCTTTTATGAAAGAAAGTAATCTTTTCCTTTTACCAATCATTTTTAATAATCCTTGCCTTGAAGCGAAATCATGAATGTTTCCTTGGAGGTGGTCACTTAATTTCGATATTCTTTTTGAAAGCAGTGCTACTTGAACTTCGGCTGAACCTGTATCAGTTGGATGTACTTGATGAGTCTCAATCAGCTTCTGTTTTTCAGCTGTATCTAATGACATAAATTTTATTTCTTTACTCTATGATACTACGTCAGCTAGCTATATTACTACTTTCCTTATCTAGATAATGCATAGCTAATTTCAATAAATTTTCAAATGATAAATTATTTTCTTTTTTTGTAAGGAAATCTACTTCATTAATAATAATTGGCAAAATAGTCTTGATTTCTTTATTTTTGTAATTTAAGGATTGAAGAGTTAACTG
This sequence comes from Prochlorococcus sp. HOT208_60m_808G21, assembly GCA_002026015.1. Classification (GTDB taxonomy): domain Bacteria; phylum Cyanobacteriota; class Cyanobacteriia; order PCC-6307; family Cyanobiaceae; genus Prochlorococcus_A. Next base: position 72,222 of record MWOY01000106.1, on the reverse strand, counting down.
AAGATCTTCGATCATTTTATTAATTTCTGGATCCTTAATCTCAAATTCATCTTTTGCTTTTTCTTCTTCAAATTGTATTTCACTCTTAAATTTATTTTTTAGTTCTAAAATTAACCGATCACTCATTTTTTGACCTATACCAGGTACGGAACAAATTAATTTTTTGTTTTGTGTCTTTATTGCATTGATAACTTCACCAATAGAGAATTTATTTAATATCCCCATACCGATTTGAGATCCAACACCTCGGATACTTAAAATTTCAATAAAGAAATTCTTTTGTTCCTTTGATGTAAAGCCAAATAATAAATCTGAATCTTCTTTTTTAATATGTTTTAACCAAAGAGTAATTTTTTTATTAGATATCTGATTTGCTTTTAATTTGAGAAAAAAGGATTCTAATATTTGTATTTCGTATCCTAATCCTTGACAATTTATTAAAACAAAAAATTTTTGATTAGTTTGCCATGACTCAACCAATTCTCCATTTATCCAACTAATCAATTAACCACCATCCACCTGACAACCAATTAGTGCTCCCGCCGTTCCGCCTGCAGGTACTGCCCAAAATCTATCTTTCCCTCTAGAGGAAGATAGTGCTATTCCAGCACCAAGGAGTCCTCCTATAACAGAACCTTCACTACAGTCATTATCATCTATTTTTTCAGCTGTGCTTTGACCTCCACAAGGTATTACAACGTCCACCTCATAACTTTTTACGTAGCCTGGATTTGATTTGGTTCCAGGAATGTATTCCTCTCTGTATTCAGTTCTAGTGCAAGTTACTGACTTTGGGGTCGTTGCATTAACTTGAACAAAAGGAGAAAAACAAAATAATAAAGCTAAATAGAAAAATTTCACTTTTTTTTATTTTAATAACTACATTCTATGTCCTTTTGATTATTTTGGTAGTAGATATAATAGTTCCTAATAATACTAGTGAAGCTCCTAATAAAAAATTTATATTTATTATTTCACTAAAAAACAAAATCCCCCAAATTGACCCGAATAAAACTTGCAAATAGTTAATTGTTGAAGCTTCAGAAGCAGGTAAATTTTTTAATCCTACAGTTAAGAAAGTCTGACCTAATTGAGTAAATAAGCCAATTCCAATGATCCAAACTAATTCATTCCAAGTTGGGGTAACCCAGTTAATTAATACAACTGGCAATAAAGCTATAAAAGAAACAAGTGGAAAATATTCAATAATTACATAAACATCTTCAGTAAATGAAAGTTTCTTAACAGTAACGTAAGCCAGTGCAGTGAAGATTGCCCCAAGAAATGCGATCGAAATCGAAACATTTTCAATTTCAACGTTTATATTTGATAATTGACTTGGATTTAATATTACTAATATTCCAATCCAGCCAATAATTAAAGCAAAAATTATATTCCGAGTTATTTTTTCGTCTATAAATATGCCAGCGAATATAGATATAAAGATAGGGTATGTGTACTGAATGACAGTAGATATACTAAGAGGCATATTTCTTATCGCATAAAAAATGCACACTAAAGCTAAAGTTCCTAAAACACCTCTTAAGATAAGTAATGGTCTATTGTTGCCCCAAGGATTTATATTTTTTAGATTAATTATGAATAATGTAATAGTTAAACTTAACAATGATCTGAATAAAACTAATTCATAAATAGGTATCCTTTTATCAATATTTTTTACGCATAAAGTCATCAAACTAAAGAAGAATGAAGCAAATACCAAATTAAACTTATTCAATGAATTAATTCTTTTTTCTAATTCTGAGATATTTATCATTTATAAAAATAGTTTTATTGTGAAATTAAGTAGATTCTTATTTGATTTTGACCTATAAAGAATAAATCATTATTTGTTTTTGATAAAAATCTCAATGGTTCATTCTATACACCCAAGAACTATTCAAGAGGTTAATGAAAAAGCAGATATCGTTGACGTTATATCTGAACATATTGTTCTTAAGAAGAAAGGCAAGGAATTTGTTGGGATTTGTCCTTTTCATGATGATACTAAGCCATCTATGACAGTATCACCAACTAAACAATTCTATTACTGTTTTTCTTGTGGTGCAGGTGGAAACTCTATTAAATTTTTAATGGAATTTACTCGTGCAAATTTTTCAGATGTTGTACTTTCACTCGCTAAAAAAAATAATATTAATGTTGAAAGTCTTGAGGGTCCCCAAGTAGAAGCTTATAAAAAACAACTATCTAGAAAGGAAGAGCTTTATAAAATTTTAAGAGTCACTAAAAATTGGTTTAAGTCTCAATTAAATAATTCTCTTGGTTTTGAAGCCATGAAATATTTAACATCTAAGAGAAAATTGAGTAACAAGATTATTGATAACTTTGAATTAGGTTTTGCCCCAAATTCATGGAATGATTTATTTAATTATCTTTCCAAGGTAGAAAAATTCCCCATTAATTTAATACTAGCTTCAGGCCTTGCAATTTCTAAAGATAATTCTGACAAGATTTATGATCGTTTTAGAAATAGATTAATTGTTCCAATACATGATATGCAGGGAAGAGTAGTTGCCTTCGGAGGAAGATCTCTTGATGGTCAGGAACCTAAATATCTTAATTCTCCTGAATCAGAGATATTTGAAAAGGGAAAAATGTTGTTTGCCTTCGAAAAAGCTTCTAGTGATATTAGAAAAAGAGATAAAGCCATTATTGTCGAAGGCTACTTTGATGTTATTTCTCTTCATTCAAAGGGTATAACTAATTCTGTGGCTTCTCTCGGTACCGCATTAAATAAGTATCAAATTTCTCAACTATGTAGATGCACAGATAATAAAAATATAATTTTGAATTTTGATTCTGATAATGCAGGGATTTTAGCTACAAAAAGAGTAATTAAAGAAGTTGAGACGCTATCCCTTCATAATCAAATTAATCTTAAGATACTTCAACTAAGTCATTTTAAAGATCCTGACGAATATTTGAATAGTCATACACCTGAAGATTATTTTAATTTAATTGATAATTCATCATTTTGGATTGATTGGGAGATTGATCAGATCTTTAAAGATCAAGATTTAACAAAGTCTGAAATTTTTCAAAGTGTTATTTCTTCATTGGTCAAATTGTTGAGTAAATTACCTCAATCATCAACCAGAACTCATTATTTACAAAAAGTTTCCGAACAATTAAGTAAGGGACAAGCTAGGTTAGCAATACAGTTTGAACAAGATTTAAGAAATCAAGTAAAGGGATTTCGTTGGCATGGTAGATCAAAAAAATTTGAACTACCAAATGAAATTTCCCGACGGGAGAATAATGAATCTGAAATAATTTTTTATTATTTACATTGTCCAGATCTTAGGTTATTTATTCGTGATGAATTTCTCAAAAGAGACATTAATGCTTTTAATACTAGTTATATTCAAAGCCTATGGGAAGCCATTTCAAAAATTGAACAAAATAATTTAGGTTTAAATTACTTAAATGATTTAAAACAATCAAATAGTCAAAATCTTCAAAAAGATTTTTCTTCTATTAACTTAATTTCACTTCTGCCTGACTACTTAGCTATCAATAATCCTGAATCATCAAATAAAATTAATATTTTTATTAATCCAAATGAGTTGTTTTTAACATTGCTGAGTAATCCTAAGGACAATTTACTAGGAACATTATCACTTCTTGAAAAATATAATTCTCTAAAAAGATGTAGACACTTAATAGAATCTTGGGGATCTCAAAGATTAAAAACTTTAGAAAATTGTATATCTATTTTAATTGATAATCCTTCTTCAGGTTCTTCAAATACAAATAAAGAGATAGATGATCTTTTTAAGGATTTAAACTCAGATGCTATTAAATTTCAGGAATTATATTACCTAGAAAGACAACATATAAATTTCTTAGACAAACAACGTTGTGGCAATTTTCTCGCTAGCTAATATAAAAAATTTTTAATTTATAGGCAGTATTTTTTAATCAAGTTTTTAACTTTTTTGGGTTTATCTTCAAGAAAATAAGCTTCTACTTCTTTCGCATAAGTCCCAGAAAAATTTGAACTTGAAAACTCTAACGCTTTTCTTTTACTTTGATGCAATTTGCTTTCTAATTTTTTTATATCCCCTATTGTTTTATTGTCATTACATTTTTGTATCGCATGAGTTGCTTCGTGTCTTAATGCTTTTCTTATCGCCCTTTCTGTTTTGAAGTTATCTTTATTTGGTTGTTGATTCTTATTTCTAAAATTTGTTTTCCTTTTTGCATTTTCAGTACATATTATTATTTTATTTTCTTGAAAATTATGTAGCCCTTTTATTTCTTTGTTTAATAGACATTCAATTTTATTTTCTTCAACTATGTAGTTTGCTTTCATTAATAAGTTAAGAATCTCTTTATCTAATTTGCTCAAAAATAATATAAATTCCATTCTATTTTGTTTACTTCACTATAGTTGGGATTTGTTCTATATCAGTTGTAGATGAGCGACTTAAGAAATTCTTATTCATCTTCCAACTTTGTGGATTTTTTGTAATGGCCCATGTAATTGCATTGTTATTAAATCTTTTATTTAATAAATCAATCGTTTTCATAAGATTTGTTGATTTTTTCAAGACTTTTTGAGATTTGTAATTGATAACTGATTGCTGTAAATATTCGCTATTTGTTAAATCCTGCATTAAAACTCCAGCTTTTGAGAATTTATATTCGGGATTATAAATTTCTTTAGATAATTCAACTACTATTTTTAAAATATTGTTTGTGTCATCTGTTGCGTTTGTAAGTTTTCTATGAGCACTTCTTTGATAATTTTGACTTGAATATTTACTGGTTCTAGCAAATACTCTAATATTAGATGATTGTAAATTCTGACTTCTCATTTTTTCAGAGGCTTTTATTGCGTGAGTTGCCAGTGCTTGAGTTAAGTCTTCTAATTTTGTGATAGGCGTGCCGAAACTTCTGCTCACCTGAATTTCTTTTTTTGATTTCTTGTTTTTTTCTATGGGCAGGCATCTATGCCCTTTCAGTTCTAATTGCAGCCTTTTCCCTACGATGCCTAATTTCTTAATGATTTCATTTTCTTCCATATCTCTTAGTTCTCTAGCATTTTTAATACCTTTACTTTGTAACCAATTAGAGGTTTGTTTCCCGACTCCCCATATCTTATCTATACTAATTCTTTTCAAATAATTATTCTCATTTTTGGTTTTAGCTAAATCAAATATCCCAGCTGAATAATCAATATTTTTAGCTAGTTTATTAGCAATTTTTGCTCTTACTTTATTTTCTCCTATTCCTACTGTTATGGTAATCCCTAGATTCTGATATATTAATGATCTTATGCTTCTTGCCCAAGGATATAGATTTTCATCATTAGGTCTGGAAATCGAGACGAATGCTTCGTCAATCGAATAAATTTCTATCTGTTCACAGTAGTTTTTCAGTAAATTCATTAGTCTTCTGCTCATATCCCCATAAAGCGAGTAGTTTGAGCTTAAAACTGCTACATCTAATTTATTTAGTCTTTCTTTGACCTTAAAATACGGAGTTCCCATTTTAATTTTTAAAGCTCGCGCTTCAGGGCTTCTTGCAATGATACATCCGTCATTATTAGATAAAATTACTACTGGTTTATTTCTCAAATGAGGATTAATATTTTGTTCACATGACGCGTAAAAATTATTAGCATCTATAAGAGCTATTGCATCAATATTTGAAATTCTCATAAATAGCTATGTATTGAATAAATAACGACCCCCCATATCTGTACATCAATATGGTTTTTAAATCTAAAATCAGGATAATTATGATTTTCTGATTTTAAATATAATTCATTATTTTTTATAGATAATCTTTTTATTGTAAATTCTCCGTCTATCATCGCAATGATGATATTCCCTGGCCTGGCTGTTAAGCTCTTGTCTACTATTATTAAATCTTTATCTTTAATTCCTGCATTTATCATTGAGTCACCTTTAACCCTAAGGAAAAAAGTGCTAAAAGGATTAGATATTAAATGTTCGTTTAAATCAATATTTTCTTCTGTATAGTCATCTGCAGGAGAAGGAAATCCTGCTGATACCGAATCAGTTAATAAGGGGATTTTAAATGTTTTAGTAGTTGAATTAAAAGAATCCAAGATAAAATTAATAGTATATATGTACTATATAGTAAAAAATCAAAAAATAGTTAGTTGTTAAACTTTTATAGATTAATTTTAGATTGAATCTAATCTTTTTAAGAACGATGGTAAGGGGAGTTGTTTGATATAGAAATAGCTCTATAGATTTGCTCGATTAGGATTAATCTAGCTAATTCATGAGGAAAAGTTAAAGGAGACAGGCTTAGTACGAGATCTGATTTTTCTTTTATATCAGAACTAACTCCATCAGTATCACCGATTAAGAAATTAATTTTTTTATTTTTAAAATTCAAGAGTAAGGAACATAGTTCAACTGAATTAAACTGTTTCCCTTCTTCACTTAGGCAGATATTAATATTGTTATTGGATCTAAGATTATTTAAATTAAAAGTCTTTAACTCATTAATGATAAGTTCAGGCATTCTTTTTTTGTATTGATTAATTCCATCTCTAATCCAAAGTTTCTTTATTTTGCCGATAGCATAAATTGCTAATCTATTACTCTGAATCATAAGTAAATATCAAAACTAATTATTCATCAAGAAGATAATTAAATTCATCATATAGTTCCTCTTCGATTGTTAATTTCTTGGAAAAATTATCTTTTTTAGAATTCATATTAATTTGATTAAGCTCACTTTTTCTTAGTGAATTATTAACGTTAGAAGTCTCTTCTAAAGATTCTGAATTATCAATTAACGAATAAAAAATTTTATTGGGATCTTCTGAATTAAGTGGGTTAGTGATTAAATTATCATTATTAGTTATATTTGTATAATTATTTATATTTTTACTTTCGATATTTAAATTTTTCTTTTTTTTAAATTTATTGAGTTTATCTAAATTTTTTTTTGATAAGCTCATGATATAAAGGATTAAATAAATTCATATTTAATTTAAACATATTATTTATCTTTTAGATGAATTCTAAAAACTATCATCAAAAAAAAAGATTTGGACAACACTGGTTGGTAAATAAAAAAATATTAGAAAAAATTAAAGAAATTGCTGTTCTAAATGAAAATGACTTTATCTTAGAAATTGGTCCTGGGAAAGGAGCTTTAACATCTAAGTTGTTAGATTCAGAAATTAAAAAATTACATGCAATTGAATTAGATAAACATTTAATAAATTTATTAAATGATAAATTCAATAATAATGATAAGTTTTCACTGCAGCAGGGAGATATTCTTTCTGTAAATTTAGATTCGATTAATAAGAAGATTACAAAAGTTATTGCAAATATTCCTTACAATATAACTGGCCCAATATTGGATATTTTCATAGGTCGATTGGGCATTATAAGGAACTATAATTACGAAAAAATAATATTTTTAATGCAGAAAGACGTTGTAGATAGGATTTTGTCAAAAGAAGGTAGTTCTAATGCTGGTGCACTTAGTATAAGAATGCAACTTTTATCAAAAATAAAAAGAATATGTGATGTGCCGCCTTCATCATTTAGTCCTCCTCCAAAAGTTTTTTCTTCTTTAGTAGTTTTCGAACCAATTAAAAATGATTTAAGATTAGATATTAATCTAGAAAAATATATAGATAAACTTCTTCGAATTTCATTTAATTCAAGAAGAAAAATGCTTAGGAATACTCTTAATTCAATACTTTCAAATGAAGAGATAAATGAATTATCTGAATCTTCAAAAGTTTGTTTTAATTTAAGACCACAAGATATTTCAATTGACCAATGGATTAAGCTTGCAGAAAATTGTATTAAAATTAAAACATAAAAATTTAAGTATATGCAAGATTTAGCTAAAAAGAAAATTAATATAAAATCTCCTGCCAAAATAAATTTGCACCTTGAAGTTATTGGTAAAAGAGATGATGGATTTCATGAGTTAGCAATGATTATGCAAAATATCGATCTTGCTGATTATTTAGAATTTGAAATTAATAATGATGGTTTAATTAAACTTGAGTCTGATTGTAATGATTTAACCCTATCTGATGATAACTTAATTGTTAAATCGGCAAACCTATTAAGGAAAAAATCAAATATAGGTTACGGTGCGAATATTTTTTTAAGAAAAAATATCCCAATTGGCGCAGGATTAGCTGGTGGATCCAGTAATGCAGCAGCAACATTAATTGGTCTTAATAATTTATGGGATTTGAAATTAGATCAAGAAACTTTATGTTCATTAGCATCAACTTTAGGATCTGATATTCCCTTTTTTATAAATGGTGGTATTCAATTATGTTTTGGAAGAGGCGAAATTTTGGAGAAATTAGATTCAACCCTTGAATATGGAGTAATTCTTTTAAAAAATCCGAATGTATCAGTATCAACTGCTGAAACCTATAAAAAATATAGTAATAGATTTTGTAATCAATATCTTACTGATAAAGAAATGATTGAGAACATAAGAAAAAATTTAAGAGATTATGGTTTAAATAACTTAAATTTTGATAATCAACATTTATCTATTAAAAATGATTTGCAGTTAGTTGTTGAAAATGAAAATGATTCTGTAAAGCTGGCATTATATTTACTTTCTAAATTAGAAAATTGTCTCACATTTTCAATGAGTGGATCAGGCCCTACATGCTTTGCACTCTTTAAAGATATAGAGACTGCTAAAAAAGAATTAACTGCAAATTATAAAATGTTTAGAAATAAAGGTTATGATTCATGGGTTTGCACTTTCCTTGAAAAGGGAATAACATTCATTTAAATTTTTTTTATTCAAAATTTATTGTGGCTGATAATAGTAATGAGAATATTGAAAAAAACATTCCCGAAAAAGGACCATTAAATTTTATTGTAGGATCATTAACAAGTTTTCTATTATTTATATTTTTTTATTTTTTAAGTAATAAAATTGCAATTTATTTTTCAGTACATAAACCATCTAATTCTTCTGAAATAGTCCAAAATATCACTTCTAGTATTAATACCTTAATAATTGGATTATCTTTTTTGCTAACTTTCTCTTTTGCTTTTATAGGTATAGGACTTTTTATTGTATTTATTCGCAGTTTTTTTCTGAAGAAAAGTTAAATTGCCAATATTATTAATAAAACACTCTCTTTGAATGTCTTTACATGACTTAGGCCTTTTAGTCCTTTTACTTTCGCCTGGAATGATATTATCAATATTACTACTCATAACCTTCGCTGAAGGAGGTTGAATTATTCAAAGTGGTAGGATTATATATGTGATTAATTAGGTAATTAATTGTGGCTGGAACATTATTATTTAATGCTTTGAAAGAGGCGATTGATGAAGAAATGGCAAATGATGTAAATGTTTGCGTGATGGGGGAAGATGTTGGTCAATATGGAGGATCTTATAAAGTTACTAAGGATTTATATGAAAAATATGGAGAGTTAAGAGTCTTAGATACTCCAATTGCAGAGAATAGTTTTACGGGTATGGCTGTGGGTGCAGCAATGACTGGCTTAAGACCAATAGTAGAAGGGATGAATATGGGTTTTTTGCTTTTAGCTTTTAATCAGATATCAAATAATATGGGTATGCTTAGATATACAAGTGGCGGAAATTATAAAATACCAGCAGTAGTTCGAGGACCTGGAGGAGTTGGTCGTCAACTTGGTGCTGAGCATAGTCAAAGACTTGAAGCATATTTTCATGCAGTTCCAGGCATAAAGATTGTTGCATGTAGTACACCCACAAATGCTAAAGGTTTAATGAAAGCAGCTATAAGAGATGATAATCCGGTTCTATTTTTCGAACATGTTCTTCTATATAATTTGTCTGAAGAATTACCTGAGGGTGATTATACTTGCGCTTTAGATCAGGCTGACGTTGTAAAAGAAGGGAAAGATATTACTTTATTGACTTATTCAAGAATGAGACATCACTGCCTTAAAGCTGTTGAAGAATTAGAAAAAAAAGGAATAGATGTTGAGTTAATAGATTTAATAAGTTTAAAACCATTTGATATGGAAACCATCTCAAAATCAATAAGAAAAACAAATAAAGTAATTATTGTTGAAGAATGTATGAAGACTGGAGGTATTGGTGCAGAATTAATTGCCTTGATAACAGAAGAGTGTTTCGATGATCTTGATGCCCGACCAATTAGATTATCTAGCCAGGATATTCCAACTCCGTATAATGGAAATCTTGAGAATTTGACAATAATTCAACCACATCAAATAGTTGAAAAAGTTGAAGTTTTAATTAGTGGGAGTATATAACTAATGAAAAGAAGGCAAATTTGGCTTTTTTTTATTATATTTCTACTTACACTATCTGTTTATCTATTAATAAATTATCCCTTACAGTTGGGATTAGATTTGCAAGGTGGGTCTCAACTTACCCTACAAATTATTAAAGAGGAAGGCAAGGTAACGAAGGATGAACTTGATGCAGTTAATTCGGTTATAGATAGACGCGTTAATAATTTAGGAGTTTCAGAGTCAAACTTACAAACCCTAGGTGGAGATCAATTAATTTTAGAATTACCTGGAGAACAAAATCCATTGGTTGCTTCAAGAGTTTTAGGTAAGACTGCCTTATTAGAGTTTAGGACTCAAAAAGCTGGAACATCTACCAATTTGAAAACCCTGCAACTTCAGAGATTAAATATTAAAGAAATTATTGATCAATATTCCTCTTCAGAAAAAAGTCAGTATGATGAAAATTTCTTAAAAATTATTCAAGATGATCTTAAAGAGATAGAGCAAGAACTAAATTACTATACTACTAGTAGTGATTTATATGGGAAGTTAATTGAAATTAAAAAGTATGTTGATAAAGAAATTACAAATTTATTTATTAAAACAGATTTAACTGGTAAGGATCTTATTAACGCAGGAAGGAGACAAGAACAAACAAATAGTAATTGGGAAGTTTTATTAACTTTCAGTAATTCGGGAGGTGAAAAGTTTGCTGATATTACAAAGTCAATTGCTGGCACTAATCAACTTTTGGCGATTATTCTAGATGGCGAATCAATAAGTGAAGCTAGTGTTGGTAATCAGTTTGCTAATACTGGGATTACAGGTGGATCAGCAACAATAAGTGGTAATTTTAGTGCTGAAAATGCTAGAGAATTAGAAGTTCAACTTAAAGGAGGCTCATTACCATTGCCAATTGAAATAGTCGAAACTAATACTATAGGGGCTCTTTTGGGATCCAAAAATATTTTAAAAAGTCTTTATGCAGCAATTAGTGGACTAATTTTTGTTGGTATATTTATGATTTTTAATTATAGAATTTTAGGTTTTGTTTCAGTTCTTTCACTAGTACTTTATGGTTTCTTTAACTTAGCTCTATATTCTTTGATTCCTGTAACTTTGACTTTACCTGGAATATCTGGTCTTATACTCAGCATTGGTATGGCTGTCGATGCAAATATTCTAATATTTGAGAGAATTAAAGAGGAATTATATGATGGTAATACTCTTACAAGATCTATTGATAGCGGTTTTCAAAGAGCTAATTCATCAATAGTTGATGGCCATATTACAACTCTTCTAAGTTGTTTTGTATTGTTTTTATTAGGAACAAATTTTGTTAAGGGTTTTGCGGCAACATTAGGTATTGGAGTCTTAATAAGCTTGTTTACCTCATTAAATTGTTCTAAAACTATTTTGCGATTTTTTACAACATATCAATCTTTGAGACAAAAAAATCTCTATCTGCCAAGGAATAATTTTTCAAATTAAATTTTTAATTATAATTTCCCATGAAATACAATCTTGAATTAATAAAAAACAAAAAAAGGATAATTGGTTTTTCAACTGTTCTTATTTTATTGAGTCTTCTGGGAATTATATATTCTACTTTGTATACTTCTTATAAGAAACCTATAAATTTAGGAATGGATTTTGTTGGTGGAAATGAACTAAGGATAGAAAGAGTTTGTGAAACGGAATGTTCTAATCTTTCCCCAGATTCAGTTTATGAAAATTTAAAAGAGATCTCTAAAAATCAAAAAGTTTTAAATAATCTTAAATTACAATTCCAAAATAATAACAAAATAATTTCAATAAGAACACCTTATTTAAGTATCGAAGAATCAAATAATCTGATTTCTAATCTTGATAATATTGTTGGACCTTTGAATTATGAGAGTAAGGACTCAAGATTAATAGGTCCAAAGCTTGGGAAAAGATTACTTACTAATTGTGTTACTTCATTGTTAGTTTCTTTATTTGCAATATCTTTATATATAACAATTAGATTTGACAAAAAATATGCATTATTTGCATTATTAGCTTTATTCCATGATTTATTAATTGTTTTCGGTATATTTTCTTGGTTGGGAATTACATTATCTGTGGAGGTAAATAGTTTATTTGCTGTGTCATTGCTAACTATTGCAGGTTACTCTGTAAATGATACTGTTGTTATTTTTGATAGAATTCGTGAGAATTTAAAATCAAAGAAAGAAGGCTATAACGAAACTATTCAATTATCAGTTAACGAATCATTTAGGAGAACAACGTTTACAAGTATTACAACCCTTATTCCTTTATTAAGCATAATTTTATTTGGATCTTACTCACTATTTTGGTTTTCTTTTGCCTTATCATTAGGAATTATTGTTGGAAGTTATTCAAGTATTTTATTGGCTCCATCTTTGTTGCTTAAAGACTGAGATTAGGCTTCTAATTTTATGAAATTGAATTACTATTTGATAATTTTATTTTCTTTAGTTTTAATAGAACTTTCTACTGAGCTAAGAATATTATCTGATCATTTTACTTTTAATTCACTATATTTTGCTATTGGTAAACATCCCTTAGCTTTCTTTATACTTTTTTCTTACCCATATTTATATAAAAAAATAAAGTAGTTTTTAAATATCTTTAAATAATTCCTTGATTAAAACTTGAATTACTACAGCTAATGGAAGAGACAGAATTAAGCCTAATGGACCAAAAATGAAGGTAAACCCAAATTGCGAAATTAATGTCAAGCCAGGAAGTACGTTTGCTTTTTTCTTCATTATAGATGGCATTATTATATAGCTTTCAATATTTTGAATGATTACATATGCTCCTAATACGGCCAGTGGCTTCCAAAAATTATCTAATAGTGCAATTGAGATAGGAAATATACCACTAATAACTGGACCTATATTTGGAATAATGTTAAGAACCATCGCTATTAAAGCATTTGAGACAACATATTTAACGTCTAATATAGACAGAACTATTAATGATAATAGACCTACTGATAATGAGCTTATGACCATAGAAAAGGTCCAATTTGCTAATGCGGTATTGCATTTTTCCAGAATATTTCTAAATTTGTTGCGATAATTTTTTGGAATTAATAGAAGTATATTTTCTTTATATTGTTTTGGTTCAATAGAAATCATTAAACTAACTGCTAATACGAATATTAATTTCAAAAGACCTGAACCAAGATTCCCCGCTATATTTATTAAATTTTTAAAACTTTCTTGAATAGCTTTTGCAATAGTTGAGGCATCTGGAATAGTTACTACATTATTTATAAGACTGAAAATGTCTATAACATTTTCTGATTGTTCACCATATAGTAAAACATTAAATTTATTCAGATTTGTGTTAATCAAAATATTTATTTTTGATAAACCATTTGGAATATCAACTAGTATTTCATTGAATTCTTTTATAAACGGAGGCAATACAAGAATAATAATAGTAAATACTATTACTGATATAACAGTTAACACAAGAAACAATGATAGCGGTCGGGGGATTTTCAAACCCTTTTGTATTTGATTACATAAATTACATACAATATTTGAAATTACTAAGGAACAAATTATTAATAGGAGAAAATCTCTTAGAGTCCAAACTATTAACGAAGTTATTAAAATTACTAATAATTTGAAATATGAAGAACTACTCAATTTTCACAATATTCTACTTCTTTTCAGAATATCCTAATCCATTTGATTTGGCATAACTATTTGCAAATCTCATAAATCTATCAAAGTCAGCTGTGTTCTTCCAAATATATACTGCTTCTAAAAATATTGGTTCTCCATCAACAAACTTTACTTTAACTTCCCTAGTTAATATTTCACCTTCGGAATCAATCATACGCATACCTGTGATTTCACCGTCTGTAATGGAAGATAATGCCTGAGGTTTTTCGAACAAAAATAATGCTTGGCCGGTGGTACCATCTTTACTCCTAGTGAGTCTTATTTCTGGCACTACTGGTTCATCAGTACCCTCATAAAATTGTATTTTTGCAGTTTTATTTGCTGTCATAATATTCGGTTAATAATTTTTTATCTTAGGAAATATTTTTCACATTCGTTTGTAATCATTTTATAAAACATTATTTATTAATTCTAGAATCCTTTCATCATATTTTTTGTCGGTTAAATCTAATAACCTTATATTTGTTTTGCCAACCTTTTCAAATTCATAACACTTATCGTAATAATCTAGAACAGATTTGCAAACTAAGTCCCATTTCTCATTATTAATTGATTCAAGAGCTATTTTTGTTCTTTGTGGTCCTAATCTTTTTTTTATCCTTAATACAGATTCCTGGAGTTCTTCTTTCTTAAAAACACTATAAGTATCTATTAACTCATTTAACCTGTTTGATTCGCTCCTTAAAATTTCAATTCTCCTTGAATGTTTCATCTGATTGAAAAATTCATGAGGAATTTTGCATTTACCTATATTTGCACTTTCAGCTTCTACAAAAATATTATTAGAACATTTAAAAGAATTTAATTTTTCTGCAATTATATTTTCAAATTGTTCATTAGAAGGTTGTTCTTTCATTCCTAAACCACCAAATGTACTGCCTCTATGACAAGCAAATCCTTCAAGATCAATAGTTTGATATTTATATTTCTCTAGTAATGATAATAATCTAGTCTTACCTGTTCCTGTTTTTCCGCCAATAACAACTAAATTTAACTTTTTTGAGAAACTATCTAATACCCATCTTCTATATATTTTGTATCCTCCCTTAAGTGTTATTGGATTTAATTTATATTTTTCTATTAGCCAAGCAATGCTTTGTGAACGCATTCCTCCTCTAGAACAATAAATTCTGATAAAAAATTTATTATTTTTATTATGAATAATTTTATAAGACTCAATACTCTTGAATAAATTATCAAGTAGTAATTCCATTTTTTTTTCAAAAAATGTTAATCCCTCTATAACTGCTTGTTTTCTTCCCTCTTTTTTATAAATCGTGCCAATTATAGATCTCTCATCATTATCAAATAGTGGAATGTTAATAGAATTAGGCAGATGTCCTTTATAATATTCACTTGGGCTTCTAACATCTATAAGTGGTCCTTTAAAACTTCTAAATTTCTCTAGTTCTTTTCTTTTGAAATACATGGATAGTTTTTTATTTTTTTAGATTGATTTTTTAAAATGGATAACAAAGTACAAGATAACCATAATAATGCTACATTAAATCTGATAAAAAAATTTGTTGATTCCAATCAAAGAAAAAGAATAAATTTATTAACTCAAATAGAATCTGAATTCGAAAATATATTTAATCTTGGCCCTTCATTGTTTGATATTTTTGATAGCGATGGAGATGACTGGGCTGCTGGTTGGATATTGCAAGTTTTAAAAAAATTTAAACCTGATTTCTTTGAGAACTCTAAATTCAATAATTGGTTTAATACATATTCAAATATTGATATTAATTATGAAGATTTGCAATTGATGTTGGTTGAGCAAAAATTTGAAGAGGCAGATAGATTAACAAGTTCCTATTTGCGTAAATTAGCTGGAAAATTGGCTGAAAAACGTGGATATGTTTTCTATAGTGAAGTTAAGAATATGTCAGGTAAAGATCTAGAAACAATAGATAGATTATGGACTATTTATTCTACTGGCAGATTTGGATTCTCAATTCAGGCAAAGATATTAAAATCAGTAGGGAAAAAATATGAATTAATGTGGCCGAAAATAGGTTGGAAAAAAGATGGCTTATGGACTAGATATCCAGGATCTTTTTGCTGGTCATTGGATGCTCCAGATGGACATATGCCATTAATAAATCAACTAAGAGGAGTAAGACTTATGGACTCCATCCTACGGCATCCTGCTATTGCAGAGAGACATAATAATATTCTTTAAATTGAGTTATTTAATAAGTTAAAATAAAGACAGTATCAAAATATTATTATGTCCTTATTTCGGGGCAAAAATATTTTAAAAAAATTTTTTAAAAGACCAAAGATTAACTGGTCAAACTACGAATTCGAATCATCATTACAGTTAAATGAATTTGTAGATCAATTATTAGAACCTATTAAAAATTCTCAATCAAGCTATCTTATAAAACTTGGTTTACATGAAGCTCTAGTTAACGCAGTAAAACATGGAAATAAATTAGATCCTAAAAAAAATATTAGAGTAAGAAGAATTATTACTCCTAATTGGTGTGTTTGGCAAATTCAAGATCAAGGTAATGGTTTAGAAATAAAAAAAAGAGACTACAAATTACCAAAAAAAATAAGTAGTGTTAATGGCCGTGGCCTTTACATTATTAATGAATGTTTTGATGATATTAGATGGAGTAGTAAAGGTAATAGGCTTCAGTTAGCCTTAAAAAGGTGATTTTTACTAGGGCAAGGTTGATCTACATTAATTTCTTTTAACCATTTAATACTTTCTTCTATATACTCAATAGTTTCCTTCTCATTACAAGAAATAATTAGATGACATAATCCCGCCGAAATTAGTTCTGCAGATCTTTTATATTTATTTCCTTTATCTTTATGCCAATTAGAATGATCAATTTTTAATTTGTCATTAAGACTTTGAACAAGCTGAATAGTATCTTTATCCCAAAAGGTCATAGAAGTTTTTATTTACTTTACCGCAGACCATACTTTGGTCATAAAAAAGGAATTTGATTTTACATTTTTAAACCCTACTTCCTCTATTTTAGAATTTATATCCTCTTTTATGTAATCACAATAAAAAGGCTCATGAAATGATTTATAAAAGCTTTCCATTACAGATGTAAAGTCAGGAGAATCACTTATTTGAATTGAATCTGCTAAAACTAAGATTCCCCCAGGTTCAAGAACTCTAAAAAATTCATTTAATACTTTAGCTCTAATTGTTCTAGGTAATTCATGAAATAAGTAAACACAAGAAATGCATTGAAAACTATCATTTTCAAAAGGTAATTCTTCAGCGTTACCTTTTATTAACTGAATTAAATCTCCATCTAAATCTGAAATATATCTACTTGCCTCTTTTAGGTATGAATCAGATAAATCAAGTCCTGTAATTTTTTCTTTAGGAAATGCCGCTCTTAATTGTTTTAATGTTCTTCCTGATCCTGTAGCCACATCAAGTATATTTATGGAACTTTTTTTTCTATCGCTAAAAATTTCAAGCCCTTCTTTTATTGGCTTAATTATTCTTCTCCTCATTGAATCAGCACTTCCATTAAAAAGTATCTCTACTTGTAGGTCATAGATGCTAGCTGAAAAATCTGATAAATAACCATCAGTTTGATGATGAAAATTTCTTAAGTAATATTGAGGATAATTATCTTTATCAATAGATTTTGGAAGATCATCAAAGTTTTGTTTTCTGCGTCTATCCCATGTATTAGGCATATCGAGCCAAATTTTAGGATATTGAGTTAAATATCTAAGCCATGGTTCGTCAAATAATAATTTTTTTGGGTATATATTTTTTTCTGCGTCATTCCAATCTTCTTCTCTTAAAAGATCCATTGAATTTTGGATTTGTATTAAAAGATTCTTATCTATATCAAAATTTTCAAGCTTTGAATCGGGAAGAATAAAATTCATTAATCTTGAACTGATCTGCTTGTGAGCAAAACCTGCAATGCTTTTACTTTGTTGTAGCGTTTTATATGCAATTTTTGAAATAGATTCTCTAGCCATTTTTCAATTTATATACATATATTCCAACAAAAAAAAAATCAATTTGAGAACATTTTGTGATATTTCTCAAATTGATTAATTTAAACTAATGAGTTCTTTTAATTATGCATCGTAGTACATGAAGAATTCATGTGGATGTGGCCTTTGTCTTAGTTGTTGTACCTCTTCGTATTTTATATCGATAAAGTTATCAATAAAATCTTCAGTAAATACTCCACCAGCTAATAAATAATCCTTATCTGCTTTTAACGCATTAAGGGAATCATTTAGAGAGGAAGGTACCGTATCAATTTTTGCAAGTTCATCAGCTGGAAGTTCAAATAAATCTACATCTACTCCGTCACCAGGATCAATTTGATTTTTGATTCCATCAATACCAGCAAGCATCATTACAGAGAATGCCAAATAAGGGTTTGCAAGTGCATCGCCTGATCTGAATTCTAATCTTTTAGCCTTAGGGCTTGGACCTGTTAAAGGTATTCTTACTGCAGCTGATCTATTACCCTCAGAATAAACAAGATTTACAGGTGCTTCGAATCCTGGAACCAATCGTTTATAACTATTTGTAGTTGGGTTAGTAAATGCTAGGAATGAAGGTGCATGTTTAAGTATGCCTCCTATGTACCATCTTGCTGTTTGAGATAAATTTGCATATGATCCTTCACCAAAGAATAGAGGCTGTCCACTCTTCCATAAACTTTGGTGAACATGCATTCCTGTTCCGTTATCGTTAAAAACAGGCTTGGGCATAAATGTTGCTGTTTTTCCATATTTTTTTGCAACATTTCTGACAACATATTTATAAGTCATAACGTTATCAGCAGCATTTATTAACGAATCAAATTTCATTCCAAGCTCGTGTTGGCCGGCACCAGCAACTTCATGATGATGTTTTTCTGTGGGGATACCCAATTCACCCATAAGAAGAAGCATTTCAGATCTGATATCTTGAGCAGTATCATTTGGAGCTACTGGAAAATATCCTTCTTTATATTGTATTTTGTATCCTAAGTTTCCACCTTCCTCAATTCTCCCTGTATTCCATGGCGCTTCAATAGTATCTACGCTATAAAAACAACCACCTTCTTTAGAGTCATATCTAACATCATCAAATAAAAAGAATTCTGGTTCTGGTCCAAAAAATGCATTATCTGCTATACCAGTCGAGTCTAAATATTTTAATGCCTTTTGAGCTAAAGCTCTTGGACACCTATCATAAGGTTCCCCGCTTCTTGGCTCTTGAATAGAGCAAATCATACTTAGAGTTTTATGTTTATAAAAAGGATCTATCCATGCTGTACTGGCATCGGGAACCATTGACATATCGGAGGCATTAATTGCTTTCCAACCTCTTATTGATGAGCCATCAAATGCCAAACCTTCTGTAAAAGAATCCTCCTCTATCATGTCTGATGTAAGAGTTAAATGTTGCCATTTTCCGTGAATATCAGTGAATTTTAAATCGATGAGTTCAATTCCTTCGTCTTTAATTTGACTTAAGACATCTTGAGGAGATTTAGACATAATTTTTTAATACCTTCTATGAAATTAATAACTTGATGATTCTTGTTATGTATCAACGGTAACTTTTTTTAAGACTTGATGTCTTCTTTTAGTGTTTCAAGTCATAAGTTTAATAATTGTTTACCTAAATATTTAAATTGAATGAATTTCTTTAAATAAATATCGCTTATGTGTCGATATTAGTTTAATTTAAGAGTAATTGAATGTAATGCTTTGACAGAAGCAAAACTTATTTCGGCTTTAAATGAAGAGAATTTATCTCATTTCTCAAAAACTTATGTTCCCTCTAGACTTTTATTAGGTCCTGGTCCTTCAAACGCACATCCAGAAGTTCTAAATGCTCTTTCCTTAAATCCGATTGGTCACTTAGATGAAGCATATATTTCATTGATGTCTGATGTTCAACAACTTCTAAGATATACCTGGCAATGCAATAATCGCCTGACTCTTCCAATGAGTGGTACTGGTAGTGCAGCTATGGAAGCTTCAATAGCTAATTTTATAGAGGAAGGAGAAAAAATTCTTATCGCTAAAAAAGGATATTTTGGAGACAGACTTGTTGATATGGCAACTCGATATAAAGCAGATGTATCTGTCATGGAAAAACCTTGGGGTGAATCCTTTTCTTATGAAGAAATTAAGTATGAAATAGAGACTAAAAAACCAGCTATATTCGCAATTGTTCACGCTGAAACATCTAGTGGTGTTTTACAACCTCTTAATGGAATTGGTGAAGTATGTAGAAAAAATAACTGCTTGTTTTTAGTTGATGCAGTTACTTCCCTTGGGGCTCTAGAACTATTGATTGATGAATGGAAAATAGATTTAGCGTATAGTTGTAGCCAAAAAGGGTTAAGTTGCCCGCCTGGACTAAGTCCTTTTACAATGAATAAGAGAGCTGAAGATAAATTAAGTTCAAGAAAAACAAAAGTTCCTAACTGGTATTTAGATTTATCTCTTTTAAATAAATATTGGGGTTCTGATCGCGTATACCATCACACTGCCCCTGTAAATATGAATTTTGCTATTCGAGAAGGTTTACGATTAATTGCAAATGAAGGTTTAGAGAATGTTTGGTATAGGCATAATACTAATGCAAAGAAACTTTGGAAAGGTTTAGAAAGTCTAGGAATGGAATTACATGTATCAGAGGATTATCGATTGCCAACTCTTACAACAGTTAAGATACCACCTGCAGTTGATGGAGATGGGTTTAGAAATCATCTTTTAAGAAACTTTGGAATAGAAATAGGAAATGGACTTGGTGAATTGTCTGGTAAAGTATGGCGAATAGGATTAATGGGCTTTAACTCAAGTGAGGAGAATGTAGAAAGATTATTGAACCTATTTGATACTGAGTTAAAAAAATATTCTATTTTTGAGTCCTCAACTTTTTAAACCATAATTGTAAATTTTTACTGCATTCATCTTCTAAAATACCACCTACGATTTCCATTTTGTGATGAGAACTTTTATGCTTTGATAGGTCAATTGAACCACCCAATCCACCTCTTTTCTTATCGTAGGCACCAAAAACAACTTTACCCATCCTTGCTTGAATAAGTGCCGATGCACACATAGTACATGGTTCTAAATTTGTGATGATACTACATTCATTAAATCGCCAATCATTTTTTATTAAGGATGCCTGCCTTAATGCCATGATTTCAGCATGACCTAATGGATCATTATTAGTATTTCTCCTGTTAACACCTCTTCCAATACATCTTCCTCTCTCATCTAAAATTATTGAACAGATTGGTAACTCAACTTTTCCAATTTCTTCTGATCTTCTTAAAATAGAGATCATCCATCTTGAGTATTTTAAAATATTTAATCCTTTCACTTCATCATAATTACTATTTACATTTTCAAAAATATACCTCATTTACCAATATAAAGAATAAACTTATTAATAGATATCTTATCTGATGACTGAAGATTTAATTAATAAAAAAGATATATACTTCCCTTCGTATTTAGGGACAAACGATAACTTAATTAGCCTCCTAAATAAAACAACTCAAATCCTTTGTGACTGGTTCTCTAAAGCCGATAAATATGGTCCATTACCATTTGATGAGAATTTCAAGTGCTTAATGCCTGATGAGGATGGTAATTCTACAGAAGATTTGTTTTCTGATATTCAATCCCTTCTAAATAATTCTTTTAATCCAGTTCATCCCGGCTCTTTAGCTCATCTGGATCCCCCACCTTTGATTTTTTCTATTTTAGGCGATTTAATTGCTGCTGGTTTAAATAATAATCTTCTTGCTTACGAGTTGTCTCCAAGTATTACTTTGCTTGAGGAATCATTATGTAAATGGTTTGCAAAGAAAATAGGGTTTAATGATTCTTCAGGAGGCATAGCAGCTAGCGGAGGTACTTTGAGTAATTTGAATGCACTTATAGCAGCTAGACATAATTCTGGATTAGGTTCAGATCCTAATTCTGTATTACTTGTTAGTGAAGATGCTCATTCCTCTTTTATTAAATGTATAAGAATAATGGGTCTTGATGAAGCAAATCTTATCAGGATTAAAACTGATAGTAACGGCAGTATTGATATACAAAATCTTAGAAAAACAATAGATAAATGTTTTATTGATAATAAAAAAATATTCGCTATTGTTGCCACGCTAGGCACAACTGTAAGAGGAGCAATTGATCCTATTAAAGACATAAGTAAAATATGCAAAGAAAGAAATATATGGCTTCATATCGATGGCTCCATTGGAGGCATTTTTGCCATAACTTCTATTCCAATAGAGGGTTTAAATAATATTAATCAGGCTAATTCCATAACAATAAATCCTCAAAAAATAATTGGCATTACAAAGACATCATCTTTATTATTAGTTTCAGAAATGAGCACATTAGAAAATACGTTTTCTACTGGACTTCCATACCTATCATCTCAAGAAGATATCATAAACAGAGGAGAAATAGGCATACAAGGTTCTAGACCTGCAGAGGTTATCAAACTATGGCTTGGATTACGTTTCTTAGGTCTGAATGGAATAGAAAATATATTGAAATCATCAATTAAAAGAAAAGATTTTTTTATAAAAAATATTAGTAAAAATAAATTTGATATATATTCAGGTCCTCTTCATATTGTATCATTCTTACCAAAGAAACTAGAGCCAAAAGACTCTGATGCATGGACTCAAATTAAAGTTAATGAACTAATTAACAATAATTTTATGCTTTCTAGACCAAAATTTAAAGGTAAATATTTTTTACGGGTTGTAATGGGAAATTATAATACAAATGAATCTCATATTGAAGAACTTTTGAGACTTATAGATCCTTAACTAATGAATATGGGTAGACCAAAAATTATTGCAATAGTAACAGGGTTTATATCTATAGCAATTTGCATTGCTTACTTACTCTTAATAACTATCTTTGATTTCAGAACTTATCTAAATGATCAATTATCCAATTTTACATAGTAAATGGAGGCAAACTTTTATTTGATTTAAAATACTTTTTCATTTCAATTTTTGAAATAGCTTCTTTTACGAAGTTGTTTAAAATGTCCTCTCTCTTACTTATTCTATAAATCTTATCTACTACTTCTTGAATTCCTCCATCTCCCCAATCTTGCCCATTTTTAAAATATTCAATCAAACTTAGTCCTACTATTCTTATTAACCAGCCAGCGGTAACTGATTGAATAGATTTAGATAATATTATTTTAGTCAAGCTTGTAGCTAAAGCAGGAGAAATGATGGCGAGACCCCCTTTTAATATTCCTTGTTTAGCCAATGCGCTTAGCAGTGATGTCGCCAAATCTTTTGCATCTTTTTTTGTAAGTTTTATTTCATATATTTTTGATAATTCCATTATCATTTGTAGGTTTACGGAGGTAGTAGTTAGGAAATCAACAGCTGGTAGTGGATTAACAAGTATTACTCCTCCTGTTATCCACATATATTTATTAATCACTTTATTTGACATTAAATATCTTTGTTCTTGAACGAAATTTTTACTTTTAATACCTAACTTATTTGAGCGAAAAAGAATATTATCCGCCAATAATTCCTCACCATTATTATCGAGCGTTTCAATTATTTCTCTAAATAAACTTCCTACTTCTGGGACTAAATTTAAAGTATCTAATTTTATATAAGTAGATTTTTGAGGTACTGCAATTGTTTGAACAACTGAAATTCTATTTTTTTTAGCGGAAGTTATCGAAATTATATTTTCTTTGATCAGGTTATTTTCATCTCTAGACCTCAAATCACATTTATTTAGAACAATTATTATTTTTTTTCCTATTTTCAATAATTCTTTAATTAAATAGTTTTCGTATTTATTTATGTCCTGATCTAAGACAAAAAGAACTAAATCAGAATTTGATGCTTGTATAATTGTTTCTTTTTCTCTTTCTTCTCCTAATTTAGATGGTTCGAATAAACCAGGAGTATCCACAATATTAATGTTTCTTTTTAAGATTGGGATACGAATTTTATAGCTATTACTTTGCTTAGTTGTACCTATTTTTGCTGAAGTTTGTCCGACAATATTATTCAATAAAGATCTTGTTATAGATGTTTTTCCTGATGAACCAGCCCCAAAAAGAGTAACGTTATAATCTCCTGTTTTTAATTGGGCCTCTAGTTTATTTTTTTGGTAATTTAACAATTCAACTTTTACTTTATCGTTAATTTTTTTATTAATTTTCTCAACCCCTTCCAAACTTATCTTGGCAGCACCATATGTATTTTTAAATGAAAGCGTATTTTTTTTATTTTTGTAAATAACTTTATAAACTATTTTTTTAAAAAGTTTTTTATCAATCTTGTAAAAGATATAAATAATTATAATTAAAAATAAAATTGTATAAATATTTACTGTTCTTATTAATATTGAAAATAAAATATATAGAAATAAAATAAATATAATATATTTTATATATTTTAATTTCAGGTAATTCATATTATTGTTTATTTTTAAAAATTCTAAAAAGTAATAAAATAAACCCAACATTAATAGATATATCAGCAATATTAAATACAGGAAAATTTATAATATTTAAATTTATAAAATCAATTACAAAACCTTTTAAAATTCTATCTATTCCATTACCAATAGTTCCACCTAGAATAAAGCTATATGAAAAAAGGTCAAATTGATTTAGAGTATTTTTTCTTAATATTAAATAAATAAGTAATATTGAAAAAATAATACTTATTAAAGATAAAAATATTCTATTACCACTAAATATGTTGAATGCTGCTCCGTAATTTTTTACATAGTCTAATCTAAATAAAAGAAAATCTTTATTTATAAATTTTTTATAATTATAAAAAATCAAATATTTCGTAAATTGATCAATTAGAATAATAAAAAAACTTAAGGATAAAAAAGATAACTTTGTTTGTATTTTAGTAATCATTATTTGCTATGTTTTAAACTTTTGATAGGTTTAATAAGTAGTAATAATGGAAAAAGTGTTAAAAAATGATATCCAATTTTACCTACAGAGTATTTCCCTAAATTATATAGAAATATATTAAATTGACTGTAAAATATAACTTGTAAAAGGTTGTATAATATTCCAGTCACATGCATAGCACATATTGCTATAAATCCATTTTTTAAAAAGTTGCTAATATTTATTTTATTTCTTTTATTTAAATTATCAATTATTTTGATTAATGGATATAAACCTAGTAAATAACCAAAATTTGGAGTAAGTAAATATCCTATTGAGCCTCCTTGATGAAAGACTGGGGCTATAAATAAGCCTAAAATTATATATATGGAAAATGCTCTGAAAACTACTTTTTTATGAAATATAAGTGTTAATAAAATTATAGTTGGAATTTGCCAAGTGATAGGCATCTCAAAACTATTATTAGATTCATCGACAAATGGTAGTGGAATATAAACAGGTAGCATTGTTGATATTACAAGAGATTGAAGACTCACCAATATCTCAATTAATTTATAAAAATTGAGCATTATTATAAATTTTATTTATAAACTTCTCAAGGCAACAATGGGATCTAGTTTAGAAGCTCTTTTTGCAGGTAAAACGCCAAAGATTAAACCGATTGATCCTGAAATGATCATGGTGGAAAAAGTTGTTGTAACTCCTACAGATGCAGGAAGAGGAGTTATCAAAGACAAAAGAAAAACACCTGATAATCCTGTTGTTGTTCCTATTAATCCTCCAATTGTAGATAAAATCAATGCCTCAATTAAAAATTGAATTAATATATCTGACTGTTTAGCTCCTATTGCTTTTCTAAGACCAATCTCTTCAGTCCTTTCACTAACAGAAACTAGCATAATATTCATGATTCCTATTCCTCCAACAACTAAAGATACTGCCCCAATACCCGCCAATAAAAAAGTTAACCCACTTGTTATGTTGGTAACTATATTCAATGCATCTTCTTGCGACCTAACTGCAAAGTCATCATCTCTTATTATTTTATGTCTTTGCCTTAATAAGTTTGTAATTTGGAATTTTGCGGCACTAGTTGCATTTTTATTTATCGCTTCCACACTAATGAAGCTTAAACTTACACCATAGGTAGGGTCCTTCCCAGTAATTCTATTTACCATGGTGGTTAATGGTATATAAGCATTTTTGTCTTGATTACTTCCAAATACAGCACCTTTTGGTTTTAATGTTCCGATAATTTCATAAGTATGATCTTTAATTCTGATTTTTTTCCCAAGTGAGGAAGTTTTATCTTTGAAAAATTCGTTTTTAAGATCAGGACCTATAACAACATAACTTCTTGCACTATTAACATCACTTTTAGATAAAAATCTTCCCTTGTCTACTTCAAAGCTTCTTACTTCGAGAAATTCAGGAGTAACTCCAGCAATCGATATATTAAGGCTTTTAGAATTTGATTGTACTATCTCGTTAGCAGAGATTTGAGGAGCAACTTTTTTAACTGTTGGGACTTGATTGCTTATCGCTATTGCATCTTCTAAAACTAGGTTTTTAGGAAATGAAATACCTCTTCTTCTTGTGTCATTATTTCCAGGAACAATGAATAAAACATTTGCACCTAAATTACTTAATTGGTTTTTTGCTAATGTTTGAGCACCTCTTCCAAGTCCAACAAGTGTAATAACTGATGCATTTCCTATAATAATCCCAAGCATTGTTAACGAACTTCTCAATTTGTTCGAAACTAAGGTTTTTGTGGCCATAGCTAAGGCTTCTTTTATTGAGATATTCCTAGACATATTTATATTTATCTAATGCATCATCATCTTCAATTTGCCCCATGTATATAACACCTTCATTTAGCTGCAGTGTAATAAGGTCGCCATTGCTAATTTGATGATCATCCATATTTTCTAAATTACAAATTGTAGAAATCTTTTTATTATTTTTGTTAAACAAAGAATAAACATCATTTACATTTTGGTTAGTAACGATGCCCGCAATATTTTTACTGAGTGGAATATTTTTCATTAATTCTTCAGGAACAAATAATATTTCTCCTGGACAAATTAATGATATATCTAGATTATTTTTTATTATTCTTGCTTTACCTGTTACACCGATTTCCCCTATTGAAATTCCTCTTGATACAATTTTTCTTACTAAGCCGACTTTTATTAAATCTGTAGAACCACTTATTCCAGTTAATGTGCCTGCAGTTTGAACTACTAAATCTCCTTGATTTAGTATCCTCATTTCCTGAGCAATTTGCATAGCTAAACTAAAAGTTTTTGCAGTTCTTTCATCATTTTTAACTACTATGGGAGTAACTCCCCAAACAAGTTGTAATCTTCTCGCTACACTTCTCTCTGTAGTAGTTGCCAAGATAGGTGTTGGTGGTCTGAATTTACTTACATTTCGAGCGGTAGAGCCTGATTTTGTTAAAGGGATGATAGCTCCGGCATCAAGTTGTCTAGCTATATTACTTACTGCTGCACTAATAGCATTTGGGATGGTACTAGGTAAGTGGCTCTCAATAGCTTTTAGTGGATAATCCCTTTCAATTCTCCTTGCTATAGTTGCCATCGTTTCTACTGCCTCTACAGGATAATCGCCAACTGCAGTTTCATTTGAAAGCATTACAGCATCTGTCCCATCCAGAATTGCATTTGCAACATCACTAACTTCGGCCCTTGTTGGTCTTGGATTCGAAGCCATAGAGTCAAGCATTTGAGTCGCTGTAATTATGGGGATACCTAAAGAATTAGCTTTCCTTATTAATTCCTTTTGTAAAAGAGGAACTTCTTCAGCAGGCATTTCTACTCCTAAATCACCTCTTGCAACCATAACCCCATCACACAAAGGTAATACTGTATCAATTTGATCAATTGCTTCAAATTTTTCTATTTTTGCGACTACGGGAGTTGAATGACCATTTTTATTTATTAAATCCTTTATCTCGTTTATATCGGATGGATTTCTTACGAAACTTAGGGCGATCCAATCAACCCCTTCAGATAGACCGAATTTTAAATCCTCCTTATCTTTTTCTGTCAAAGCTTTTACTGATAATTGAACATCTGGGAAATTAACACCTTTATTATTTGAAAGAACCCCTCCTACAGTTACCATACACTCCAAATTATTAGCTTTTATATCAACTTTTTCTACAATCATTTCTATTTTTCCATCATCTAAAAGTATTCTTTTCCCTTCGCTAACTTCTTGAGAAAGTTTGTCGTAGGTTACATTTGCAATAGCATTTGTACATTCGACTTCATTTGATGTAAGGGTGAATTTATCGCCTTTTTTAATTTTTACTGGTCCATCTTTAAAGCGCCCTAATCGTATTTTAGGTCCTTGAAGGTCTTGCAATATTCCAATATCTATATCTAACTTTTTTGATACTTCCCTTATGGTTCTTATTCTCTCAGCATGATCTTTATGATCTCCATGTGAGAAATTTAATCTGAATGTTGTTACTCCAGCTTTAATTAAATCTGTAATTATCTCTTCAGATTGAGTTGCTGGTCCAATAGTTGCTACTATTTTTGTTCTTCTTTTTAAATCAATATTCGACATATATAGATAATATTGCTAGATATAAATAAATTTACCATACCCAAAGTTAGTTATTTAAGTTATGGATTTTAAAACTTATCAGAAAAAAGCTAGAGAAACAGCACAATATCCAGATTTAGGCTCAAATAATATTTATCCAACTCTTGGTTTAGTGGGAGAGGCTGGTGAGGTGGCAGAAAAAGTAAAAAAGGTTATAAGAGATAATAATGGAATATTTGATAACGAATCGAAATTAGCTATTAAAAAAGAGTTAGGAGATGTTTTGTGGTACATATCAAATCTTTGTACAGAATTAAATTTTAATTTAGAGGATGTTGCATTACAAAACCTTGAAAAATTAAAATTAAGAGCTGCTAAAGGAAAGATAAGAGGATCTGGAGATGATAGATAAATTCAACCATAACCTAAGCTGGCATACTGGAGATTTGTAATTAAATTTTGAATAACATTTAAAAGTAAAAAAGCTAATAAAGATGAAATATCAAATCCACCTATTGGAGGGATAATACCTCTAAAAATATTTAAATAAGGATCTGTTATAGAAGTTAATGCAGATAAAACACCGTTACTCCAATCTATCCCAGGAAACCAGGTAAGTAAAATTCTTATTATCAATATGAAAGAATAAATTGATAAAGTTTGGCCCAGAACTGCAAAAATCTCAGATAACATTATCTTTTCGGAATTAAATAGATTCTAACATTTACTTATAATTGCTGCTTAATTATTATTGCTTCCTATATTTGAGAGATATTCATTACTTACAGCAAAAGTTTGAAAAAACTTTTCTGATAATGATAACCAATATGATCTACCGTCTTTTTGCTTCCGTTTGACGATAAATTTCTTTTCTAATAATTCTTTAATATGATCATACGCTCCTGAACCTCGAAGAAGTATAAGATCCGATTGGAGGATCTTTTTTTTGATAGCAATAGTAGCCAATGTCCTTAATTCGGATGTTTTTAAATCAGAAGGAAGTAAATCATCGACGAATTCATTAAGACTAGATTTTAGTTCGAGAGAAAAACTGTTGTTAACAGTATTTAATTCAATTGCTGAGTTGGGATTAGAGTATTTATTTTTTAGATCTTTAATTGCATCATTTATTGAGTTGATATCAGAATTAGTAATTTCTGAGAGATCCTTTTTTGTTATTGGCCTGCCTTTCAAATATAGAACAGCTTCAACTTTAGTAACTAGATCTATATCAGATATTGGCGTGGTATTTAGATCAGATTGATTGATTTTAATTACCGAAATCTTTCCTAATTTACCCTATATTTAATCTATTGCACCTAGGAATAATTTATATGTATCGTTTTGAGTCTCATCCCAGAATTTATAGCCCAGAATTCTTACAAATTTATTCCACTCTAGTATTTCATTTCTATCGATTAAAACTCCAATAACTATTTTCCCTACATCAGCACCATAATTCCTATAGTGAAATACGCTTATCGACCAATCAGATTTCATATTATTTAAAAAATTTATTAATGCTCCAGGTCTTTCAGGAAACTCAAATCTGTATAAAAGCTCAACAAAGTTTCTATTATTCATTTCTTTAAAATTCTTTGGTAATCTTCCTCCTACCATATGTCGCAGATGATTTTTAGATAATTCATCATCACTTATATCGATAAATGTGTATTGCGAATTTCTAAATTTATTTAAAAGAATATTTTTATCATTTAATCCATAGACTTCAACTCCTACAAAGATCTGGGCATTTTTAGAATTCGACATTCTATAGCTAAATTCTGTTAAGTTTCTATTATCAAGTAACTTGCAAAAATCAATTAAACTGCCGGCATGTTCCGGAATTTCAACTGCCATCATTACTTCTTTACACTCTCCAAGTTCTGCTCTTTCTGCTACAAATCTGAGGCGCTCAAAATTCATATTTGCACCACATGCAATCGCAACCATTTTTTTATTTGAATGATTCGAATTCAAAATATCTTTTTTCATTCCTGCAATTGATAATGCTCCTGCTGGTTCTAGTATTGATCTAGTATCCTCAAAAACATCTTTTATAGCAGCACATATTT
The DNA here is from genome assembly GCA_002026015.1 of Prochlorococcus sp. HOT208_60m_808G21. Taxonomy (GTDB): domain Bacteria; phylum Cyanobacteriota; class Cyanobacteriia; order PCC-6307; family Cyanobiaceae; genus Prochlorococcus_A. The sequence goes on along the minus strand of MWOY01000106.1, from coordinate 41,679 downwards.
CATCGGTATTAACCCTAATCATCTTATCTATATATTTTCTTCCAATATTAAATGTATTTTTACCAATTTTTTTAACCGCCACTCCATCTGCAAATTGACCGACAGAAGATAATTCCACAATTTTTGATTCTTCCAAGGATTTTGTCATAGCGTCTGCATCTTCAGGCTCTACACCAATTATTTTAACTTCAGGCCATATTTTTTTAATGTATAGAGATATTCCTGATATCAATCCACCGCCACCAACAGCAATATATATTGCATAAGGTTTTTTCTTTAATTGCTGTTCAAGTTCAATAGCTATAGTCCCTTGTCCTGCTATTACTTCTGGATCATCAAATGGATGAATAAAACATAAATTGCTTTCTTGGCTAATCCTTATTGCCTCTTTGTAAGTCTCATCGTAATTATCACCGAATAATATAACTTTTGCTTTTAAATTTTTTACTGCATTAACTTTTACTAAAGGTGTTGTAATGGGCATTAATATAGTTGCTTGGCAATTTAACTTGAGAGCACTAAGTGCAACTCCTTGAGCATGATTACCAGCACTTGAAGTAATTACTCCCTGAGTTAGCTGTGACTTGCTTAGCTTACTCATCTTGTTATATGCCCCTCTTATTTTAAATGAAAATACGTCTTGAAGATCTTCTCTTTTTAGAAAAACTTCATTATTAAGTGTATTACTTAGGTTATGAGCTTTCTCAAGTGGTGTTTTTTTTGCTACTTCATAGACTTCAGCTTGAAGTATTTTTTCAAAATAATCATTCATATATATATTTTTAGCATTAATTATTAATCTAATAAAACATTACATGATCTATTTCAAAAAAAATACTCATTTTGCACCTTCGCGTTTTAGATTATATAGATACCTATTTTTGTTAAATGCTTTTAAGTGAGTTAAGTCATCCAAATCAACTTCATGGCTTAACAATTTCACAATTAGAAGAAATTGCTTGTCAAATTAGAGAAAGACATCTTCAAGTAGTATCTACTAGTGGTGGACATCTTGGTCCAGGGTTAGGTGTGGTTGAGCTGACATTAGCTTTATATCAAACTCTTGATCTTGATTTTGACAAAGTTGTTTGGGATGTAGGACATCAAGGTTATCCTCATAAATTAATAACAGGACGTTTTAGTCAATTTGATTCCCTTAGACAACAAAATGGAGTAGCTGGCTATCTAAAAAGAAGTGAAAGTAAATTTGATCATTTCGGTGCCGGACATGCAAGTACTTCTATTTCTGCTGCTTTAGGAATGGCAATAGCGAGAGATAGAAAAGGTGAAAATTATAAATGTGTTGCTGTTATTGGAGATGGAGCATTAACTGGAGGAATGGCATTAGAAGCTATAAATCATGCAGGTCACTTACCAAATACTCCCTTAGTTGTAGTATTAAACGATAATGATATGTCTATTTCACCTCCTGTTGGAGCCCTTTCATCTTACTTAAATAAAGTAAGAGTTAGTCCACCGTTGCAATTTTTGTCAGATAGTGTTCAAGAAAGTGTTAAAAATATTCCATTAATTGGTAAGGATATTCCAGAAGAACTAAAAAATATTAAAGGAAGTGTTAGGCGACTAGCTGTGCCAAAAGTTGGTGCTGTGTTTGAAGAACTTGGATTTACATATATGGGTCCAATTGACGGTCATGATATTGCAAATTTAGTTAATACTTTTAACGCTGCTCATAAACTTAAAAAACCTGTACTTGTTCATGTTGTGACAACAAAAGGGAAGGGTTACCCTTATGCAGAAGCTGATCAGGTTGGATATCATGCTCAGTCTGCATTTGATCTGACCACTGGTAAATCTATTCCATCAAAGAAACCTAAGCCTGTTAGTTATAGTAAAATATTTGGTCAAACCTTATTGAAAATATGTGAACAAGATAGCAAAGTCGTTGGTATTACAGCGGCAATGGCTACGGGTACTGGTTTAGATATATTGCAAAGAAATATCCCAGAACAATATATCGATGTAGGAATAGCAGAACAACATGCAGTTACTCTTGCGGCGGGAATGTCTTGCGATGGTCTTAAACCTGTTGTAGCTATCTATAGTACCTTTCTTCAACGTGCTTTCGATCAATTAATTCATGATGTTGGTATACAAAATTTACCTGTATCTTTCGTTCTTGATAGAGCTGGGATAGTTGGAGCTGACGGTCCTACTCACCAAGGTCAGTACGATATCAGTTATATGAGATCTATCCCCAATTTTGTATTGATGGCTCCAAAAGATGAATCTGAATTACAGAGAATGCTAATAACTTCAATTAACCATAAGGGTCCTACAGCTCTAAGAATACCTAGAGGTTCTGGATTAGGAGTAGCTGTAATGGATGAGGGTTGGGAACCTTTAAATATAGGAGAAGCTGAAATACTTGAAGAAGGAGAAGATATTTTAATTATTGCTTATGGATCAATGGTTGCATCAGCTATTGAAACAGCAAGTATACTGAAAAATATGAACATTAATGCATGTATTGTTAATGCAAGATTTGTGAAACCCCTAGATAAAAATCTTATTATACCTTTAGCAAATAGGATTCAAAAAGTGGTAACTATGGAAGAGGGAACCCTTATAGGTGGATTTGGTTCAGCAATAGTTGAATTATTTAACGATAATGAATTAAGCATTCCTGTATACAGAATTGGTATACCAGATGTTTTAGTTGATCATGCTTCACCTGATCAGAGTAAAGAAAAATTAGGACTTATGCCTGATCAGATGGCAGATAGGATTATTAAGAAATTTAAGTTTAATAATTAAAAATTTAAAAAAAATTTTTATAAAACACCACGGGAAGCTAATCCTAAGATTGCTCCAATTCCGAAAATATGACCTAAGCAATTTGCACCTACAACTGATGCGTGACTTAAACCACCATAGAATTTTGAATTAGGTATTTCAAAACCTTCATTAGGTTTCCTTATTGTTGCTCTAGCAATTGCATAAGCAAAAACATTACATGCAATCATTACGACGGCACACTTTGGAGACCAAGAAAAAGTTGCTGGATCTGCAGCTGCAAATAATGTAGTAAACATAAAAAATCGTTATTTTCATATATTCTCTAATACTTTTACCTAAAAAACACAAAATTGTAAAAGGTCTTAAGAGTTGTTTACTTCTAAGCTGTTTAACAACTTTATAAATCCAATCAAAATAACAAAATCACTTAGAGTTAAGAAGGATTCTGCAAAACCATGCAGGAAGTCAACCTCAACAAGGGTTTTATCATAGTAATTCAGTGTGAAGATAGATACCAATATAGTTATGAATACGAATAAAACAGTTAAGGAAAATCCTGTTTTTACAAAATTATTAACAGATTTGATTTTATATAAGTAAAACAAAAATATTGCATATGGAATTATTGATACTGCGAACAATAATGTATTATCAATTGAACCTAATTTTTCTATAAATTTAAAAAATAAATCATTCATAAGTCTCTTTTCCTCTAAAAATCTTTATTGCAGCTAAGGCTAATGTTGAATTTCCTACAAGTGTAAATATTCCTTGAAGTGATACTAGACCGTATAGACTTTCTTGGTTGTCATAGATATGCCAGGTGATCGCACACATAGCACCTATTAAGTTTGGCACCATAGCGAGGCTTAACCAAAAAAATAAATTATATTTTTTATATTTAGAAATTTTGTTTATGACTAATATTGAAAAAATCCATTCTATTACTGATGAAATATGTATTAACCAAGTTCCAAATGATAATTCGTGCAAAATTTTATATTTTTTTCTTTAAAACGTTGAGAACTTCTTTAGCATGATTTATAGGTAAAACACTAATCCATCTATAAGAAATTTTCCCATCTGGAGTAATCAAAAAAGTATTTCTATCTGAGAATGGAGGAATCCAAGAACCATATTTATCACTAATAATTCCGTCAGGATCAGATAATAAAGTGTAGTTTATGGATTTCTCGCTGCAGAAACTTTCATGAGAATCTTGATTATCAGCGCTAATGCCAACAATTTCGGCATTATATTTTGAAAAATCTTTTTTTAATTCCGAAAAACCTTTAGCTTCAAGTGTGCAACCTGCTGTAAAGTCTTTTGGATAAAAATAGATAACTAGCCACTTATCTTTAAAATCACTTAAATCCCAGGTTGTTTTTGTTTTTATGTTTTTATTAAAACCTTCTAAATGAAAATTAGGGGCATAATCATCAATTTCAGGAGCAAAATCAAAAGAGAAGGCTGAATTACAATTAATTAAAATAATAAATGGTATTAATATACTTACAACTAAATTTTTCATTAAATTTAGAATTTATTTAAATCAACTCCATTTGATTTAGCAAATTTATCTAAACCTACTTTTTGTATAGATTTTAGGGCTTTGGTACTTATTTTTATATTTACCCATTTTTTGCCCTCTTCCCACCATAGTCTCCTTTTTTGGAGGTTAACTTGCTGCAATTTTTTGGTACGAATATGTGAGTGACTGACTGCCATCCCGTTATTAGCTCTTGCACCAGTTAGTTCGCAAACTCTTGACATATTGATTAAATAATATCTTTAAAAATTTTAACACATGACTCAATTTGTTGAATTAAGTAATTCTGAAATTAATTCGGCATTATTATTTTGTAAATTAATTATCTGTTCTTGATCTAATCCACCAACTGAAAGCTTAGCCATGTCGTAAACATGATTAGCAATTTTAGATGCCAATGGATTTTCAATAGGATCTTTTTTATCAATAATTATTTTGTTACCTGTAATTTTATTAAGACCAACAATAAGTGGATGTTCTTTGTTAATTAAGAGTACATGATATTCAGGTAAGCCAGGTATCTTTTGTTCCATGTAAGCCCCCATATCATTAATTCTTCTCATTTGTTCTGGAAGCAAGATCATCGCTGGTGGAGCATCTTTACTTGAAAGTGACTGCACTTTAACTGTTACTTTCTCATTGTTAAGGGCCTTAACTATCGTATCTCTAAGATTATCTGTATTTGATTTGCCATCCTTATCCACAATTTCTTTAGATTCTTTATCTTCTAGTTCATTTATTTCTGAATCTACTCTTTGGAATTGATAATCTTCATTTTTACTTTCCAACCATGGAAGAAATTGTGCGTCAATTAAAGGGTCTGATTTAATAACTTCTTTTTTATCAGATAAACAGATATTTAATGCACTTGACTGTGCAATCAAATCTGAACAGTAAATTATTTTTTTAGAATCAGTTAATTTATTTCGTTCTTTGTAATTTGCGAGAGTTGTAAAATATTTATCATTGGACTTAATGAGTGAACTATTTTCAATATCTTTAGTTACGTCTTTTTCTGAATTTATTATTGTTTCAAAAATTATACTGTTATTGACTAAATCAGCAAATTTTTCATCTTCGATAGCACCAATTTTAATAAAAGCTGAGATTGAGTCCCAAATTTCTGCATAAAATTCTGGAGAATTTTTTATCAAATCCTTCAGTTTATTAGCAATTTTTTTTGAGATAAATGATGATATGGACCTCACTTTTCTATCTGTTTGCAATGCACTTCTACTAACATTTAGGGGTATATCTGTAGAATCAATAACTCCTCTTAGAGGTAAAAGGTATTTTGGTACTATCTCTTTAATTGAATCGCTTACAAATACTTGATTGCAAAATAGTTTTATTTCTCCCTTTTCCCAATCAGCCCTACCTGACAACTTTGGAAAATATAATATACCTTGTATGTCATATGGATAATCAGTATTTAGATGAATCCATAACAGTGGATCTCCCTGGAAAGGATAAAGGTATTTATATAACTCAATATAATCTTTATCTTCTAATTCAGTAGGTTGTTTTCTCCAAGGAGGATTTTTCTTATTTATTGTCTCACCTTCTAATAAAACATCTATTGGCATGAAATCGCAATATTTTTTTATTAGCGATTTAATCCTTTCAGGCTCGATAAACTCTTTTTCTTCTTCAAGTAGGTGAAGAATCACATCTGTACCAATTGTCTCTCTTTCTGATTCCTCTAACGTAAAATTTGGCGATCCATCACAAGACCATTTAAAAGCTTTTGTTTCCCCAATTGCCGACTTAGTTAATATTTCGACTTTATCTGCCACCATGAAACTTGAATAAAAACCTAGTCCAAAATGACCTATGAATTCATCATTGTCTTTTTTGTATTTTGTTAGGAATTCTTCTGCACTAGAAAATGCAACTTGATTTATATACTTCTTGATTTCTTCATCATTCATTCCAATTCCATTATCGGAAATTGTTAACGTATTTTTTTCACGGTTAATTGTTATTTTTACTTGAGCCTCCTCAGTATTATCGCAATCACCTGCCATAGAGGCCATTCTTCTTTTACTAATTGCGTCAACACCATTACTAACAAGTTCTCTTAAAAAGATTTCATGGTCAGAATATACTGCCTTCTTGATGATTGGGAAAATATTTTCTGTATTAATACGAATTTCGCCTTTTTCCATTTAAAAATATCAAACATATAAATATTATTTCGTTAAAACTAGTTAATCAAGTTTAATTAGGAGTATTGTCCGTACAATTTATGAATTTAAAAGTAAAATAAAATTTTTAAAAGGTTTTATTTAACCCATAAAATTTCACTACAATTATTTTCTTTCATAATTTGATTGGCTTTAGCCAAGTCATCACATGGATTTAAATGTAAGACAGTAATATTTCCTTTTTTCTGTTGTACTTTTTGTTCATTCATTCCTTTTTCTAACAAATAAGAATCTTTAAACATCAATAAAATCTTTTTATTAGCTGTCTTTTCTTCTTCAGTTAAATTTCTTAGAATGTCTACTGAAATTGTAAATCCAATCCCATTAAATATTTTTTCATTAGGACTAAAAGATCTTACTAACTCATCATATCTTCCGCCTTTTGCGATGATGCTTTTATTTTTACCATTATCCCCTATTAGTTGAAAAACTATTCCTTCATATAAATTCAAGTGAGGTTGAAAAGTGGGATCGAGTTGTAATTTAACACCATATTTATTTGATATTTTTGATAATGTTTCAAATAAAAAATTTAAGTCATCTAAAGTTTTACTAGTGCCATATATAGTTTTTAATTTTTTTAATATTGCAATTGGTTCACCTCGTGTGAATAAAAGATCTTTAAGAATATATTTATCATCTTCATCAATTTCTAATTGGGATAAATTATCTTGATCAAAATTAACCAGACTTTTCTTAATTTCTTCAAAATTATTATTCTTATATTTGTTCAGTATCAAGTCCATTATTTTTGTTGTGCTTACTAGTAGAAATAAATTACAACCATCCTTCAAATTAATATTATCGATTGCATCAAACAAAACATTAATAACTTCAATTTCTGGGTATTTTGTATCATATCCAATTAATTCAATTCCACTCTGCAATTTTTCTTGTAACTTAAATGAATTTTTATTATTTTGTTTTTTATCAAAAACCATTCCATTGGTGAATAATCTTATAGGTCTTTTCTTATTTATTAATCTAGTAGATGACAATTTAACAATTGATGTTGTCATTTCTGGCCTAAGACATAATGAATTATTACTTACTATTCCTACAACCTGATTTTCGTCAATAACACCGCGGCCTTTTATCGTCTCTAAAGTATTTATAAATGAGGGTGAAACCTCTTCATAACCCCATAGTTTATAAATACTATTTAAATTATTTATGATGTTAGAGTTATTTTTTACATCGACTAATTTAATTTCCTTTATATCTGTCATTTTAATATTTAACTAATTTTATGTATAGAGATTTTTTTTAAATGGAGAGACTTTATCTAGTTCATTTTTTAATTCATTCTCAAGGCTGGGAGAACAAGCTAAAATTCTTCCTGAACTTAAATTAAATTCGCCTGATGGATAATCAGAAATAATACCACCCGCCTCTTTAACAATAATAGCACCGGCCGCTAAGTCCCATACTTCTAATCCTCTTTCCCAGTAAGCATCTACCTTACCTGCCGCAACAAATGCTAGATCAACTGCTGCTGCACCTCCTCTTCTAACACCTCTAGTTTTATGTGTTAAATAACAAAATTCAGCATAATTATTATCCTCTGTCTCAAATCTGTCATAAGAGAAACCAGTCACAAGTAGACTATCACAAAGATTAGAGGGATTAGATACTTTAAGTTCACTATCATTGCAGAAGGACCCTAAACCGATACAGGCTGAATATAGTTCATTTAAATAGGGTACTGAAATGGCCCCTATTATAGGCTTGTTTTTATACACAAGACCAATAGAAGTTCCAAAAAATGGATAGCCATGAGAATAATTTGTTGTACCGTCTAATGGGTCTATACACCATGTTAAATCCGAGGATTTGTTTAATTTGCCCGATTCCTCCGCATTAATAGATATGTTTGGGGTCTCTTTTAATAAATATTCTTTTATTTTATTTTCAACTTCCAAATCTACATTGGTAACTAGATCACCTTTCCTACCCTTTGATAAAATTTTCTGAATTTTATTGTAATTAATTTTTAAAATTTCATTACCAATTTGAGCAGAGTTTTTCGCTATATCATACAACCTGGATAGGTTTACTTGATTTGCAATTTCCTCTATTTCACTTAATTCAAACATTATAATTAATCTTCCTCAAACTCCCAAGGAGGAGCAACTCTTGTATTTCCCCTCCCAAAATATTGTCCAAATTGTAAATCGTAAACTTCATCTTCATGTGTAGTTTCTACCTCAAGATCTGAAGTTGCTTTGGCAACACAAAGTAGTGCATAACCTTTATTTTTTAAAGCTTGAGATACACCCATAGCTTCAGGTTGTTGCAAATTTCCAGATATTATTTTTACGGCACAACTTGTACAGCAACCATTTCTACATGAAAATGCAAGTTTAAAACCTTTTTTTTCAAATTCCTTAAGTATGTAATCATCACTATTAACCTGTTCTTGGTAAACCTTTCCGGTTTCCTTATTTTTAATCGTGACTGTGAAAGTCTTTTTCAAATAACTTTCCTCTAAAATGGGTTGTTCAAGGGTTAAAATGGTTATCTTGGGAGAGGTGGCCGAGTGGTTGAAGGCGCAGCACTGGAAATGCTGTATAGGGGCAACTTTATCGAGGGTTCGAATCCCTCTCTCTCCGTTTTATATTAGTTTATTTAGGTTAATTACATCAACACCCTTGTCTTTAAAATATTTTTTTAGAATAGATAGTAATCTTTTAACAAGTTATAAATAATCTTATTTATTTAAATTAAGTTGAAAATATTTGATTTTTACTATTATATGTAAATATCTAAGATAAAAATTAATTAAATTATTAGTGAATTTTGCTTTAATTTAGCGATCTAAAATCATGGGGCAAATAGTTGGAATTGATTTAGGTACTACTAACTCTGTTGTAGGAGTTATAGAAGCTGGACGTCCAATTGTTATTGCAAATTCTGAGGGTTCGAGAACTACACCTTCAATCGTTGGATTTACAAAAGACAAGGAAATAGTAATAGGAGACCAAGCGAGAAGACAACTTGTTCTAAATCCTAAGAATACTTTTTATAACTTAAAAAGATTTATTGGTAGTGACTGGGATGAATTAGATGATAATAGTATTTCTGTTCCTTATAACGTAAAAGCGAACACCAATGGAAGCGTTAGGGTTCTTAGTCCTAATACAGAAAGAGAGTACGCACCAGAAGAATTAGTTAGCTCATTGATTAGAAAATTAATTAATGATGCTGAAACATATCTTGGAGATACTATTGATTCTGCAGTTATTACTGTTCCTGCTTACTTTAATGAATCTCAAAGGCAAGCCACAAAGGATTCTGCAATATTAGCTGGTATTAAAGTAGATAGAATTCTAAATGAACCTACTGCTGCTGCTTTAGCTTATGGTTTTGAAAAGAGTTCTTCAAATAATGTTTTGGTTTTTGATTTAGGAGGAGGAACATTTGATGTTTCATTATTGAAAATTTCAAATGGTGTATTTGATGTTAAAGCCACTTGTGGTGATACACAGCTAGGAGGAAACAATTTTGATTCAAAAATAGTTGATTGGCTAGCAGAAAAATTTCTAGTTAAACATGATATTGATCTAAGAAGAGATAGACAAGCTTTACAGAGATTAAGTGAGGCTGCTGAAAAAGCTAAATGTGAATTGTCAGGATTACAAAAAACAAAAATATCACTACCATTTATCACAACAAGTAAGGAGGGTCCTTTACATATTGAAGAAACCTTAGATAGAAAAATATTTGAATCATTATCACAAGATTTACTTGATAGATTATTAGAACCTGTGCAAATAGCATTAGATGATTCTGGATGGATGGCAGAAGATATTGATGAGGTAGTTCTTGTAGGTGGCAGCACAAGAATCCCAATGGTTCAACAATTAGTAAAGACGCTTGTTCCCAATGATCCTTGTCAATCTGTAAATCCTGATGAAGTAGTAGCAGTTGGAGCTGCGATACAATCTGGAATTATTAGTGGTGACTTACAAGATTTACTCCTAAATGACGTTACTCCCTTATCTTTAGGTTTAGAAACTATTGGTGGTCTAATGAAGGTACTCATCCCTCGTAATACTCCTATACCAGTTAGACAATCTGATGTTTTTAGTACTTCTGAAGCTAATCAGTCCTCAGTTGTCGTGCAAGTAAGGCAGGGAGAAAGGCCTTTAGCCTCTGAAAATAAATCACTTGGTAAATTTAGGTTATCAGGAATACCTCCCGCTCCAAGAGGGATACCACAAGTCCAAGTAGCATTTGATATCGATGCTAATGGCCTTTTAGAAGTGAGTGCAACTGATAGAACAACTGGAAGAAAGCAAACAGTTACTATCTCTGGTGGTTCTAATTTAAATGAACAAGAAATAAATTCAATTATCGAAGAAGCCAAAGAAAAAGCTAATGAAGATAGGAAAAGAAGATCTGTAATTGATAGAAAAAATAGTGCTTTAACTCTTATTGCACAAGCTGAAAGAAGACTAAGGGATGCTTCATTAGAATTTGGTCCTTATGGGGCCGAAAGGCAACAACGAGCTGTTGAATTAGCCATTCAAGATGTCGAAGAGTATATAGATGACGATGATCCTCAAGAATTAGAAATTTCAGTAAGTGCTCTACAAGAAGCATTATTCGGCTTAAACAGAAAATTTGCTGCAGAAAAGAAAACTGATAATAATCCCTTACAGAGCATTAAGAATACATTTGGATCATTAAAGGATGAACTCTTTTCAGATGATTATTGGGATGATGATCCTTGGGATGATCAAATGAATAGAAATTATAGAAATTCGAGGTATGGTAATTCTAGGGACGATGATCCATGGGACAATGACTACTTCCTCTAAAAAAGACTATTTGTCGATTTTGGGTTTATCCCCTGATTTCGATGATAAAGAACTTAAAAAGGCCTTTCGAAGAGAAGCAAGAAAATGGCATCCAGATTTAAATAAAAATGATCTTAATGCAGAAGAACGATTTAAACTAATCAACGAAGCATACGAATATTTTCGTGATCCTAATATAAGTAAAAACAGTTCTGATGATAATACCAAGAATGATTATGAAAATAATAATTTCGAGACAGGTTTTCCTGATTTTCAAGATTACCTTGATACATTATTTGGATATGAATACTCACCAAAGAATTACGAGGAATATGATGATGAACAATTTGGCGAGGAATCGATAAATACAAACAATGATGAATTTAACAATTATCAATACCCTACAACCTCTCCAGAAGAACCGCCTCCAGTTAAACTCCACCAAGATATTGAAACAGTTATTGAATTAACTCCTGAAGAAGCCTTGAATGGAGCTTCAATTTTAATAGAGCTTGAAGATGAAACTGTAGTAGAAGTTGATACACCTCCTTTTGCCGGAGATGGATGGCGATTAAGGCTTGAAAATGTAGCAAGAGGAGGTAAAGATCATTATCTGCAATTAAAAGTTCAAACAGAAAGTGGTTTAAGAATTGATGGTTTAAGAGTTTTATATAAATTAGAGTTATTTCCTCATGATGCTCTTCTCGGTTGTGCAGTAGAGGTTCCCACCCTTGATGGAAATGTTACACTTCAAGTGCCACCAAAATCATCTACGGGCAGAATGTTACGTTTGAAAGGTAGGGGTTTAACTTTCGAAGATAATGTTGGTGATCAATATGTTGAAATCTTGGTAGTGATACCAGCTGATATTAATGATGAAGAAATTGCTTTATATACAAGATTACAAGAATTATCACTTTCTGATTCTTAATCAAATACTATATAAATAGAAAAATTGTTAATTATGAACATATTTGTTCTTTTATATAATTCAGGAACAGATAAGGAAGGAATTCATTCAATTGAACTTAAAGGAAGGACAATTGTTCTTATGTTTGAAGATAAGGATGATGCAACAAGATATTGTGGACTTCTAGAAGCTCAAGATTTCCCTTTGCCAACAGTTGAGATGATTAACATAGAGGAAATAAAAGATTTCTGTATTAAATTAGATTATGAATGCAAATTAGTAGAAAAAAATTTTGTACCTAAAACCGCAGAAGATAGGTTATTAATATCACCACCACAGAAAAATCTAGAAGTTGAAAATTGGGATGAAGACAAAAATACTAATATAGATAGCATTGATATAAACACTATTAAGGAAAACCTTGAAAAGTTGCTTTAGCTACTAAAATATTTATTAATTACTAAACAAATAAAACATGACAACCGCATTATTTGAAACAGAAGTTGGGAACATTAATATTGAATTTTTCTCTGACGATGCACCTAATACAGTTAAAAACTTCACGAATTTGATTAGTGATGGTTTTTATGATGGTCTAGCATTTCACAGAGTGATTCCTGGATTTATGGCTCAGGGTGGATGTCCAAATACTCGTGATGGAGCCTCAGGTATGCCTGGAACTGGTGGGCCTGGATATAATATAAAATGTGAAATTAATTCCAATAAACACCTATCAGGCTCACTTTCTATGGCTCATGCAGGAAAGGATACAGGTGGTAGTCAGTTTTTCATAGTTTATGAACCACAGCCTCATCTGGATGGAGTTCATACAGTTTTTGGCAAGACTGATGATATGGATGTAGTGCTAAAGCTTACTAATGGGTCAAAAATTTTAAAGGCAACTTTAAAGTAGTTTTTAGCCTTCAAAAACAATACTAAATGTCTCTTTATCTAGATTAAATTTTCTTGTAGATGAATATAAGATTTCATTATTTATAGAAAAATTAGTATTGATTAATTTAATGCTGCTTTTTGGGTGTAATGCTTGTTCAATGTTTCTTGAAACAATGATTCCTATCTTTGTACTATTTTCATAATTGGATAAAAACTGAATAAATAATTCAATATTCTTTATTTCTTCATCAGTAATATTGGAATTGGTTCTATTCTGATCATGCAAAATTCGCCAAACTAATTTTGGTCTATTCCAAAAAGCCAATAACCTTGGAGTACTTTCTAGTTTGATATTAATGTTCTTATCACTACAGAATTTAATAACTTTATTTTTTATTGGAACTAGATCAATAGATTTATATTTCCCATCAAGAAAAATTGATATAAATGGATCGATATTTCTGGAATTAGTATTGTCTTCATCAATCATGTGGCCTAACTTCGTTTTTTTTACACTCAAGTATTCAGCATTATTATCGTTTGGACAAATTACTAATGGAACTCTCTCAATTACCTCTATTCCATAACCACCTAATCCAGCAATTTTTCTAGGATTGTTTGTAAGTAATTTCAGTTTTTTTATACCTAGATCGGTTAATATCTGTGCTCCAACACCATAATTTCTGAGATCAGCTGGAAAACCTAATCTTTCGTTAGCTTCTACAGTATCTAATCCACCATCCTGTAAACTATAAGCTTTTAATTTATTTATTAGACCAATACCTCTACCTTCTTGTCTCAAGTAAACAACAACGCCTTCTCCCTCTTTTTCTATCCTTGATAAAGCTGCCTCTAACTGCGGTCTACAATCACAACGTAAAGATCCAAAAGCATCCCCTGTTAGGCACTCTGAATGCATTCTTACTAGTACAGGCTCGCTTAATTTTGATAATTTTTGTTTAACTAATGCAATATGCTCTGAACCATCAAGTTCATTAACATATCCATAAGCTTTGAAATTACCAAAAATACTTGGAAGTACAGCATCGGATTTTCTATATACAAATCTCTCAGTTTGAAACCGATAACTTATTAAATCTGCTATAGATATTAATTTCATTCCCCACAGTTTTGCATACTCTTTAAGTTGTGGAAGTCTTGACATGGAACCGTCAGGATTTTGTATTTCGCAAATCACTCCAGCGGGGTAAAGACCAGACATTGCCGCAATATCTACAGCCGCTTCAGTATGACCTGCCCTTTTTAATACTCCACCTTTCTTAGCTCTTAATGGAAAAATATGTCCAGGCCTTCTTAAATCATCAGGTTTAGTATTTGGGTTTATAGCAACTTGTATTGTCTTTGCCCTGTCTTCAGCGGAAATTCCGGTAGTAACGTTATTTTCAGGTCCAGCATCAATTGATATAGTAAAAGCTGTTTGATTTTCATCTGTATTTCTATCTACCATTAATGGTAAATCTAAAGAATCAAGTTTTTCACCTTGCATTGCTAGGCATATGAGACCACGTCCCTCAGTTGCCATAAAATTAATTTGCTGTGGAGTTGCAAACTGAGCCGCACATATTAAATCTCCCTCATTTTCTCTTCTTTCATCATCTACAACAATTATGCATTCACCATTTCTTATAGCAGCCAACGCATCACTTATAGGATCAAATTCAATTTTAAAAGATTCATTTATATCCAAAATTGTTCCATTATTTGATTTGGGACTTGTTTCTTTCATTATTCCTATCAATATAGAAAAATAGTGTTTTAGTTACCTTAAATTCAACACTTTATAATCCTATCTCAAAGTCTGCCAATTCAAAGAAATGAATGTTGCAATAGTAGGTGCTACTGGTTACGGCGGTATTCAAGCGGTAAATCTCTTAAAGAAAATTAAAAAATACAAAATTTCATTTTTAGGAGGTAATAAAACATCTGGATCAAAGTGGAATGATAATTTTCCCTTTATTTATCTAGATAATGATCCTTATATCGAAGAAATTTCAGTAGATAATATTTCAAAAAATGCAGATGTTGCTTTGCTTTGCTTACCTAATGGCCTATCTTCAACATTGACAAGGAAATTATTAGATCGAGGACTTAAAGTTATTGATTTATCTGCTGATTACAGATATAAGTCTTTGGATGAATGGAAAAATGTATATTCCAAAGAAGCTGCTATTTTTAAAAGGAATGATGATGATTTATGTAAAGAGGCAGTCTACGGTCTTCCTGAGATAAATAAGGAAGCCATTTCAAAAGGAAGATTAATTGCCTGTCCAGGATGCTATCCAACATCTGCTCTTATTCCACTAGTTCCTTATCTTTCGCAAGGAATTATTGAAAATGAAGGAATAGTAATTGATTCTAAAAGCGGTACTTCTGGAGGTGGTAGAGAACCAAACCAAAAGCTACTATTATCAGAATGTGGTGAAGGCTTATCAGCATATGGATTGATAAACCATAGACATACCTCAGAGATCGAGCAAGTAGCATCTATAATTTCTGGAAATAAAATTGAACTGCTTTTTACACCTCATTTGGTTCCAATTTCAAGGGGTATGCATTCGACTATATATGGCAGATTAAGAGATCCAGGATTAACTTCTGATGATTGCAAAATTCTTTTGGATAATTATTACAGAAATTTCAAAAATATTAAAGTATTACCTGTAGATACATACCCTTCAACAAAATGGGTTAAAAATACAAATCAAATTTTCCTTTCTGTTAAAGTTGATATTCGAAATGGGAGGATTATTATTTTATCTGCAATTGATAATTTGTTAAAAGGTCAGACTGGGCAAGCAATTCAAAATTTAAATATTATGAGTGGATTTTCAATGGATGAAGGTCTTGATTTAACTAACAATTTTCCATAAAATTACTTCTTATCAAAAAACCAGCTTGAGAAATTGAGTGAGGTAAAATTTTATGCTCAAGCATTTGTATTCTTTTGGAAAGTGATTCAATATCATCATCATCTCTAATTGACAATGCAGCTTGCATTATCAATGATCCACTATCTACCTCCTCTTCTACAAAATGTACTGAACAACCAGTTATTTTTGAACCATTTAATATAGAATCCTTTATCGCAGTACCTCCTTTGTATGAAGGAAGTAATGAAGGGTGAATATTTATTATCTTATTCTTAAATTTATTAATAAAAAATGGAGTAACAATTTTCATCCAGCCTGCCATAACCACAAGTTCAACATCGTAATGAATTAAAGTGTTTACAATTTCTGATTCAAATGCCTCTTTTTGCAGAAAATCTTTGCCTCTTACAATTTTGTGAGGTATTTTTTTACTTACAGCTCTTTTTATACAACCGGCTTCATCTTTGTTAGTTATTAGAACTTTTATATCTATATCTAATTGTCCTTTTTCAGAAAGATTTATCAATTCCTGAAAGTTTGTTCCTTTCCCAGAAGCAAGTACACCTATTTTTAATTTTGGTGAAAATCTTCTAAATTCAGATATCTCAGGCGAAATTATGTAATTAAATGAACTAGTCAAAGTTTTATACTTTATCCAATGATAAATTCATATGAAATAAAAAAAACCCTCAATTTTAATTATTTATATTCAAAAACATATTTATTTGAAGATAAAAATTTAAACAAATTTAAATGATTCAAATCTATGTACTATTCGTATAGATATAATTGAAAATAAATAAAAGAAACAAATATATAAAATGAATAAAGATTTAAAATCTTGGGATAAATTTTGTAATTATCTTTGGTATGATAAAAAATTAAATATTTGGTTAGACATAAGCAAAATTAATTTCACAAGTAATGAGATAAAAAATTTAGAAGATAAATTTATAGATGTTTTTTCATCAATAAAAGAATTAGAAAATGGTGCATTCTCAAATATTGATGAAAATAGACAAGTTGGCCATTATTGGCTTAGAAATCCATCAATTTCTCCATCTTCAAAAATAGGAGAGGAAATTAGCGCAGATATTAATGCAGTCTCTAAATTTGGAAAACAAATTTTAGATGGAGATATTAAGAATAAGAATAATCAACATTATACTGATGTTTTATGGATAGGAATTGGTGGAAGTGGTTTAGGACCATTACTTATTACAGAGTCACTACAGAAGTGCTCTAAAGGTTTAAATTTTTCTTATATCGATAATGTTGATCCTTTTTTAATCAGCGAAAAGTTAGAAGAATTATCTGAAAAGTTATCAACAACATTATTTGTAGTAGTAAGCAAATCAGGTGGTACGCCTGAACCTAGAATTGCTATGGAAATTATACAAAGTCACTGCGAAAACAATTCTCTTGAATGGAATTCTAATGCTATAGCCATAACTATGAAAGATAGTAAGTTATTTAAAAAAGCCACTTCTGAAAATTGGTTAAAAATATTTAATTTGCATGATTGGGTTGGAGGAAGAACTAGTATTACAAGCTCTGTGGGATTACTTCCATTAGCTCTTATTAATGAAAATATATTTGAATTTATTAGAGGAGCATCATTAATGGATGAGGCCACACGCATAAGAGATTTTAAAAATAATCCAGCAGCACTATTATCATCCGCATGGTATTTAACTGGGGATGGTATTGGAAAAAGAGATATGGTCGTATTACCTTATAGAGATAGGTTACAGGTATTTAGTAAATATCTCCAGCAATTAGTAATGGAATCATTAGGTAAGAAATTTAATAGGAATGGTGAAGTAGTTAATCAAGGTATTTCCGTTTTTGGTAATAAAGGATCTACAGATCAACATGCTTATGTTCAGCAACTGAGAGATGGTATTGATAATTTCTTTTGTATTTTTATTGAATTATTAGATTCTCCATCAACTAATATTTTTGATGAAAAAGAGAATCCTAAAGAATATCTTTCTGGTTTTTTGCAAGGAACCAGATCGGCACTTTCTACTGAAAATAGACAAAGTATCACTATTACATTAGAAAAGTTAAATTGTTTTTCACTAGGTGCCTTAATCGCTTTATTTGAGAGGGCTGTATCCTTCTACGCTGAATTGGTAAATATAAATGCATATGATCAACCTGGAGTTGAAGCTGGAAAGAAAGCAGCCGCAAATATTATTGAGTATCAACAAAAAGTAAGTAATTTATTAGAGGAAGGTGGAGAATATTCTATAGATGACATAACATCATTATTTGATAATTCAGTGAGCGAACCTATATTTTTCATACTCCGTGAAATGTGCTTTGGTAATGATAATTATTTAGTTAAGGGCGATTGGTCAAATCCAAATTCATTAGTTATTCAAAAAATTAATTTTTAAACAACAATATTCATAATTTTTCCTTTAACAATAATTATTTTTCTTATTTCCTTATTTTGAGTCCATTTTAATATGTTAGGTCTTTTAAGAGTCAATTCTTTAATTTGATCTTCATTCATATCATTATTAATATTTACTTTGTCTCTAACTTTTCCATTCACTTGTATTACTAGTTCATATGAATCTTCCTTTAGTGCCTCGGCATTAAATGAAGGCCAATGTTCTAAATGTACAGATTTTTTAAAACCTAAAAGATGCCATATTTCTTCTGCAATATGAGGTGCAAATGGAGCCAACAAAATACAAAATGTTTTTAAAGCATCAATTTTTAAATTATTGTTTACGTCATTAATGGAATTTGATAATGAATTATAAAACTTCATTAATTCTGAAATGGCGGTATTAAATTGGTTATTTAATATGTCATTTGAAATTTCTTTTATGGCTATATTCATTGACTTTATTAGACTTTTTTCTATATCGGGATAGGAATTAAATTTCCTCTTTATATCTTTTGAACAATTTATATAAAGCTTCCAAATCCTGCTTAAAAATCTAAATTGTCCTTCAACATCTGTATCTCCCCATTCCAAATCTTTTTCTGGAGGCGCTTTGAATAATATAAACATTCTTGCTGTATCTGCTCCATATTTTTTAATTACTGATTCAGGGTCTATTCCATTATATTTTGACTTAGACATCTTCTCGAACAGAACTTCGAGTTTGGTATTGTCAATTGGATCTGTTGGATTTGATAAGTCAGTAATATCGGAAGGTGAAATATATTTACCCGTTTTATTGTTTTTATAGGCTGCGGCCTGAACCATTCCTTGCGTTAATAGTTTTTTAAATGGTTCATCAATTTCAAATAATTCATTATCCCGTAAAGCTTTAGTGAAAAATCTTGCATATAGCAAATGCAATATTGCATGCTCTACTCCTCCAACATATTGATCTACAGGTAACCACTTATTAATTTCAATCTTTTCAAATGGCTTATTTGAACATTTTGAAGATGGATATCTTAAAAAATACCATGATGAACACATAAAGGTGTCCATAGTATCAGTTTCTTTTTTTGCCGCTATTCCACATTTTGGACATGTTGTATTTATCCAATTATTATTATCACCTAAAGCATTAATCTTGTTAGCCGAGATATCTATATCTTTTGGTAATGCAACAGGTAAATCCGATTGGTTTAAAGGAATAGACCCACATTTTTTGCAATTAACGATGGGAATCGGACATCCCCAATATCTTTGTCTAGATATTAACCAATCTCTTAAACGATATTGGATTTTATTTTCGGCCCATCCATTATTTACGCCCACCTCTGAAATTTTTAATTTAGCAATAGTAGTTGCTAAGCCATTGTATTGATTTGAATTAATAAGATATCCATTTTCCACATAAGCTTTATCAAGCTCTTTAGTTTTTTTACCTTTATCATTTATTATTACCTGTTTAATAACAATATTATTTTTTTTGGCAAAAACAAAATCTCTTTGATCATGAGCAGGCACACCCATAACAGCGCCTGTACCGTATTCATCGAGAACATAACTTGCCACCCAAATAGGAATAGGTTCAGAATTAACCGGATTTATTGCTATTAAGCTGGTTTTTATTCCAATTTTTTCAAGTTCTTTATCTTTATTATTTTTCAAATATTCTTTAAGATTTTCTATCTCATGTATAGTTTCCTGATCAGAAATATTTTTAATTAATGAATGATTAACAGAAATTGCTAAATAAGTAACTCCAAATAAAGTATCTGGCCTTGTTGTAAATACAGTTATTTTCTTATCTGGATTGGTATTGATATTGAAATTAATATTTGTACCAATTGACTTTCCAATCCAATTATCTTGCATTATTTTTACTCTTTCTGGCCAGTTATCTAATTTTTCTAAATCCTTCAATAACTCATCCGCATAATTAGTAATCCTTAAAAACCATTGCTTTAATAATTTTTTTTCGACTACTGCTCCAGATCTCCAAGATTTACCCTCTGAGTCAACTTGTTCATTCGCTAAGACTGTATTATCTATAGGATCCCAATTAACTTCTGATTCCTTTTGATATACAAGACCTGCCTTGTATAACTCTAAAAATAGATATTGTGTCCATATATAATAATTTTCATCACAAGTTGCAAATTCCCTATCCCAATCAACTGATAGTCCCAAAAGCTTTAATTGTGACTTCATATGAGAAATATTTTTTTTAGTCCAGACACTTGGACTAATACCTCTTTCAATTGCTGCATTTTCAGCAGGCAAACCAAAAGCATCCCAACCCATTGGATGTAAAACAGATTTACCCTTAAACCTTTGGAACCGAGCTATTAAGTCTGTAATAACATAATTCCTAACATGTCCCATATGAAGATTACCTGAAGGGTAGGGAAACATAGATAAGGCATAAAATTTATCGCTATTCTCAGATAATTCATCGGTTTTATATAAATTATTTTCTGTCCATTTTGACTGCCATTTTTTTTCTATTTCAGATGGATTATATAAATTGGTATCAGCCTCATATTGTTTATCGGGTGAAATCACTTAATTTTTATTTATTAAATTATTATTTTAATATCCATTGTATAAAATAGAAATAGATTGTTAAAAAGGAATAATTTATAATTAAAATTTAAAAATATATTATCTACAAATGAAAAATATAACTTTTGAAAAATATCAAGGTAATGGAAATGATTTTATAGTAATTGATTCAAGAGGAAATGATTTATATAAAAATTTCAAGACAAATAAAATATTTGACATAAAAAGGATTTGTAACAGGCAATTTGGTATTGGAGCAGATGGTGTGATTTTCATAGAAGAACCTAATGAAGATAATTATGCAAAAATGATAATCTTTAATTCTGACGGTTCTGAAGCACAAATGTGTGGAAACGGAATTAGGTGTTTAGTTGAGTATCTCCATGTAAATGATTCAAAGAAAAATAAAAATATAGAATATAAAATTGAGACTAAAGCAGGTTTAAAAATTGCAAAATATATTAATGATGAAATTACAGTAAAAATGGGAGTTCCAATTCTAGAATGTCAAATTATTCCAACAACAATTGAAAAAAAAATAAATTCAATTCCTTCACACGAATTTATTGAGAAAGATTTTAATAATATGGGTTATGCCGTAGGAATGGGAAATCCTCATTTAATATTCTTTGTAAAAGACATAGAGTCAATTGTTCTTTCCAGACTTGGTCCTATATTTGAGAAAAATGAATTATTTCCTGAAAAAACTAATGTGCATTTTTGTCAAATTTTAAATAGAGATAATATCAAAGTAAAAGTATGGGAAAGGGGTGCAGGACCAACCTTAGCTTGTGGAACAGGTGCCTGTGCAATCCATGTAGCAGCTTATAAATTAGGCCTTTGTAATTCACAAACCATAGTAACTTTACCAGGAGGTAATCTTAAAATTGATTGGTCAAAAGAAGATTGTGAAGTCATTATGACCGGTAATGCTAAAAAGGTTTTCTCAGGATCAATGTTAATAAATTAATGGAAAATAATTTTATCTATTTAGATAATGCATCCACAACTCCATTATCTGAGAATGTTTTAAATATAATTAATTCAACTTATAGGAATTATTGGCATAACCCTTCATCTACATATGAGCTAGGCATAAAATGCTCTACATATCTCGAAAAAATTAGATCTAAAATTGCTTATATATTTGAAGCAGAGCCAGAAGATATAATTTTTACATCAGGTTCTTCGGAATCAACCAATATTGTTTTTAATAATATTTATGAGAACTTTAAAAATGGTAGTGTTGTCATTTCAAATGTTGAACATCAAGCAACAACCATTTGTGCTAATAAACTAAGAAAACAAAATTGGGAGATTTATGAATGGACTGTGAATAATGATGGAATTTTAAATATTTATAATATCGAAAAAATTTTAAACAATGATACTAAGCTTGTATCAATTATTTGGGGACAAAGTGAAATTGGGACAATACAACCTGTCAAATTTATTGGTTCCAAATGTGAAGAATTAAATATAATGTTTCATTTAGATGGAACACAAATATTAAGTAATGGAATATTCAGTTGGAAAGATCTTAAATGTGATTTTTTAAGTTTATCTGCTCATAAATTTGGAGGTCCAAAAGGGATCGGTATTCTTTTAACAAAAGAAAAGTCTAGACAAATTTTAAAAAATAAAGATATATCACCGACTCAGGAATTTTCAATTAGACAAGGTACACAAGCTTTACCATTAATCGCTGGCATGTATGAATCATTAAAGAATATTAAAGGAAAAATAAAATTACATGATTACACAACTCAATTTCCTTCTAATAATATTAGTAAACTCAAAGATTATTTTTTTCAAAAAATTAAGGATAATAATCATATAAAGATTACGGGTAGTATTAACAATAGACTTCCCAATCATATTTCGTTTCTACTACTTAATAAACTATTTGAGCCTATAAGGGCCTATAAGATTGTTAATTTCATGTCGGAACATAAAATAGCCATAAGTAGTGGTAGTGCTTGTTCAAGCTCATCCGGGAAACCTAGCTCAACACTTAAAAATATTGGTTTAAAAGATGATGAACTATATTCAAATATTCGTGTTACTTTAGGTTCAATAAACAATAAGTCAGAAATAGATAAATTTTTAGAACTTATTCAAATATGTATTGACAAATTTTAATGGAAACCAATTACAAACTACCTAAAGATTTAAATGAATCTCTCAAGAATATGGAGGATGCAATTATTCCAAGTTTATTAGATTCAAATAAAAGATTTACTATAGAATTTAATTTTGAAGGATTGAAGTTTAACAGAATTGGAATAACTATCTATAAGATATTGTCTAAAAATAATAATGTATTCATAACCTTTGCTGATCAAGGTGCTGTGGCTTTGGCTCAAAGAGACTATCCAGATATCAAAGATAAAATCTTTACTTTTAAATCATTTAATGAAACAAATAATATAAATAATGTTGATACTGCAATGATATCGATACTACCTCAGCCATATGATTTTGATTCATTTGAACCAATGTCTGATAATTATCAAGGTACGCATTATTCATTAAATCCAAAATTTGAAGATGCAAATATTGGTATAGGAAGTGTTATTAGAGAGCGACGTAAAAACTTTGTCAAAACATGGAAAAATATTTATTTTCTTCAGCCTTTAAATAAAGCTGCTCTTATGCATATTTATCCAAATAACTGGTTGCTTTTCAAAGAAGAAAATAAAAGATATTTTTTTAAAAAAGAGTTTGAAATTAAACCTGACAATGAATCTATTTTTGTAAATTTATAGATTTAATGTGATAAAAAAAGTTTATTCATTTTTCTTAATTGTTCTTGTATTAGTAACATCTCCTTTCTTAATAAGATATTTACTAACAAATCAGAAATTAACTATTTTAAATAGTATTTATTTTAATTTCCCAGGAATAATTACTAAAAACAAAATATGTCCTACTTATGATGCTTTATTGAATCAAACCCTTGATGATTCATTTAGTGTATCAATTATTAATAATAAAGGGGAAATAATTAGTTCCTACAATGAGGATGTTCCAAGGTTGCCAGCATCTAATCAAAAATTATTCTCATCAGCTTATGTTTTAAGTAAATATAAATTAAATAATTTAAAAACTTCCTTATATAAAAATAAAAACGATTATTATTTATACGGTCAGGGGGATCCAGATCTTAATTATGAACATATAGTCGAACTAATTTCAAATGTTAAAGAGAATAAAATTATTAACTTTAATATTGTAGAAATTGATTCAAAATTATATTGGCCTAATGGTTGGACAAATACAGATAAACTTTACGAATATGGATCTCCAATTACATCTCTTGCAATAGAAAGTAATCACAATAAATATGATGATATTTATGCATTAAAAAATTTTATTAAAAATTATTTAAAAAATAAATTTCAAAATTCAAAAATATATATAGATTTTCTTGATTCACAAAAAACTTTTTATTTAAAAAATATTAAAGAGATAAACAAAATTTATTCAACTCCAATTCTTTCATTATTAACTCTTGCAAATTCTGAAAGCCATAATTTTACCGCTGAATCTCTCTTCAAAAATGCCTCAAATACATGGAATGATAATGACTATATAAAATTGAAAAGATGGCTTGAAAATAAGGGCCTTCCAGCAACTAATGCATACTTTGCAGATGCTAGTGGATTGTCTCGAAAAAATAAAATTACAACAAAGTTAGTTGTATTGTTTTTAGATAAAATGAGATATTTTAATGATTTTAAAGCTTATCAATCTACACTTTCAATTACGGGAGTAAGGGGAACATTAGCTAAAAGATTTGTAAATAGTGAATTATCTGGAAAGTTTTTTGGTAAAACTGGGACTCTTTCAAATGTCTTTGCATTATCTGGCTTTTTATATAAAAATGAAAAGCCAATAATTATAAGTATTATCCAAAATTCTAATAAAATTGATAAAGAAAAAACCTTTAAATTATTAAGTGATCTTTATTACTTGAAATCTTGTTAATAAAAATATTATTTAAAATATTCTTTTAAATCCCTCTCAACAGAGGGGGGTACCATGTGTTTAATTTCACCCCCAAATTTTGCAACTTCTTTTACTAAAGAACTACTAAGAAAACTATAATTTGTATTTGTTGATAAAAATATAGTTTCAATATTATTATTAAGAGATTGATTTGTATGAGCAATCTGAAGTTCATACTCAAAATCACTCATTGCTCTTAAGCCTCTAAGAATAAGATTAGCTTTTAGATCATTTGCACAATCAACAGTTAGACCAGAATAAGAAATAACTTCAATATTAGGTAAATGAGAAAGAGAATTTTTTATTTGTATCATTCTTCTTTCAAGATTAAATGTTGGAGTTTTAGAAGTATTTTCTAAAACAGCAATTACTAGATTGCCAAATATTTTTTCAGCCCTTTCTATTAAATCAAGATGCCCGTTAGTTAAAGGATCAAATGTACCTGGATAAAGAATTTTCATGAATTTATTATGATCGAATAAGAAATTTAGTTAAAATAAGATTATTAGATAAATCAATTATGACATTAAATCTAGAAGCAAAAAAAACCTTATTAAGAAAAATACCTCACGGATTATTTATTTGTGGCGTTAGAGACGAAGATAAAAATGAAGTGAATGGATTTACTGCAAGTTGGGTGACTCAAGGTTCCTTCACCCCACCATTAGTTGTAATGGCTGTTAGAGCAGAGGGTTCTAGTCATGAAATAATAAAGTCTACCAATAAGTTCTCATTAAATGTGCTCAAAAGTGATCAAAAGGATCTAGCAGCTGTTTTCTTTAAACCTCAAAAAGCATTAGGAGGTAGATTTGAGTCTGTTGAATTTAATTTAGGTGAGCTTGGATTGCCTATTTTAGTTGATAGTGTGGGTGGAGTTGAATGTAATGTTGTTGGAAGTGTTATGCATGGAGACCATACCGTTTTTGTAGGAGAGGTTCAATCTGCTTATCTGAATAATGATGTTGACTCACTTAATTTATCTTCAACTGGCTGGAATTATGGAGGGTAATTATCATAAATGAGTAATTCCTCTATTGAAAAAATAGATAACAAATATAATTTTAAAATTGAATATAAATTAATTAATAATAAGGAGTTATTAAAATCAAGATTATCCGAAATTCCAAAATCATCTGGTTGTTATCTTTTTAAAGATATTGATAATAACTTACTTTATATCGGTAAATCTAAAAAACTACGCAGTAGAGTAAGTAGTTATTTCAATAATTATTCAGATTTAACTCCCAGATTAAGTTTGATGGTTCGTCAAATAACCGAAATAGAAATAATAGTCACAGATAGCGAATATGAAGCATTAAATTTAGAGTCAAATTTAATTAAAACAAACAAACCATACTTTAATATTCTTTTAAAAGATGATAAGAAATATCCATATCTTTGTATAACTTGGAGTGAAAAATATCCTCGAATATTTATTACAAGAAGAAGAAGAAATAGAAATAATTTAGATAGATATTATGGACCTTATGTTGATGTCGGATTATTAAGGAGAACATTATTTACGATAAAAAAAATATTTCCACTTAGACAAAGACCAAGGCCAGTCTATAAAGATAGAACTTGTTTGAATTATTCAATAGGAAGATGTCCAGGTGTTTGCCAAGAAGTTATATCATCTAACGATTATAAAAAAATAATGAAACAAGTATCTATGATATTTCAGGGAAGAAATGATGACTTAGAAATATTTTTACAAAAAAAAATGTTGCAATTTTCAAATGATTTAGATTATGAGAATGCAGCAAAAATAAGGGACCAAATTTCAGGTTTAAAATTATTAACTGAATCACAAAAAATATCAATACCAGATTCTTCAATTAATAGAGATATCTTTGGATTAGTTTCAGAAAAAAATATAGCTAGTATACAAATTTTCCAAATGAGATCTGGTAAGCTCATTGGGAGAATTGGCTATAGTCAAAAATTAAATAATGAAGATGAAAATCTTATTCTACAAAAGATATTAGAAGAGCATTATATGAATGTTGAAGCTGTAGAAATACCATCAGAAATTCTAATTCAATATAACCTTCCAAAACAAGAAACCATTGAGGATTGGTTAACGGATTTAAGAAAAAAGAAAGTTAAAATTTTAATTCCAAAAAGAAATAAAAAACATGAAACTGTAGAAATGGTTTTAAAAAATGCGAAATTGGAATTAGAAAGAATATTAAATGGGATACAAGATAATGAATCATCAATTGAGGATCTTGCCCAAATACTTGAATTAAGCGAACAACCTAAAAGAATTGAAGGTTATGATATAAGTCATATTCAAGGTAGTGACCCCGTAGCATCACAAGTTGTTTTTATTGATGGGATTCCTTCTAAACAGCATTATAGGAAATATAAAATTAAAGATCCAAACGTTTTTGTAGGACATAGTGATGATTTTGCTTCGATATATGAAGTTATACATAGAAGGTTTAAAAAATGGTCAAGATTTAAAAAAAGCGGAGGGGATTTTTCAATATTAAATGATAAAACGAATAGTAAATTAGACAATGAACTTCTATCAGATTGGCCTGATTTAATAATGATTGATGGCGGAAAAGGACAGTTAAATGCAGCTATTAAAGCATTAAAAGAATTAAATCTTGAGGAAGAAGTAACAATATGTTCATTAGCAAAAAAAAATGAAGAAATATTTATTCCAGGCTTTACTAAGTCTCTTGATACTGATGAAAATCAAAAAGGAGTTCTTCTATTAAGAAGGGTAAGAGATGAAGCACATAGATTTGCATTATCTTTTCATAGAGACAAAAGATCTAAGAGAATGAATAGATCTCAATTGTCCCAAATCAGTGGATTAGGACCATCAAGAATAAGAGAATTGCTTGAGCATTTTAAATCAATAGACGCGATAAGAATAGCTACTAAAGAGGATTTATCAAAAGTTAAAGGACTTGGGAAAAATTCAGTAAATGATATATATAAATATTTTAACGAGTTATAAATATTAATTAATTTTTGAAAAATAGATTTCTTGATATTGTTAAATATAACTATATTTAAAATATATTTTTAAATTAATCTAGTAATTTGGCAGCTGAAGCATATCTCTGGTTTAAATCACTTCACATTATTGGTGTAATCGTTTGGTTTGCGGGACTTTTTTATTTAGTAAGACTTTTTATATATCATGAAGAATCTAAAAATATGGATAATGAATTAAAAATTGCCTTTAATAAACAATACACCTTGATGGAAAAAAGGCTGGCAAATATAATCACAACTCCTGGGATGATATTAGCTTTAAGTATGGCTATATGCATGGTTATTATGCAACCAAGTTGGTTAAGTGAGAAGTGGTTGCAAATTAAAATTTCTTTTGTTTTAGGATTAGTAATTTATCATTCTTATTGTTACAAAATAATGTATTCATTACAAAATGGTACTTCAACCATTTCAGCAAAAAACCTTAGATTATTAAATGAATTGCCTACTTTATTATTATTTATAATTGTACTCTTAGTTATTTTTAAAAATAATTTTCCAACTAGTGTTGCTACATGGAGCGTAGTTGGACTAATTATTTTCATGTTGGCTTCAATACAATTATATGCAAAGATTAGAAAGAAGAATGAGAATTCATTAAGCAATGAATAGGGAAGACTTAGTAAAATTAACTTCCAATATTAATAAAAATAGTTGTCCTAAAAATATTAATTTTCACTGTCATACAAAATTTAGTGATGGAAGTCTAGAACCATATGAACTTTTAGAACAAGCTTATAAAAATAACTTAAAATTTTTATCAATAACCGATCATCATACAATTAAAGCTCATGAATATATAAAAAAAAATAATATACTCAAAAATTATCCTAAAGATTCTTTTACGTTAATTACGGGAATAGAAATTAATTGTTTGATTTTAGGATGTTTAGTTCATGTAATTGGATTGGGAATAGATATAAAAAGTAAATACCTAAATCCCTACATCCTTGGAGAGTCTCCAATAGGTAATGATTTAAATATTAGTTCAGTTATTAAAGCAATAAATTTAGCTGGTGGTTTATCATTTCTTGCACATCCAGCTAGATACAGGATTCCCTTTTATAAATTAATTCCAGAGGCCAAAATAAAAGGTATTGATGGAATAGAGGTTTGGTACGATTATGAACTTAATGAAGTATGGAATCCTAGTTTATTTGTATGTTCAGAAATAGATAAATTAGCAGATAAATATTCAATGCTAAAATCATGCGGAACAGATAGTCATGGACTTTCGCTATTAGGTAGATAATTCAGAATTCGTTTTTTTCAATTATTGAATCAGTATTAATAATTATGTTCTTTAAATTTTCAATGACATCTGATGAACAATTATTCCACATTTTTCTATTGACAATTTCAAGAAATCTTTGTGCAATATCTCTTAAAGCCCATGGATTATTCTCTAGAAAGAAATTCCTAAGATCCAGATCACATAACCATGATTTATAAACTTCCTCATAACACCAATCTGAAACTACTTCAGTAGAAGCATCAAAAGCATATAAGTAATCTAGTGTAGCTGAAAATTCAAACGCTCCTTTATAACCATTATCCTTCATTCCATTTATCCATTTAGGGTTAAGTATTCTTGATATAACAACTTTATTAATTTCATCTTGTAATTTTGAAATTTTAGATAATCCAAATTTTGATAAATCACCATGATACATTTCAGGTAATTTACCGCTCAATTTTTTTACTGCTGAAGATAATCCACCCTGAAACTGATAATAATCATCAGAATCTAAAATATCATGTTCCTTATTATCTTGATTATGAACAACTAACTGTACATTTTTAAGAGCATTTTCTAACGATTTTTTATCCTCTATTGGTTCAAGATTATCACTGTAAATCCACTTACTCCAATTAAGAAAAGATTCTCCAAAATCATCAATATTTTCCCAATTAGAATTTGAAATTAGTTCTTGCAGACCAGCTCCATATGAACCTGGCGCTGAGCCAAATATACGATTAATTGAATCACCATCCCTTGATGCCCCAGCAAGAGGGTTGAGTGTACCATCCTCATTAAGATTAGAAACAAGATTAATTGCTTTAGAGGTTAATTTAACTAACTGTGGAAATGCATCTCTAAACATTCCCGAAATCCTTAAAGTAACATCAACCCTTGGTCTTTCGAGAACAGATAAAGGAATTATTTCTAGATCTACTACTCTTCTTGAAGGCCCATCCCAAATAGGCTGTACTCCTAATAAATATAGTATTTGACAAATGTCTTCACCACCATTTCTCATTGTAGATGTTGCCCATACAGATATTGCTATATTTTTTAAATCTTCTCCATTATCTTGTTTGTATAAATCAAGTATTTGTGCTGCGGATTGACAACCAACACTCCATGCTGATTCAGTTGGCAGTCCTCTCGAATCAACTGAAAAGAAATTTTTACCAGTGGGTAAAGCTTCAGTTTTACCTCTCGTAGGGGCTCCAGATGGACCACTTTTTACATATTGTCCATTTAATGAATTAATAAATGATAATTTCTCATTATATGAAGAATTAATGATTGGATAGAGAATCTCTTTTTTTAATAATAAAAAATACTTATTATGTTTTTTTTCATTAAAAAAATAGTCTATTATTTTCTGATTTTTATATTTTTCTAGATTTTCTATATTGGTATTCTTTTTGTAAAAAAACAAATATATTAAATACTTTGCTTGTTGTTCCAAAAAATCAATAGCCATTCTAAAGTTAAAAATGTTTTTGTTAGAAAAAGTCAATAATATTTTTTTATCCTTATCACATAACATTTGATCATATTGATTTGTCCAAGGATTCAAATCTAGTTTTAAATGTTTTGCTATATATTGAATAACACCAACTCGGTTGGCATTTGGTACTCTAGCAATACACAAAAATAAATTTATTTCATTAATTTCATTCTGCCTATTCCCAAAAATATGCAAACCTGTCCTAATTTGAGATTCTTTAATTTTGCAAAGAAAGGAATCAATTTCTTCTATTTCATTATTTTTATTCTTTAAAGTAATTTCGCTAAAATCTTTTTTAATTAATTCAAAAATGGATTTTTCTATTATTTCAATCCGATTAGAATTTAATAATTTTGCTTCAAAATATTCGTCTAAATAATTTTCTAATATTGAATATTTCCCATATAATTCTGACCTATCCAAAGGAGGGGTTAAATGATCAATAATTGTTGCAGCAGTTCTTCTTTTAGCTTGGGATCCTTCTCCAGGATCATTTACGATAAAGGGATATATGTTTGGTATTGCTGGACAAATAATATTTGGAAAACATTTATTGCTGAGACCTATAGATTTACCAGGTAACCATTCAACAGTCCCATGTTTACCAATATGGCACATAGCATTTGCATTAAAAACTTTTTCAATCCAAAAATATTGTGCTAAATATCTATGGGGAGGTGGAAGATCGGGAGAATGAATATCTCTATCAGTGAAAGCGTCATAACCTCGTTGAGGTTGAATCAATAATGTTATTTTTCCAAATCTTATACCATTTATTGAGAAGCCTTTATTATCTAGATCGATCGCATCAGATGGTTTACCCCAACGATTAACGATAATATTTTTGGGATCAAGTTCTAAATAATTCCAATATTTTAAATATTCACTAAGTGGTAAGTAATCTAATGGTTTATTATTTTGAGATTCAATATCATTAGTTCTAGTTTTTATAAGCATTGACATTAATTCCGAAGAATCTTGAGGATAATTACAAGATCCAAGGTCATAACCTTCTTCATTTAACCAATTAAGAATATTTACTATTGAAGATGGTGTATTTAGACCAACGCCATTTCCGATTCTTGCGTTCTTTACTGGATAATTACTTATTACTAAACAAATTCTTTTATCAAAATTATTAAGTTTCTGAAGTTTTACATAATTTTTTGCAAATTTTGAAATCCATTGAATACCTACTTGATCAGCTCTGTAACTACTTATTTCACTATATAGTGTATTTTTCTTAGAAATTATTTCTTTAAATGCTGAAGGACAGGTAGTAATTCTTCCATCAAATTCGGGAATAATTATTTGCATTAATAAATCAGATGAATTCATTCCAATAGATGAATTTAACCACTTTTTTCTTGATCTATTAGAAGAAAGAAGCTGTAAAATTGGAAGTTTAAGAGAAGTAAAAATATTTGTTGAATTTTCAATTAAATCGTTATTTTTGATTTGAGATGAAGAAAATGAAGTTGTGGTAATTATTAGTTTGATATCTTCTTTTTTAAAAATGTCTATTAATTTCTTCTGAATAAAATGATCTTTTAGTGTTGAAATAAAAAAAGTTTTAGGAGATAATCCGTATTTTCTTAATTGCAAGTTAAGTTTTTCGTTTACTTCAATTTCATTAGCCAAAAAAAGTGATTTATAGGATATTATTCCTATCTTTTCGCCTTTTTCATTTTTCCAATCATGTAAATAGGGATCTGCATAAAAAGTAATATTCAAAAACTCATCAGGAATTAATTTTTCATCTACAACTAAATAATTTAAACAATTAAGAAACTTTCTATAATTATCCAGTCCTCCAGATCTTAGTAATTTAGAAATATTTAATGCAATATTTTTATCTATACTACTTATTTCGCACAAGGAAATTTCCTGATCGATAGTACCTGATAGGATTACTAACTTCCTTTTTTTATTAACTGCTTGCCAATTTAAAAGTTGTTCAATTCCATAGTTCCATGTACCTTTATCTCCAAATATCCTAAGTACGACAACTTTTGCATAATTAATTGTTTTTAATAAATAATTATCTATTTGAGCTGAGGAATTTAAATTAGAAATTTCTAAAGCTCTTATATTATTTTTTAATGAAGCAAATTCTTTTTCTAACAATAAGTTTGATATAAGATTTAAATCGGCCTTGACACTTGTTATAAAAATAAAATCTGCAGCTGGTTGCTCAATTAAATCATCCTTATTCTTTTCATTTCCTGCTATATTTAATATCCTGTGCATTTTTATATATAAATAAGGTTTAGAATAAGTAAGTAGGATAAAACAAGTTTACCTTAATTAAATAAATTAAATATGCATGAATTTCTTCCATACGCCTGGTTCGAAGGTAAATGTATTCCATTTAAAGAAGCAAAAATATCAATAGCTACTCATGCTCTACATTACGGTACTGCTGCATTTGGAGGAATGCGAGCAATACCTAACCCAACAAACAAAGAAGAATTCCTTTTGTTTAGAACTGATAAACATATAAAAAGATTATCTCAAAGTGCAAAATTACTCTTAACTGAAATTTCTGAAGAATATATTTTTAAAGCCTTAGAAGAAGTTATAAAAAGAAACAAGCCAGAAAAACCTATTTATATAAGACCATTTGTATATACAAGCGATTTAGGTATAGCTCCAAGGTTACACAATATTGAAACAGATTTCTTTATTTATTGTATTGAACTAGGAGATTATCTATCCCCAGATGGTGTTTCTTGTAGAATGAGTAGTTGGACAAGACAAGAAGATAGATCTCTCCCCTTAAGAGGAAAAATAAGTGGAGCATATATTACTAGTTCATTAGCAAAAACAGAAGCTAGTTTATCGGGTTTTGATGAAGCCCTGCTATTAAATTCAAGTGGTAAGGTAAGCGAAGCTAGTGGTATGAATTTATTTATTGTAAGGAATGGAGACTTAATCACTCCAGGTGTTGATCAAGATATCCTTGAGGGGATTACTAGAGCTAGCGTAATTGAATTAGCAAAATCATTTGGAATAAATGTAATTGAGAGGCCTGTTGATAAAACAGAATTATTAATAGCAGATGAAGTTTTTCTAACTGGTACAGCAGCAAAAATTACACCAGTTAAAAAAATTGAATCAACTGAATTAAATGTTGAAAGACGAATAATGAATAAATTAAAAAGTAAACTTATAGAAATAACAGAAGGTCGTTCTCAAGACTATGATAATTGGGTAACAAGAATTTCACTAAAATAAATTAATTTTTGCCTAAAAATGGAATCTTTCAGAACCTATCTAAATAGAGATGAAAAACCATTAATTATTTTTGACGGAGGTACTGGAACATCTTTTCAGAACTTAAATCTTACTGCAGATGACTTTGGAGGAAAAGAATTAGAGGGATGTAATGAAAACCTTGTTTTATCATCGCCAGAGGTAGTTGAGAAGGTTCATAATTCATTTTTAGAAGCAGGTTGTCATGTTATAGAAACTAATACATTTGGAGCCTCATCAATAGTTCTTGATGAATATGATATTGCGGATAAGGCTTATGAGATAAATAAAAATGCGGTATTAATAGCAAAAAAAGCTACTGCCAAATACTCATCAGTTGATAAACCAAGGTTTGTAGCAGGTTCAATTGGGCCAACAACTAAATTACCCACCTTAGGACATATAGATTTTGATGAATTAAAGCAATCATATAAAGAACAAATTTATGGTCTTATTGATGGAGGAGTTGATCTTCTTTTGATTGAAACTTGTCAGGATGTTTTACAAATTAAATCTGCCTTATTAGCATCAAAAGAAATTCTTGAAAGTAAAAATATTGATATACCCTTAATGGTATCTATAACAATGGAAACAACAGGTACTATGCTTGTTGGATCTGATATTGCTTCTGCATTAACAATATTAGAGCCATTTAATATAGATATTCTTGGACTTAATTGTGCAACTGGTCCAGAGCAAATGAAGGAACATATTAAATATTTATCTGAAAATTCTCCCTTCGCTATAAGCTGTATTCCCAATGCAGGTCTTCCTGAAAATATTGGTGGTGTAGCTCACTATAGATTGAAGCCAATAGAATTAAAGATTCAGTTAATGAATTTTATATATGACTTTAATGTTCAATTAATAGGTGGTTGTTGTGGGACAACACCCGAACATATAAAATACCTGTCTTCAATAATCGATGAAATTATAGATAATGAAAGGACCTACAACAATGGCAAGAAAAATTCAAGCGTTTTTATTCCATCTGCCTCATCAATATATAACTCTGTGGCATATAAACAAGACAATTCAATTTTGATAGTAGGAGAAAGATTAAATGCAAGTGGATCGAAAAAGGTAAGGGAGTTATTAAATAACGACGATTGGGATGGCCTAGTTGCAATTGCCAAGCAACAACAAAAAGAAAATGCTCACGTTCTTGATGTTAATGTCGATTATGTAGGAAGAGACGGAGTGAAAGATATGAAAGAGATTACTTCAAGACTAGTTACAAATATAAATTTACCATTGATGATTGACTCTACAGATGCTGACAAAATGGAAAGTGGATTAAAGTCAGCTGGTGGTAAATGTATTATAAATTCAACCAATTACGAAGATGGCAATGAAAGGTTTGATCAAGTTTTAAATTTAGCCTTAGGGTATGGTTCAGGTCTTGTTGTCGGAACAATTGATGAAGATGGAATGGCAAGGAATTCAGAAAAAAAATATAAGATTGTCAAACGAGCGATTAATAGGACAAGAGAATGTGGTTTGTCAGATTATGAGCTATTTTTTGATCCATTAGCTCTGCCAATATCTACAGGGATAGAAGAAGATAGATTAAACGCTAAAGAAACTATTAGTGCTATATTAAAAATACGAGAAAATTTCCCAGATATTCATATCATACTTGGGATATCAAACATTAGTTTTGGTCTTTCACCATTATCAAGAATTAATCTAAATTCAATATTTTTAGATGAATGCATTAAAGCAGGATTAGATTCTGCTATCATCGCACCTAATAAAATTTTGCCATTATCAAAAATTTCTGAAGAAACTAAAAAGCTTTGCCTAGATTTGATTTATGATAAAAGAGAATTTGAAGATGATATTTGTATTTATGATCCATTAGTAGAATTAACAAAGGCTTTTCAAGATTTATCTATTCAAGATTTCAAAAAAGCATCTTCAGAAAATAAAAACCTAACTCTTGAAGAAAGTCTGAAAAATCATATTATTGATGGAGAAAAAATAGGATTAGAGGATCAATTAAATAAAGCTTTAAAAAAATATAAACCTCTTGAAATAATTAATACCTTTTTACTAGATGGGATGAAAGTTGTAGGAGATTTATTTGGCTCAGGTCAAATGCAATTGCCATTTGTACTCCAATCTGCTGAAACAATGAAATTTGCTGTTTCAATTTTAGAGCCGTATATGGAAACTGTAGATGAAAACATTTCAAATGGAAAACTCTTAATTGCAACTGTCAAAGGCGATGTACATGATATTGGAAAAAATTTGGTAGATATAATACTTACAAATAATGGTTATGACGTAATAAATCTAGGAATAAAGCAAGATGTTTCAGCAATTATAGATGCACAAAAAAAGCACAATGCAGATTGCATCGCTATGAGCGGATTACTTGTTAAATCAACTGCTTTTATGAAAGCTAATTTAGAGGCTTTTAACAATGAAAATATTAGTGTCCCAGTAATATTAGGAGGCGCAGCCTTAACCCCAAAATTTGTAAATGAGGACTGCAGCAAAATATATAAAGGGAAAATATTGTACGGAAAAGATGCGTTCACTGATCTTAAATTTATGAATGAATATATGGATAATAAGAAAAAGGGTAATTGGTCAAATACAGAGGGTTTCATTAACAATGAGGGTATAAATATTAATTTAGCCTCATCAAAATCCAACTCTCAAGCTGTTAAAAAATCAATATCCATACATACCGAGACTTCCAAATTAAATTTGAAAGAAAATTTTATAAGATCTAAATTTATAAATGAAGAAGATCCTATTCAAGCCCCTTTCTTGGGAACTAAAGTCTTGAACGATGTTGATATAGATTTAAAAAAGTTAATATTTTATTTAGATACAAAAGCTCTATTTAGTGGGCAATGGCAAATAAAAAAAGGAAAAAACCAAAGCGTAGATGAATACAATAACTATTTGGATTCATACGCTAAACCCCTTTTAGAGAAATGGTTAGAGATAATTATAGAGAAAAAACTTATATCACCCAAAGCAGTTTATGGATATTTCAGATGCGGGAGAAAAGATAATAGTATTTTCTTATTTGATGAGAAATCATTAAATCAAATTTCCCAATTTAATTTTCCACGACAAAAATCTGGGAATAATTTATGCATAGCTGATTTTTATTGTGATTTGAAAAATGATAAACCGATAGATATATTTCCTATGCAGGCTGTAACCATGGGCGATATTGCTAGTGAATATTCTCAAAAATTATTTAAAGAAGATAAATATAGCGATTATTTGTTATTCCATGGACTTACAGTGCAATTAGCAGAAGCTCTAGCTGAGTATGTCCATGCGTTAATTCGTATTGAATGTGGTTATAAGTCTGAAGAACCAGACAAAAATAGAGAAATACTAGCTCAAAAATATAGAGGAGCTAGATATTCTTTTGGTTATCCTGCATGTCCAAAAGTATCTGATTCAAACATACAATTATCATTGTTGGATGCAAAAAGAATAAACTTGACCATGGATGAATCTGAACAACTTCATCCAGAACAAAGTACTACAGCTATCATTTCACTACACTCAAAAGCTAAATATTTCAGCGCTTAAGATAAATTTTTAATTGTTTTCTAAATATTCAATAATTTCTTCCTGTAGTTCTTCCATCGTTTCATTATCACCTAGATCAAGTCCCTCACCCGCGGCATCCTGTGTTAACTCAAGATAAAATGAAGCACCATCACTAGATAAAAATTCTAAAGCGGAAGTTTCATCACTATCTTTAAAAGCTTCATATAGAGCTTTAAATGCAATGTTTTCGGTAAAGTCCCAATCCATAATGAAAAAAACCTTATTAGAATTATTACCTCTTTACCCCCCATACTCGTCAACCTTTTTTAAAGAAATGTTGGTGTTTTATTATTAATAAAAAATCTATGACCATAAATAATCAAAATCAGTTAAATGTCCTTGGAGAAGAAATTGAGACTTGTAGTTGCGCACCTTTGACAGGGTGGTTCAGGGATGGATTTTGCAACTATGACAAAAATGATGGAGGGAATCATTCCATATGTTGTGTCATGGATGATAATTTCCTGAAATATAGTAAATCACAAGGTAATGATTTAATAACTCCCATGCCTATTTATTCCTTCCCAGGACTAAAGGATGGTGATCATTGGTGTATTTGTCTTGATAGGTGGAAGCAAGCTTTATTAGACGGTCTTGCACCAAAAGTCATATTAGAATCAACGAATATTGTAGTCTTAGAATCAGTACCTCTGGAAAAATTGAAAGAATATCAATTTAATAAAAAGTAATTACAAGTTTATTTTTTTTTTTAAAATGATAATGATAAGTTTTTTTAAATGAGTTTAGAAATATATTGGAAAAGAGCACTAGAACAAACTCGATTATCAATTGATGATGAATCATTATATCCTCTCAAAACTGATATTATTACAAGAGATTTATATGAAAAAGACGACTTCATAATTAGGAAACTCGATACTTCAAAATTTAATAAAAAAAAAATCTATGGTCCTAAGCAAAATCCATTTTGTCCTTGGGAAAAGATACTAGAAATTGATAAAATTGGTGATAATCATCAACTAATATTAAATAAGTACCCTGTACAAAAAGGTCATATTTTACTTATTACAAATGAATGGAAACCTCAAAATGGATGGTTAGATATTAAAGATTGGAAAGCAATCCAACAAGTTAATAAAGATACTAGTGGATTATGGTTTTTCAATAGTTCTCCAATTGCGGGAGCAAGTCAACCTCACAGGCATTTTCAACTTTTGCGTAGATCTAAAGGTGAGATGTCATGCCCTAGAGAAAAGTGGTTTTTAGAGATGAACTCATATCAAGATCTAGATAGTAAGCTTAAAAAAAATATTATTGTATCCAAATTTAATTTTTTAAAAAATCCATCATATCTTTTTGAATTTTACTTAGAATTATGCAAGAAATTAGGACTTGGGGACCCTATTAGTGATAAGAAACCGATATATCCTTACAATATTTTAATAACTAATCAATGGATCGCTATTATAAAAAGAAAAAATGATCATATTCATGGCTTCA
The DNA here is from genome assembly GCA_002026015.1 of Prochlorococcus sp. HOT208_60m_808G21. Lineage (GTDB taxonomy): Bacteria > Cyanobacteriota > Cyanobacteriia > PCC-6307 > Cyanobiaceae > Prochlorococcus_A. Next base: position 2,620 of record MWOY01000106.1, on the reverse strand, counting down.
GTATTAACGGTTTAGGATTTGCAGGATATCTATTAGTAACTGAAAATTCAAATATTAATTATTTAAAGAGATTTGGTCCTGAAAAACTTTTAGAAAGTTTTGTTTGAATACTAGTTAGTTACTTCAACACCCTTATCTCTGCTTATTTGACTTTCTAGAACTTCTATAGATGCTGTTACAGAGGCAATTTTACGCTCAAGTGAATCCTTAATATAATTGAGCATTTCTAATTTCTTAGATTGATAAAAACTCTTTTTTTCTTTAGATGACTTTAAATAACAATTAAACATTTTTTTAAGCATATTATAAAAAGATACTTAATAGACTTGTGACATAAAAATAAATTGGTTTTAATTTAAAAACAATATTCCGTATGGACTTTCAATTTATTTTGAATAAAATTAAATAAATTACATACTATTCAAGAAAATATTATTGAATATTCCTGAAAATTCAAATACAAAAAGAATTTCAATTGATTTACCTGAGGAACTAATTTCCAGGTTTGATCAATTACGAAAAGAGTGGGGATTTAGAGCAAGAGGACCTGTAATAGAAAAGATACTTAAAGAACTTCTTCAAGAAGATGATTTACTACCTAAGAACCAACAGCAAGAAATAGACTTTAAGGAGAATTATAAAAATGAAAATTTAAATATTGATGAAGATACTGCATTGGTATTAATTAAATCAGACGTAAAAAAAGAAGTTAATGAGATATCTTTGAATAAAAGAATTACAAATAACAATCAATATAATGAAAAAACCAACTCAAACATAAGCCTTCCCAATTTTGTTGATAAAAAAGTAAAGAATCTAAGAAGAAGTATTAATAGTGAAAAATTAAAGGGGAATATTAATGATATTCAAATTAATACAATTAAAGAAACTGAATTAATAAAATGTCGAATTGAGTTAATTAGTCATTGGAAAACCTTATATGGATCAGTTCCTAATGATCATGTAGTAGAAGCATCGATGGATTGGTTTGAAAGGGATATATGGCCAAATCTTGATGGAACAGAAAATCTACCGTTTACGTGGAGTGCAGCCAATAAATTAATGTCGGATTTATGCCCATTTTGGATAAAGAAAAATCCATCACTCGAAATTGTTTTATTAATAATTGGCGTTTTAGAGGACCCTTTTGCTACATCAGATCTGTTAAATAGAATACCAACACTTATGAGAAGGTTTGTAAGTAGATTTAAGCGAAATAATAGATCAAATTCATTTGAAACTTTGGACTCAACAATGACAGTACATGGAGCACTTAAATTATTGAATTTATCAACATCCGCAGGATCCGCCCATACGTTCCGTAAAATTAGGGAGGCCTATAAATCAATAGCCTTAGAGACGCATCCTGATGCTGGAGGGTCAACAGATCAAATGAGAAAATTAAACGAAGCGTATCAATTATTAAAAAATCTATATAGAAATTAGTATACTAATTCTCATATAAGACTTTTTATAAGTCCAATTAATAGTCTCAAATAAGATAAATGTTAAGTTTAAATTTTCTATTTTTCATCAATTAATTTTATTCAAATTTATGTGAACAACAATTATGTATAAATGAAAAAAATAAAATTTACTTTTAAAAAATAAAAATTACTATTTATAGTGCATCTTATATGAGACTTATTATAAGTCTATTATATAGTCTCACAATAGATAGATAAGATAAATAAATTTATCATTTTGGATTAATCATACCCAAAATGTTTATTGACTAGGAAAATTTAAAAATTGAATAATAAATCAACAAATTATGTCCTTTCAACGTCCAAGGAATAAATATAAGATAGAAAGTCTTGCTATAAGGTGATTTTATCTGTTCCCGTACTGCCTTAAAGACAGTACTACTTAGATTGAAGCTTTTCAATGGCAGTTTGTTTATCAATACTAGGGACATCACTTAAACCGTTAGCATCAAACCAAGGCGCACTGGCCCAATCAAATCCTTCCCCAAAAGTATTATCAGGTGCAGTTATGTACCAATGACATGAAGAATCTGGTACGTCAACAGCGCATTTTGACCAATCATCTGACCACTGAGGGACTTGAACCCACATCACTGAAGATAGAATTAGAGATAGTAAATTGATCATGTAATTTATCATACAACATTAATTAGTTTTATAGGTTTATTAGTTATCTTATATAAGAATTATAAATAGACTATTAAATAGTCTTATATGAGATTAGTAATACAATTAATTCCTCAATTTAGTATTAAAACATTTTTCAACATTAGAAATAATATTTAAATGTATTGATGTAATGTCCGAGTCCAGTAAAGTTTTATCTTTATCTCTATAAGATAATCTAAATGTATAACTTATATAATCATCTCCAAATTTAGAATCTTCAAAAACATCAAGTAAATTAACATCCTCTAGGAGATTTTTTCCTGTTTTTCTTATCTGCGATGTTATTTCGCTAATTAAAAATTTCTTACTGAAAACAAAATTTATATCCCTTTCCATTTTCGGAACAATTGGGTATTGCTTATATATCGGAATCCATTTATTTTTTCTTGTACTAGCTCCCAAGAGGTTAGAGACATTTATTTTAAATAAATAAACTTTTTTTAATGACTTCTTTTCTAATATTA
>MWOY01000105.1 GCA_002026015.1 Prochlorococcus sp. HOT208_60m_808G21 | reverse complement strand
ACTTTAAACTAAGAACTGATTCAAATGTCATTTCTTTACCATTTATTGGATGTATAAGTCCAAGCTTAATGGCGTGTAAAGCTTGGCCATCTAATTTACATGGTAGTTTTTTACATCTTCCATATAACGGATCACCCACAATTGGATGATTAATGTGAGCGCAATGTACTCTTATTTGATGCGTTCGCCCCGTATCTAGTTTGAAACTCATTAATGAGTAATTGCCAAATCTTTCTTCTAATTTCCAATAGGTGCAGGCATACCTTCCTGAAGTTTCTTCAACTACTTTATATTTCAATCTATTTAATTTATCTCTGCCAATGTTTCCCACTATTTGGCCTTCTTCAGAATTTGGTGCTCCATGAATTACTGCAATATATTCGCGTGATGCTATTTTTTCTTTAATTTGTTTCTGGAGATTTACTAATGCCTCTTGGCTTTTTGCAACAACCATACATCCGGAGGTATCTTTATCTAATCTGTGAACAATCCCAGGTCTTAGTTTCCCATTAATTCCGGGTAGATCTTTACAGTGAAAAAGTAATCCATTCACTAAAGTTCCAGATTTGTGTCCAGGGGCTGGATGAACAATTAGTCCTGATTGTTTATTAATTACTATGATGTGCCCGTCTTCAAAAAGGATATTTAAATCCATTTTTTCAGGTTTCAAATAAATAAGAGGTTCTGGAGGAGGCATCCATATTTGAATATTGTCGCCATTTTTTAATGGGGTCTTTGCTTTCGCAGTCTTATAGTTTACAAGTACTAAACCTGAATTTATAAAATGTTGAATTCTTGCTCTACTTTGTTCTGGCCTTTTACTTACCAACCATCTGTCTAGCCTCATAGGAAGAGGTAGCTCATAAATAATTTCTATAAGCTCACCTTCTCCAATGCCGAAAGAATTTTGATTATTTAATTCCATAGTGGGACTTCTAAAGCAATTTTACCCAGCATTTGATTTCTATAATCTTCCAATAACTTATGAGACATTCTCCTTTTATCGCCAGAGGTATGTTTTGAAGCTGCTTCGTCGATCCAAGCAGAAGGACTCTTAAAGCCTTTAGTAATATCAACTCCATATCTATTAGATATTTGTTTAACTGAGATATTCGCATTCGTATCTTTGTTGAGAGTGGATATAATTTTGATAAATCCAATTGCGACGCTCTCTATTTCATAAGCAGCTTCTCCAATATCGTCACACAGTGCAAGATTAAGTGCTGATTTTTGATCTTCTAAATTTGGAGGTATAACACCAGGAGCATCTAGCAGATCTATACCACTTTCTAATTTTATCCATCTTAAATTACGAGTCACGCCTGCTTTCCTAGCGCTATCTACAACTCTTTTTTTTGCGATTCTATTAATTAACGCCGACTTTCCTACGTTTGGGAAACCAAGTGTAAGGGCTCTAATTGGCCTAATTCGCATTCCTCTAGAGAGTCTTCTATCGTCGATTGACGACCTAGAATCTTTGGTTGACTTACAAATTTCTTTAATCCCTATTCCTCTTTTAGCATCACACCAAAGAGGATATTGATCTTTAGAATTAAACCATTTATTCCAACTATTGATGGTATTCGGGGAGATCATATCTGATCTGTTAATAACAAGAATATGTTTTTTATTATTTATCCATTTATTTAAGTGTGGATGTCCTGTTGACAAAGGAATTCGTGCATCTCTCACTTCGATAACTAAATCTACTTTATTGATAACTTCAGATAATTTCTTTTCTGCTTTTGCGATATGGCCTGGGTACCATTGGATTTTGGGTATGTCCACTTCAATAAATCAAATAAAATTTTGTATTCCTTTTAGTTTTTATAAGTTTCAAAAGTGTTTACTTCTAAATTTTAGTATAAATTTAATAACTAAAAATTTTTATAATCGTTAATTCTTAAAATTTATTAAGGCATAGGTAACAGTAACTACTTTTTAACCCAATAAGCCCAAATTAACGTTAGGGTCTTGAGATTATAAATATAGCTTGTTTAATGTCAAAATTATCTCTTTCCAGTCTTGATAAGACACATTTAGAAGGAAAAAAAGTTCTTGTAAGAGTAGATTTTAATGTTCCATTAAATGAAGACGGTCAAATAACCGACGATACGCGTATTCGTGCAGCGATCCCAACTATTGAATATCTTATTAATCATTCTGCAAAGATCATTTTAGCTGCTCATTTTGGTAGACCGAAGGGTCAGGTAAATGAAAAAATGAGATTAACTCCAGTAGCAGCAAGATTAAGTGAATTGTTGGGGCAAAATGTTACTCTTACTAACAGTTGTATTGGTGATGAAGCAGTTGCACAATCAAATAGCTTATCTAATGGAGATGTTCTTTTACTTGAGAATGTTCGTTTTTTTGGTGAAGAGGAAAAGAACGACCTGGAGTTTGCTGAAAAATTAGCATCACATGCAGATATGTATGTAAATGATGCTTTCGGTGCTGCTCATAGAGCGCATGCTTCAACTCAGGGTGTTACAAATTATTTAAGTCCCTCAGTAGCTGGATTCCTTTTAGAAAAAGAATTGAAATACCTACAAGGAGCAGTAGATTCCCCAAATCGTCCATTGGCAGCAATAGTTGGAGGGTCAAAGGTTAGTAGCAAAATAGGAGTACTTGATTCTTTACTAGATAAGTGTGACAAAATCATGATTGGTGGAGGTATGATTTTCACTTTTTATAAAGCTAGAGGTTTAGATGTCGGAAAGAGCCTTGTAGAAGAAGATAAACTCGAGCTTGCTAAAGATTTAGAAGCAAAAGCAAAAGCAAAAGGAGTAGAATTATTATTACCCACCGATGTTGTTTTGGCTGATGAATTTTCTCCTGACGCCAATAGTAAAATATCTCAAATTGATGCAATTAGTGGGA
>MWOY01000104.1 GCA_002026015.1 Prochlorococcus sp. HOT208_60m_808G21 | reverse complement strand
AAGATGTCCAAATAGAGCAGGAAGATTGTGGAACAGAACGATCAATAGTTGTTGAAGCGGAAGATGGCAAATTTGGAGCAAGGCTTCTGGGTAGGCTTACCGCTGAGGATATTTTAGATGCTGAAGAAAATCTTGTTGTTCCTCAAAATACTGCTATAGATCCTACATTGTCAGGAGAAATTGAGAAAGCATCTATTAGTGAAGTAAAAATAAGATCCCCATTAACATGTGAAGCTAACAGATCCGTTTGTAGGAGGTGCTACGGATGGGCGTTGGCTCATAATCACTTGGTTGATTTAGGCGAGGCAGTTGGAATTATTGCTGCTCAATCGATTGGCGAGCCAGGAACTCAATTGACAATGAGAACTTTCCATACTGGAGGTGTATCAACTGCCGAAAGTGGAGTTGTAAGATCAAAAATTTCTGGGAAAGTTGAATTTAGTTCAAAAGCAAAGGTAAGAGGTTATAGAACTCCACATGGCGTAGAAGCTAAACAGGCAGAAGTTGATTTCATAGTCAAGATAGTTCCTCGAGGAAATAATTCAGGCAAAGCTCAAAAAATTGAGGTTACTAGTGGATCGCTTTTATTTGTAGATGACGGTGAAGATATTAGTTCTGATATAACTGTTGCTCAGATTACTGCTGGATCCGTTAAAAAGAGTGTTGAAAAAGCAACAAAGGATGTTATTTGTGATTTGGCTGGTCAAGTTAAGTACGACAAGGTTATTCAACCAAAGGAGGTAACAGATAGGCAGGGTAATATTACCTTAAAAGCTCAAAGATTAGGTAGATTGTGGGTTTTAGCTGGAGATGTTTATAACTTGCCACCAAATGCAAGACCGGTTATATCATCAGGAAAATTTGTAGACGAAGGGACAGTTTTAGCAGAAGCAAGTCAATCAAGTGAGTTTGGCGGACAAGTTAGATTAAGAGAATCAATAGGAGATTCTAGAGAAGTTCAGATTGTTACTACTTCAATGTCTTTAACTAATTTTAAATTAATTGAAGAATCTACTCACTCAGGTCAAATATATAATTTGGAATCTAGTGATGGTACATCTTATCGTTTAAACATTTCCCCCGGAAATAAAATCGGTAACGGTGAGGTAATAGCAGATTTAACAGATGAAAGGTTCCATACAAAAACTGGTGGTCTAGTAAAATATGCACCGGGATTAAGTGTCAAAAAAGCGAGATCATCTAAAAATGGTTTTGAAGTAAGTCAAGGCGGGACATTGCTCTGGATTCCGCAAGAGACACATGAAATCAATAAGGATATATCTCTTCTAATGATTGAGGATATGAAATGGATTGAAGCTGGAACAGAAGTTGTAAAAGATATTTTTAGTCAAACATCAGGCATTGTTACAGTTACGCAAAAAAATGATATCCTTCGTGAAATAACTGTAAGAAATGGAACTTTTCATGAGTGTGATGATGAGGAAGTTTTGAATAGATTTACAGAAGAAGGAAATCTTGTGAATCCAGGCGAAAAGATTTTAGATGGTGTTGATAATAAAGAAATTTTATTTGTTCAAAGATTAGAAACACCTAAATGTCGAGGCTTGTTATTAAGAACTGTTGAAGAATTTACTATTCCTGATCAGGCGGAATTGCCACAACTATCACATGTGAAGCAGGAAAAAGGTCCACATTTAGGCTTAAAAGCTATCCAAAGGCTTACTTATAAAGACGGTGAATTGATAAAATCAGTTGAAGGGGTGGAATTACTTAGAACACATTTAAGTATTGAAAGCTTTGACGCTACTCCTCAAATGACTATTGACGTCGAGTCGATTGAAGATGAAAATGATGCATCAATCAATAGATTAAATTTAGTAATATTGGAGTCTATTCTTGTGAGAAGAGATACTATATCTGACTCTAGTCATGGCTCAACACATACAGAACTGCAAGTCAATAATAATCAAGTAGTAAAAGCAGGAGATGTTATAGCTACTACTCAAATTCTTTGTAAAGAGAAGGGATTGGTTCAATTACCAAATGCTGTTGATGATGAGCCAATAAGACGTTTAATTGTTGAAAGAGAAGAAGATAAAATTAAAATTAAAATTAGTGGTAAAGGAGTAGTTAAAGTTGGTGATCGTGTAGTTGATGGTGATCCTATCAGTGATTCTGTAAAATCTACTTCTTGCGGAGAAATAGAGGAGATTTCTGATAGTTCAGTAACCTTAAGACTTGGCAGGCCTTATATGGTTTCTCCGGATTCAGTTTTACATGTTAAAGACGGAGACTTAGTTCTTAGAGGAGATGGTTTAGCTTTACTTGTTTTTGAAAGGCAGAAAACTGGAGATATTGTACAAGGATTACCTCGTATTGAAGAGTTATTAGAAGCTAGGAGACCTAGAGATTCAGCAATTCTATGTAAAAAATCTGGAATTGTTCAGATTAAACAAGGTAATGATGAAGAATCAGTTTCTTTATCAGTTATTGAAAAAGATGATTTAGTTAATGAATATCAACTATTAATTGGAAAAAATATAATGGTTAGTGATGGACAGCAAGTCAAAGGAGGAGAATCTTTAACCGATGGTCCAATTAATCCACATGAACTTTTAGATTGCTACTTCAGTGATTTAAAAGATCAAAAACCTCTGATAGATGCAGCTCGAGAATCTATATCAAAACTACAAAGAAGTATGGTAAGTGAGGTACAAAATGTTTATAAGTCGCAGGGTGTAGCAATCGATGATAAGCATATTGAAGTTATTGTTAGACAGATGACAAGTAAAGTTCGTATAGAAGATGCTGGGGATACTACTCTTTTGCCTGGTGAACTCATAGAGTTGAGGCAAGTGGAAGACACAAACCAAGCAATGGCAATTACAGGAGGAGCTCCAGCAGAATTTACTCCCGTTTTGTTAGGTATTACTAAAGCCTCTCTCAATACAGATAGCTTTATTTCAGCAGCATCGTTCCAAGAAACAACAAGGGTTCTCACAGAAGCTGCGATTGAAGGTAAATCTGATTGGTTAAGAGGTTTAAAAGAAAATGTTATCATCGGTAGGTTAATACCTGCAGGTACAGGTTTTAGCGGTTTTGTGGAGGAATTATCCTCAGAGGCTGGCCCTCATCCCGATATTCTTGCAGAAGAATCTGGTAACTACAGAAGAGCACAGAACTTAAGGCCAGATTATACAGTCGACATGCCACAATCACCTGCCGTAAGCTCTACTGCAATACTGGATGATCCTAGTGATGAAGATTTAGAGACAACGAGAAATCGACATGGAATCGATCCTAATTCGAGTAATTTTGCGGCTTTCGCAAGGCCTAATGCTGAAAATCAATTTTCTGAAGATCAATTACCTGATCCTGCCGCATTGGAAGGATTGCAAGAGGAGGGCCTTTTGTCTGATGAATAAACATTATCTTTTTTTATTTTCAGTGACTAGAATGAATCTTTTAAATTTGTAAGTGATGATTAAGCCAGAGGTTGTACCCAAAAGAAAATTACCCCGTTATGGATTCCATGTTTATAATGAAAGACTTAATGGAAGAATGGCCATGATTGGTTTTATTGCCCTTATTCTTACAGAATTCTTTCTAAAACATGGTTTGTTGTTATGGTAAAAATAGTTTTTAAATAAAGACTACTAAATTTGAAAAATTTTCTTGGAAGTAGCATTAAAGATTTAGAAAATGTAGCTTTAGAGTATGGCCAAGCTGCTTTTAGAGGTCGCCAAATCTATAATTGGATTTACAACTATAGAAATAAGAACAAAAATATTGATCAAATAGAAGTTTTACCTTTAGATTTTAGAAAGAAGTTAAAGGATAATGGTTTTAAGGTAAGTGAGCTGATTGTTAAAGAAAGAAACTTAGCTAACGATGGCACTTTAAAGTTGTTACTTTCTACAGAAGATAATGAAAGTATTGAGTGCGTTGGTATACCAACTGAAAAAAGATTAACTGCTTGTCTTTCTAGTCAAGTTGGTTGCCCAATGGACTGCAAATTTTGTGCTACTGGCAAGGAGGGTTTGAAGAGATCTTTAAAAGCTAGTGAAATTTTAGATCAAATTTTATTTATAGAACATGAAATGAATAGAAAAGTAACTAATATCGTTTTCATGGGTATGGGCGAGCCCTTATTGAATATTGATGACATACTTTTGTCAATTAGATCAATAAATAATGATTTTCAGATCAGTCAGAGAAAGATAACTGTAAGCACAGTAGCTGCTCCAAAATGATCAGTAGATTATCAGCAAAGTCTTTTCAAATTTTGGGGAATTGTCAATTTACATTAGCAATTAGCCTACATGCTTCAAATCAAAAAATAAGAGAGACGATAATACCTAGTGCAAAAAACTATGAAATCAAAAATATAATCGAAGACTGTAAGAAATTCGTAAGAGAAACTGGTCGGAGGGTAAGTTTTGAATATCTAATGCTAAGTGGGGTGAATGACAAATTAGAACATGCTTATGAATTGAGCAATTTGTTGAAAGGTTTTCAATGTCACGTAAATTTAATACAGTATAACCAAATTGACGAGGTTGAATTTCAACGAAGCTCTTTAAAAAATCTACAGTTATTTCAATCTAGACTTGTTAACAATGGCATTGCTGTTAGCTTGCGAAAAAGCAGAGGTCTAGATAAAAATGCTGCATGTGGGCAGTTAAGACAAAATGCAAAAAATAAATAATATTATCTAATAAAAATTTTTTCAAAGTCTCTTAAACAGGTTATTATTGTGTTAATTAATCTTAAATCTTTGGGTTTTATTAAGACAAAAATTTTACCTTTCGCTATCGTTTTACTTTTTGGGATTGCCTTCTTTGCAGTCAGTGCAAGAATTTGGTTGCCAGGAGATATGATGTCTCCTGCTCCTATAAATTAATATTTTAAGTTTTTCAAAATGACAAAAAATAAGGATCCTAATAAAGAAAGCTTAGTTGATATCGCTGTTGATCCAGATGTTTTAGCGAGAGAATTGGCCTTAGAAATTGAAATAGATCCTTTAGAACAAATTGATGAAGATTCTTTCCCAAAAGGTTTAAACATAACTCAGGAGTGCAATGAAGCATTAAAAATGCTAAAAGGGAACAGAGAAGAAAGAATACAGGGATTAAGAATATTTTGTGAATATAGAGATTCAAGATCTTTTCCTCTTTTGTTACCATTACTTGATCAACCCTGTCCTGTTGAAAGAATGAGTGCTGTATATGCTTTGGGTCGTAATCCATGTCCTAGTGCTGTCGAGAAACTTGTAAGTCTTTTGGAGACTGACGATAATGCTTATGTCAGAAGAGCGACAGCATGGAGCTTAGCTAATTATGATAATCAAATTGTTTTAGAGCCATTAATAAATGCTTTGAAGAACGATGTAGCTGCAGTAAGGTTATGGTCATCTAGTTCTTTAGCTGAAATCGGAAATGTTTCTTTGAACAATGCTCAATTGGCAGCAGAACAACTTTTAATAAGTTTAAAAATAGATAATGAATCAGGTGTAAGAAGTAATTGCATCTGGTCATTGTGTAGATTATACGAAAAATTAAATAACACATTGCAAGAAAGTTTCGTTGATGAATGTACTAAGATAGCTCTTTTCGATAAAGAACCATCTGTTATGGAAGAAGCAAAAACTGCCTTGGATTCAATGGGGATGCAAGGTTTTTATAATTAAAAATCTTAATTTTTTCACAAGAACACTAGATAACTAATTAATTTATCAGATATTCAATATAAAAATTAAAATTAATTAACTTGTACCAACTGAAACAAAATATTTTCGTTATTCTATATAAAGTAAAAGTACTCAGTACTTGAATTTAATGCCTCAAAAAACATTGAGATTCAAAATTCATCAAGACGGAAGAGTTGAAGAGACTGTTGAGGGATTCACTGGTAACTCATGCAATGAAGCTACAAAAAATCTCGAAGACTCTCTCGGTAAAGTAACAGTTAAAAATAAAACTTCTGATGCTTTCATCTCTAATCAAAGTGAAAACTTAACACAATTAAATAACGAATCTAATGTCACACTTTAGTACAATTAAAACTCAGCTCAAAGAAGTAGAGCCATTAATTAAGGCTTTAAATCATTTCGGTTATAGTATTAATCAAGAAGAAAAGTTTGTTAAGGGATATAAAGGTCAATTCACAGCAGTTGATATAAGTATGAATTTACCTGGTAATACCCAAGTTGGATTTAAATGGGATAACAATTCTAATGCATATGAATTAGTTACTGACCTTGATCTATGGAAATTTGAGATTCCAGTAGAAAGATTTATCTCAAAAGTTACACAAATGTATGCTTACCAAACAATCATTTCTAAAACGCAAGAAGACGGATATCAAATCGTAGAGCAAAAAAATAAAAATGATGGTTCTATTGAATTGGTCTTAACCAAGTGGGAAAACTAATTTCAAGATATGGATTTTACGGATCCATTTCATAATACTGAAGAAAATATTGAGATTACAGGCTATGAGGGCGTTTTAGGTGGTCAGTTAGCCGAAAAAGCTGTATGGGTTGATGAAGCAAAGTGTATTGGTTGTCAATACTGTGTTCACGTCGCTTCGAACACTTTCACTGTTGATGAATTTCATGGTAGAAGTCGAGCTATTAGGCAAGATGGAGATAGTTCTGATGTCATACAAGAAGCAATAGAAACATGCCCTGTTGATTGTATTCATTGGGTCAAATTTGAAGAATTAGATGATTTAGAGAAAAGTCTCGATAGAGATATGTTTCAAACATTTGGAAAGCCACCGAGAATGAATAAGCACTAATATCCAAAAGATGCAATATCGTAGATTTGGTAGAACCAATCTGAAGATTCCTGTTTTATCTTTAGGTGGTATGAGATTTCAAAAAAGTTGGGATCAATTAGATTTTTCTGAGGTTTCATACGAAGAACAAAATAAAGTAGAAAATATATTAGATCTTGCAACACAATATGGCTTAAGTCATGTAGAAACCGCCAAGCACTATGGTACTTCTGAGGTGCAATTAGGGATGGGTTTTAAGAATACTAAGAAAATCCCAAATATAATCCAAACAAAGATTCCACCAAATAGTGATCCGGAAATTTTTGAGCGAGATGTATTATCTAGCATTGAAAAATTGAAAGTTAAAAAAATTGATTTGTTAGCAATACATGGTATCAATACTGCTGAACATTTACATCAGGCTATTCGAAATGGAGGTTGCATTGATATTTTGAGGAATTTTCAAAAAGAAAATTTAATTGGATCTATTGGATTTTCAACCCATGGAAAATCTTCACTTATTGAAAAGGCCATATCAACAAACTTATTTGATTATGTAAATTTGCACTGGTATTTTATTAATCAGGAAAATACAAAGGTTATTAATTTAGCCAATAAGCATGATCTTGGGGTTTTCATAATAAGTCCCACTGATAAAGGGGGACATCTTCATACTCCCTCAAGAAAAATGTTGGAATTTTGTAAACCACTTCATCCTATAGTTTTTAATGATCTTTTTTGCTTAAGAAATCAAAATGTTCATACTTTGAGTGTCGGTATTGCAAAAGAGACAGATTTTGCTCTGCATTTAGAAGCTGTCTCGTTATTATCAGAATCTGAGAAGTATGTGCCTAAGATAATTAACAAATTAAGGGAGGAATCAATTCATTCCTTAGGTTTAGAGTGGCATCAAAATTGGAATAGAAATTTACCAAGTTGGGAATATACCCCGGGAAATATTAATATTCCTGTTCTGCTTTGGCTTTCAAATTTAATTGATTGGTTGGGTATGGAAGGATATGCAAGAGCTAGATATCAATTGCTTGGTAATGGAAGCCACTGGTTCCCTGGGGACAACGCGAATTTACTAGATGTAGATGTTTCTGAAGGGCAATTATTGAAAGTATTAGAAGGTCATATAGATCCAAAAAAAGTTATAAAAAAATTAAGAAATTTAAAAGAAAAGTTTGGAGATAAGAATGCTAAAAGATTATCAAGAAAATAATTTCATAATGGATTTTTTTCAGGTTTGCCAACTTTTCTTGGGTAAATTTCAGGACAAAAATTCTTTGGTTGAATAAGAATAATATTTCGGGTGCCTTTATTTCTTGGTAATAGTATCTCTTTTTTATCTTTAACTTTCCCTTCTAATATTTCTAAAGCTTTATCTAGATTTTTGCTTTCTTGATTCGTCCATTTGCCATAATATAAAACTCCAAACCCTTCTTTTTTTAACATTGGTATTATGTATTCTGAAACTGTTGATGGGTTACTAACCGCTCTAGTTGTTGCAATATTAAAATTATTTCTCATTGACGATTGGTGGGCTAAATTCTCAACACGATCATTGATGACATGAATATTATTTTTGAAATTGATCTGCTCAACTAAAATTTTTAATGCATCTGTTTTCTTTTTCAAAGAATCAATTAGGTATATCTCTGAATTAGGATGAGTTATTGCATAAGCTAAACCTGGGAAGCCACAGCCTGATCCAATATCTAAAAATTTTTTATTATCAAAATTAATATTCTTGAAAGCTTTGAATGGCCAAATACTGTCAAAAACTTGAGATACCCAATAATCATCACCATCAGTTAATCTTGTGAGATTAGTCTTATTATTTAATTCTTTAATTTTAATTTGTAACTCTTGAAATAAATTTATTTCTTCTTCAGTTATTAAGGAAAGAATTTCTTCTGGAATGTTTTGTTTTTTCATTTCGTTATAAGTATGAATTTTAACCATCCATTAAATACATTCTATTTTGTAAAAATTTATTAGAATTACAATATTAATAAAAGATTATTTTGAAAGGGGAAACTTCCTATTACAAAATTTTAGGTGTAAATGAAAATGCATCCAATCATGAATTAAGAAAGGCATTTTGTAAACTTTCTATTGAGTTGCATCCCGATACAACTTCATTAGAAATAGACGTTGCAAAAAGTAAATTTCAAGAAGTTCTTGAAGCTTATGAACATTTAAATAATAGTAATTTAAGGAAAATATATGATGACAAACTAAAAGAAAAATCTAGGATTACAAATAATACTAACGTTTTAAATAATTTAGTAATCGATTCTAATAATCAAAATTTAATAGGAAATAGAAGACCTTTTTCGAATGGAGAATTGTTTTCGTTGTTTCTTTTAATTATCATCATTTCTATAAGTTTAATTGGTTCAATTTTTATTGCTTCTTTTACTGGAAAAGAATTAGAGACAATACCGCTCTGGCTAATTAAATAATTTTTTAAAAAAGTCTGTGAATCCCTCTAAAAAACCTATCAATCAAAATTCACTGCAATCATTGGAATTGTGGCTCACTGATTTAGGTGCTGTGAAGGATATTAATAATCCATCTAAATGGTATCTGTTACTTTCAAATTGGAATGCAACTATTATTTTTGAACAAGAAGATTTAAGTGTTATATGGGAAAGTGAAGGACAAGAAACTAAAAGACTATTTTCCTACTGCATTAATAGAGAAGATGTGGAAAATGCAATACTGCAGGGACCTTAAACTTCTATCTAAAGATCGTCTAAGATTTGCTTTATTATCCAGTAACTTTTCCCCAATTGATCATCTGTTATACAGAGAGGCGGCAAGAGATAAATAACATTCCCGAGGGGCCTAATGAATAAACCTTGCTCCATTGCAAGACTCTTTATTTCTTTCCCAATATTATTGAAATAACCTTTTTTGTTCCCAATATCTAAATCGAAGGCAGCAATTGTGCCGGAAACCCTTACCTTCTTTATATAAGCTAAGTTTTTAAATTTAATTAGATGAGATAAATGTTTTTCTTCAAATGAAAGGTATTTTTGTGGTTCTTTTTCTAGTAAATCAAGGCTAGCGTTTGCTGCGGCACAACCTAAGGGATTAGCAGTAAAACTATGTCCATGCCAAAAAGTTTTTCTTGGGGAATCATCAATAAAGGATTGAAAAATTTTTTCTTTACATAAAGTTATTCCCATTGGTAAAAATCCACCAGTTAAACCTTTTGAAATACTTATTAAATCAGGAATGATTTTTGCCTTTTGAAAAGCAAAAAGGGTTCCACATCTTCCAAACCCAGTCAATACTTCATCGGCAATTAACAAAGAATTATTATTTTTTATAATTTCTGAAACTTTTTTTATAAACTGAGGCCTAACCATATTCATCCCTCCTGCTCCTTGAACAAGTGGCTCAAGGATTACTGCAACTGTGGGAGTTTTAAGTAGAGTTTCTAATTTTTGGATCGCCTTATTTTCTTTATTTTCTACTTCTTCATCGTTAATCCAAGTTGAAGGCCATGGGACTCTTCTAACTGGGAACATAAGATTATCGAAATTCTCATTAAAAATATTTCTTTCACCTAGAGCCATTGCGCCAAATGTATCACCATGATAGGCGCCATCAAAAGCTACTATTTGAGTTCTTGTCTCTCCTCTATTTTGCCATGATTGGAAGGCGATTTTTAAAGCGACTTCCACTGCAGTAGAACCGTTATCAGAAAAGAATAATCTTTCTAGTTTTGTTAATTCACTAAGTCTTTCCGCTAATTTTTTTGCCTGTGGATGTAAGAAATCAGCAAATATAACTTGCTCAAGTTTTTTTGATTGATCAAAAATGGCATCCGAAATATATTCGTTACTATGACCATGAAGAGTTACCCACCAACTACTAATTGCATCTATTAGTTCTTTTTCAGGATCTTTAGTAAATAGGAGGGCATCTTTACCATGAGTTACTTCTATCTGCGGATTGCTGTTATTGATTTGCGTAAAAGGTGGCCAAATATTTGGGTGCCAATTTTGATTTGGAGTTTTTGAATCCAAAGATTTCATTTAACTTATTTTTGAGTTCACTAGCGAGATCAACTTATTCTTGATGTCTAGTTCTTTCCATAGTATATCTAAATTATTTGAGTCCATTTTTTTGATGTAAGGAAATTCAGCAATTAAAGGAATACCACTAAAATCAACTAGAGTTTTTGGATTATCTAGGTGTTTTTCGCCATTGACTACTAAACCTAAAATTTCAATATTTCTTCGTTTTAAGGCCTCAATACTAAGCAGGGTATGGTTAAGAGTGCCAAGTGAGCTCTTACATACAAGTATTACCGGAAGATTCCATTCTTTTATTTGATCTATTTGCAAAAAATTGCGTGTTATTGGAACCATTAATCCACCTGCAGTTTCTATAATTAGGGAGCCTTGCACTTTTGGCAAACTCAACTTGTCAAAGTTAATAGCTTTTTGATCTATTTCAGCAGCCCAATGCGGAGATAGAGGCTTTGTAAAGACATAAGCTTCTTTGATTATTTTCTCCTTACTTACTTGTGCAAGTTTTTCAACAGTTTGACTATCAGTTTGCGATTCAATCCCACTTTGAATAGGTTTCCAATAAAAGGAATTTAATCCTTTAACGAAAAGAGAGCTTATTAGTGTTTTCCCAATATCAGTATCTGTTCCACAAATTATAAATTTGAAAATATTTTTGTGAATACTCATAATTTCTTTATGATTTGAATCTCAATTTGCCATGAAAGGTTCACTGTATTATTGTAATTCTTTGGCCAAAACTTTTGAATTTTCTTTAACTCTTTCACTGTTTTGCGTTTACAGTTTGTTGATTGTGCTCCTACATTTTTTATGCTTCTGAAAAGTTTATATACATCTTTAAAATTTTCAACAAAATTAAACTGTTTTGAATAATGTATTTCAGTTGATTTGAAATCTTTTAATAATTCTTTAGAGCAAAGAAAATTAAGACCACTATATTCAATATCAGTTTTTTTACAAGTACCTTTCCATTCAGGAAAACAATCTTTTGTTGGATATGAAATGATTAAAAAACCTCCAGGTGTTAATTTGCTAAACCAATTTTTTATTATCTTTTCTGGGTTGTTTAACCAATGTATGCAAAAGTTAGATGTTAATAGAGAACAGTTTTTTATTTCAGAAGGCAAATCATTATTTAAATCCCATAAAATTTTTTTTCTAGATAATTTATTCTCAAGAAGCATTTTCTTGCTGAAATCAATTCTGGATACTTTTTGGGAAGAAATTTTTTCTATTTCATCTGCTAATAGTCCTGGTCCTGATCCTAGATCTATCCATTCACCTTGTTTTTGGGGATTTAATTCTTTAATAAGATGAACAATCTTTTTTGCAAAAAATTTCTGAATATTTGAATGCTCTAAATACCGATATGCAGCATCACTAAAATTATTTTGTATTTTCTCATTCCACTTTTTAGTATCCATTTCAATCGTTAAGTGTATTACGTAAGATCTCGTATAAATTTAAATTATTCAAGCAATGACCTTGTTGAGCTAATTTAATTAAGATTGGCTTCCTTTCAAGTGTTTTATTTAAGGAATCTAAAAAGTTATTATTTGAATCGTTGTCAAGAATTAAATCATTTTCTGATTTTATAAAAATAATTTTGCAATCTTTTCTTAAAAATACTGGAAAATCTCTATTAATGTAAAGTTCTTTTAAATCATTTAAAAGAAGAGTTTTATTTAAACTCTCTAGACTTTTATAAAAGATATTTTTAAAACTATTATTCATATTATTTGGCATAAATGATCTATATATAAATTCTTTCAACATATCCTTAGGTTCATCTTTTATGATTTTTGTTTCCATTCTTTTTAGAGACCTCAAAATAAAGTTTCTCTTATTATTTAAAGGGAGAAAATTATTAAAAGAATTTATAAGAACAATATGAGTTGCTTCTTTTAAAATTTTTTTTGGCATTAAATGAAAACCAAATGAATGGCATAAAGTCATTCTGATTTCTTTTTTAGATTCGCTTTTAATCCATTTTGCTTGATAATTATTTTTCGAAAAATAGCCCCTTTCATTATCTTGCCAATGCCAATTATTGTTTAAAAAATCAACTTTATAATCATTCCAGAAATATTTATTTAGTCCCCACCCATGTTGCGTAATAATTTGTTTCATTTAAACTCTTTTAATACTGCAATGAAATTATTTAGCAAATTAAAATCTAGGTTTCTTCGTATTGTTATTCTGATTCTTGATTGCCCCACTGGAACAGTTGGAGGTCTTATCGCAATTGCTAAAAACCCATTTTCTTCGAGATATTTTTGTAGATAAATTGCTTTCTCTTCTTGGCCAACAATAATTGATAAAATGTGAGAATCTCCCTTAACTGGAAAACTAAAATTTTTAATAATTTCATCTTTCCATACATTCGCAGAAGATAACAAATCATTACCCCATTCTTTATTTTCTAAAATTTTTTTTAAACCTTCTAGTGCCCCAGCAGCCAAAGATGGCGCAAGCGCGGTTGTATACCTAAATGCACCACTTGTTTGAATAAGATATTCTCCAATTTCTGAATTGGAAGCTATGAAAGCTCCACCGCTACCAAATGCTTTTCCAAAAGTTCCAGTAATCATAGTTATATCTGAACGACAATTAAAACTTAAACCCCTGCCTTCAGGACCTAAGATCCCAATTGCATGAGCTTCGTCAACTAATAATTGAACACTATTTTTTTTGCAAATTTCCGTTATTTCTCTGAGCGGAGCAATTGATCCCTCCATGCTATAAAGAGATTCAACAACAACTAAAATGGAATTTTTTGTTGGGTCAGATTTAATAATTTTATCTTCTAAATCTTTTAAATTATTGTGTGAGAATCTAACTAGTTTTGCTTGAGCAGCTTTGACTCCAACCAATAAAGAGTTATGGATTAATTTATCTGCTATTACGATACTATTTCTGTTTGCTAAAGCCTGGATAGCTGCTATATTTGCTTGAAATCCGCTTGGGAAAAGTAATACTTTCTCTTGATCAAGCCACTTGGCAAGTTCTGTTTCTAATAATTTATGTATTGGTCTTGAACCTGTAATAAACCTAGAGCTTCCTGAACCGATGCCTTCTAACAAGCTTATTTCGTAAGCAGCTTTTATTAAATCCTTGTCCCTGCTTAATCCAAAATAATCATTACTGCATAAGTCTATAAGTTTTTTATTTTGTGTATTTAAACTTAGAAGTTCGAAGGATTTTTTACCTAAAGAAAATGTTTTTAATTTACGGATTCTATTTTTTGGAATTTTTACTTTTTTCATTTTGGCAAAATAAAATATAGTGGATTTAATTAAAAAGATTTAGATTTACTATTAAAGTTTGCAAGGTATTTTTTGTTTATTAATATCTATATAGATCATATATTAAGAAGTTAACTCATCCTCTCTTCAATCACAATTATTGCTTAATTTAGAGGAATATTTCCCTTTTCCGCTAGATGATTTCCAATTAGAAGCAATACGAGCTATTAATAGCGGAAATTCTGTTGTTTTAACAGCACCCACAGGTTCTGGTAAAACATTGATAGGTGAATTTGCGATATATAGAGGCTTATCTCATGACAGCAGAGTTTTTTATACAACACCTTTGAAGGCCCTATCAAACCAAAAGTTTAGAGATTTTGCTAATCAATATGGTGAGAATAAA
>MWOY01000103.1 GCA_002026015.1 Prochlorococcus sp. HOT208_60m_808G21 | reverse complement strand
TACTTACAAAGTCAACTCCTGAAGGCGCTCGCGATTTTCTTGTTCCTGCACGTCTTTCAAATGGAGAATTTTTTGCTTTACCTCAATCCCCACAACTATTTAAACAACTTTTAATGGTAGGGGGCTTAGATAAGTATTATCAAATCGCAAAATGTTTCCGTGATGAAGACTTAAGGGCAGATAGACAGCCAGAATTTACTCAATTAGATATTGAAATGAGCTTTATTAGTGAAGAAGAAATAATTTCTTTTAATGAAAGTCTTATAAAAAAAATATGGAAAGAAGTGTTAAATATTAATCTTAATAATGCTTTTCCAAGAATGTCATGGCAGGCCGCAATGGATAATTACGGCACTGATAGACCAGATACTAGATATCAAATGTTATTAAAAGATTTAGGAGGAATATTAGGTGATATTGGATTTAATATTTTCACCAAGGCAATCAAGTCTGGAGGTTGTATAAAATCCATAACAGTCAAAGATGGCAATTCAAGTATTAGCAACGTAAGAATTAAACCAGGAGGTGACATCTTCCAAGTAGCTCAAGATGCAGGAGCTGGTGGTTTAGCTTTTATAAGAATCAAAGGAGATGAGCTTGAGACTATTGGGGCAATTAAAAATAATTTAAGTGAAGATCATATAGCTGATATTTTAAAAATCACAGAAGCAAAAGATGGAGATTTAATCCTCCTAGGTGCTGGAGATAAACAAATTGTCAATCAGTCATTAGATAGGGTTAGACAATATATCGCAAAAGACTTAAATCTTATCAATAAAAATAAATGGAATTTCTTATGGGTAACTGACTTCCCGATGTTTGAGAGAAATGAAGATGAAAATAGATATGAAGCTTTACATCATCCTTTTTGTTCTCCAAAAAATATAAAATCTAAAGATTCTGAAAACTTGAAGAAAGAAATTGAGAGCTCTACAGCAAATGCTTATGACTTAGTTCTCAATGGATTGGAATTAGGAGGTGGCTCTTTACGTATTCATGAAGCGAACTTACAAAGAGAGGTTCTAAAAACGGTAGGACTTACTGATAAAGAGATTAATGAAAAATTTGGATTTTTAATAGAAGCCTTAGAAATGGGTGCTCCTCCTCATGGTGGAATAGCTTTTGGATTGGATCGTATTACCATGCTGATCATTGGTGCAGATTCAATAAGAGAAACCATTGCTTTTCCAAAAAATCAACAAGCAAAATGTCTTCTCACAAATGCACCTTCAAATGTCTCTGAATCACAATTAAAAGAATTAGATATTGAAATAACAATTGATGAATAAGAATATATATGGATGTTCTAAAAGTTTTTTGTTTAAATAAAATATAAGGAGGCTGTGCTTAATTAAAAATATTTAATGTCAAAATTTGTATTTGTCACCGGAGGAGTAGTTTCTAGCATTGGTAAAGGAATTGTAGCTGCAAGCTTAGGAAGATTATTAAAGTCTAGAGGATATAGTGTTTCAATATTAAAACTAGATCCATATCTAAATGTTGATCCAGGAACAATGAGTCCTTTCCAACATGGAGAAGTATTTGTAACCGAAGATGGAGCTGAAACCGATCTAGATTTAGGTCACTATGAAAGATTTACTGATACTGCAATGACTAGGTTAAATAGTGTGACTACGGGATCTATCTATCAAGCAGTTATCAATAAAGAAAGAAGAGGTAGTTATAACGGTGGAACTGTGCAAGTAATACCTCACATAACGGGAGAAATAAGAGAAAGAATTCATAGAGTAGCCGCCAACAGTAATGCAGATATTATAATTACTGAAATTGGTGGAACAGTTGGTGATATTGAATCTCTACCTTTTTTAGAGGCAATAAGAGAATTCAAAAATGATGTCGATAGGAACGATGTTGCATACATACACGTAACATTGCTTCCTTACATCAAAACCTCTGGCGAAATAAAAACTAAACCAACACAACATTCAGTGAAAGAATTAAGATCAATTGGAATTCAGCCAGATTTACTTGTATGCCGAAGTGATAAATCTATCAATGAAGCTCTTAAAAAGAAGCTTAGTGGTTTTTGCGGTGTCAGTATCAACTCTGTAATTGAAGCTTTAGACGCAGACAGTATTTACTCTGTACCTCTTTCTTTAAAAAAAGAAGGTTTATGCAAAGAAACCCTGAAGTATTTAGACCTTGAAGATAAAAAATGTGATTTGAAAAATTGGGAGCAACTTATACACAACCTTAGAAATCCTGGAGCCCCAATCAAAGTTGCTTTAGTAGGTAAATATATTGAACTTGGAGATGCATATTTATCCGTTGTTGAAGCTTTAAGACATGCATGCATAGAAAACAAGGCTTTATTGGATTTACATTGGGTAAGTGCTGAAATGATAGAAAAAGATTCAGCAGAAACTTACTTAAATAAAGTTGATGCAATTGTGGTACCCGGTGGATTTGGCAATAGAGGAGTCAATGGAAAAATTTCGGCTATTAAATTCGCAAGAGAAAATAAAATTCCCTTTTTAGGTTTGTGCCTTGGTATGCAATGTGCAGTTATAGAATGGGCCAGGAATGTAGCTAATCTTCCAGATGCATCTAGTTCAGAACTAGACCCAAACACTCCCAATCCAGTGATACATTTATTACCAGAACAGGAAGATGTAGTTGATTTAGGTGGAACAATGAGACTTGGAGTTTATCCATGTAGATTGACAAAAAATACAACTGGAAAAAACTTATATAACGAGGATGTTATTTATGAGAGACATCGACATAGATACGAATTTAATAATTACTACAAACAAAGTTTTTTAGAGTCCGGATACAAAATTAGTGGTACATCACCAGATGGCAGATTAGTTGAGTTAATTGAGTTAGAAAATCATCCTTACTTCTTAGCATGTCAATATCATCCTGAGTTTTTATCACGACCTGGGAAACCTCATCCTTTATTTAAAGGTTTAATAAAAGCCTCTCAAGATAAGTTAACTCAATCAAATTAATATTCTTTATTTTTTTGAATGAAAATGACAAATTTTTTACCCTTAGTCGAACAATTTCATTCATTACAAGGTGAAGGTTATCACGCTGGAAAAAGTGCTTTTTTTGTGAGATTAGCGGGATGTAAAGTTGGATGTTCATGGTGCGATACCAAGAATTCATGGGACGAGAAAAAACATCCTTCTATATCAATTGAAAAAATAATAGATCGCATAAAAATTGCCAGAGAAAAAGGAGCATCTTTTTGCGTTATTACAGGTGGAGAACCTTTACAACATAACTTAGATAATTTTTGCAAAGCTATAAAAAAAATGACGATGGGAGAGGAACAAAAGCCAATGAAGATTCATATTGAGACAAGTGGAGTTAATTCGATATCAGGCAGCTATGACTGGATTACTTTATCTCCTAAAAGACACTCACCTCCAAAAAATTATTTTTTAAAAAACTGTAATGAAATCAAAATAATCATAAATGAAATAGAAGATATTAAATTTGCTATTCAAATAAAAAAAGAAACTTTAAGGCAATATCAACTCTCTAGAAGCGAAGATGGCTTAAAAAAAGAAGATAAAATTTTTTATTTACAGCCAGCATGGAACAATGCGAATGGTTTTTCTCTTGCTATTGATTTTGTAAAAAATAATCCCGATTGGAAATTGAGCCTTCAAACTCACAAATACTTAAAAATTAATTGAAATCATATGACTCTTAAAAATAAATCAATAGTAGTTTTATTATCTGGAGGTTTAGATTCTTCTACAGTTACTGGTATCGCAAAAAAATCCGAAGCTAAAATTTTTGGCCTCTCATTTGACTACGGTCAGCGTCATAAAAAAGAATTAAATTCTGCATCAATAATTGCAAAACACTTTGATATCGAAGAATTTAAAATCATTAAGCTTGACTTATCTCTATGGGGAGGCTCGTCATTAACTGATACTAAAAAAAATATTCCGAAAGAAGGATTGCAAACCAATAAAATTCCTAATACTTATGTTCCTGGGAGAAATACTATATTTATTTCCGTTGCACTAAGTTATGCAGAAGCAATAGATGCTGATTTTATAGGATTAGGAGTTAATGCACTAGATTATTCTGGTTATCCAGATTGCAGACCTGACTACATTAAAAAATTTCAAGAATTAGCAGATTTAGCCAATAAAAGAGGAAGAGAAAATAATCCAATAAAACTTTGGACGCCACTATTAGATTTAAATAAAGAGGAAATTATTCAATTAGCCTTTGCTAATCATGTCCCTTTAGATAAAACATGGAGTTGTTATTCGGGTAATTCAAAACCATGCGGTAAGTGTGATAGCTGCAGAATTAGAAATACCGCTTATGAAAAATGGCTTAATAACAATAATAAAAAATGAAAATAAAAAAAATAATTCTAGAAAAATGGATAGATCCAGCACTGATTACGCATGATCTAACAAAAAAATTCGGAGATAAAGGATTAGCTTGGCTAGACAGTGATGGTAAAGAAAATGGACAATGGTCAATAATAGGAATTAAACCTAAAAAAATAATCCAATCAAGAGATATCAATAACTTAGACAAAACTAATAATCCATTTAATAATTTAAAAAATATTGAAAAAGGATTTTGGATCGGATGGTTAAGTTATGAAGCTGGAGTTTACATAGAACCAAAAAACCCATGGCGAAAATCTAGTATGGCAACTTTATGGATTGCATCATATGATCCAATCATTAAATGTAATCTAATAAAAAAAGAAATAATTATTGAAGGAACAAACTCATCTGAACTGATGAATTATAAAAACATAATCAACAATATAAAAAATATTAAAGAAGAAAATATTATTGAAACAAATTTGAATTTTGATTTTTCGAAAATAAATTTGGACGAAATGTCTGAAAAATTTCAGAAAAATATTTTAAAATTGAAAAAATTAATTTCCCTAGGGGATATATTTCAAGCAAACCTAACAACTAAATGCGAAATTAAATCTTCCAAAAACTATAATCCTCTAGATATTTATTTGAAAATAAGAAGGAAATTAAGAGCTCCCTTTGGAGGAATAATAATAAATAATGATAATTATAAAGAGGCTGTATTATCTACCTCGCCAGAGAGATTTATAAAAATAGATAATAAAAATTTTGTAGAATCAAGACCTATCAAAGGAACTAGATCCAGAGATAAAGATTTAAATCAAGACGCACTTAATGCTATCGATTTAATAACGAACGAAAAAGATAGAGCCGAAAATATTATGATTGTTGACCTAATAAGAAATGATTTAAGCAAAGTTTGCGAAACAGGAAGTATTATGGTGCCAGAAATATTAAAACTTGAAAGTTTTTTAAAAGTTCATCATCTAACTTCAGTAATCAGAGGAAAATTAAAAAAAGACAAGAACTGGATTGATTTACTAAAAGCTTGTTGGCCTGGGGGGTCTATAACTGGAGCACCTAAATTAAGATCATGCCAGAGACTTTTTGAATTAGAAGAATGTGAACGCGGACCATACTGTGGCTCATTTTTGAAGCTTGACTGGAATGGTGAGTTTGACAGCAATATACTTATAAGATCATTTTTAATCAAAGACAAAAAAATAAATATATATGCTGGTTGCGGAATAGTTATTGACTCAAACCCTGAAGAGGAAACTGATGAACTAAAGTGGAAACTTTTACCGTTAATTGATTCACTAAAATGATTGAAACATTAGGCTGGCACAAGGATCAATGGTTGGATATTGATAGAATATTTATTGCTGCTAATAATAGGGGATTAAAATTTGCTGATGGTATATTTGAAACCATTTTGATAAAAGAAAACAAACCTATTCTTTTTGATGAACATCTGAAAAGATTAGAAAAAAGTAGCAAGATTTTAAATATTAATCTCAAAATAAATAAATTAGCTTTGATACAACTTATTCACGATGGAATTAAAAAGTTATCGCTTAAAAATGATCAATTTGCTTCAGTAAGAATAAACTATAGTCGAGGAACTAATGAAGGTCGAACACTAACAATTGATAGCACTTCAAAGACAAAAGATTTGGATAATTTATGGCTTGAGTTCTATATAATCAAACCAAATTTTAATCCAATAAGCGTTTGCATTAGTCAAACGGAAAAAATAAATGAATTCAGTCTTATAAGTAAATGCAAAACATTTTCATATAATCAGGCAATACAAGTTATAACAGAAGCTAATGAAAAATCATTTGATGATTCTATCCTTCTGAATACGTCAGGTGAACTTTGTTGTGGAAGTACATTTAATCTTCTAATTAAAAGAAATAATCAATGGATAACTCCTAGAAAAGAGAGCGGCTGTTTAGAGGGGATTATGGTTTCAGAAGCTTTAAAATTAAAAATTGTAAAAGAAGAATTAATTACTCCAAAATTTCAAAATGATGACATAATAGTTGCAATTAATAGCTTATCTTGCAGACAAGTTAATCAAGTTAATGATTTAAAGCTTAAACCTAAATTCGATCCAATTTACTTTTGGGATTTATTATATAGTTGAACTTTATTAATATCTGGTAAATAGACATCAGATACTTTAGTTATATTGTTATTAACCTTAAATTCAACAATTTTTCCAATAATGATAATTGATGGAGCTAAAAATTCTTTATCTTTTATTTTATCTGGAAGATTATCTAATTTCTCTATCAAACATTTTTGATTTTTTAAAGTAGCTTCTTGAATAACAGCGCATTTAGTACTCTTATCTAAACCACCTAAAATTAATTCTTCCACAATAAATTTAATATTTTTTATACCCATAAAAATTACTAAACTATCTGATGATTTAGCTAAATCTCTCCAATTCACTGTCTTTTTTTCCTTATCTACACGCTCATGACCAGTTACAAAAGTTACGGAACTCGCAGCATCTCTATGGGTTAGTGGAATACCAAAATATGTTGGGGCAGCTATCCCAGAAGTAATACCAGGAACGATTTCAACTGAAATTCCATTTTTTTCTAAAATCGATACCTCTTCACCACCTCTAGAAAAAACGAATGGATCTCCCCCCTTGAGTCTTACAACATTTTTCCCGTCTTTTGCTAGTTTCAAAATAAGATCATTAGTTTCAGCCTGAGGTACAGAACACTTCCCAGCTCTTTTGCCTACATGGAAAATTTCTGTATTTTTTCCTGCCTCTTTTGTTATTTCATCTGGGATTAAAGCATCATGAACTAATGCATCACAATTTTTTATTAAGCGTAAAGCTTTTAGAGTCAAAAGCTCAGGGTCACCAGGACCTGCTCCAACTAAATAAACAATGCCCGGCACAATAATCTCCATTAACAAGTATGGTAGTAAAAGTTAATCGCAATGAAGGTAAATATTGTGAAAGAAAGTTTATTAAAACCAAATAAAAAATTTACTCTCCTTAGTGCGTTTATCACTCTTCTAAATGATCGTTTAAGTGAAAGTATACTCTTACCCATATTACCCTCTTTTGTTTTACTTTTTGACTCTAAAGCTAGTACATATGGTTTATTATCATGCACTTACCAATTAGCTCAATTTACAGCTTCTCCTTTTATAGGACTTATGAGTGATAGATATGGAAGGAGACCTGTCACTCTTTTTTGTATTACTGGTTCAGTAATAGGAATATCAATATTATCTTTTACAGTTCTTTTTAATTGGTCAAATTCAATAGCGACTATCCCGTTATTTTTATTATTTTTGGCGAGACTAATTGACGGTTTAAGTGGGGGGACTGCAGCTACTGCAACAACAATTCTTGCAGATATTTCAAGCCCTGAAAAAAGAGCAAAAACATTTGGTCTTATTGGTGTAGCTTTTGGTTTAAGTTTTTTCTTAGGTAATATTTTTGTTGTAATTTTTGCAAGAAATACAAATAATAATTTTATTATTCCAGTTTTGATAGCCTCAATCATTCCAATAATAAATTTTCTCCTTGTATTTTTTTACTTACCAGAAACCAAGCCTAATAGTGAAATAAATAAATCAAAAACTGCTTTAAAAAACCCATTAAAAGCTCTTTTCACAGTTTTCAAAGAAGAAAAGATTAAAAAATTATCATTAGCTTTTTTTATTTACTTTATTGCTTTTACTGGATTGACTAATATCCTTATATTTTTCCTTCAAGAATCTTTAAACTGGACGACCAAAGCATCAAGTGGAACTCTTGTTGTAGTAGGAATTATTGCCATTATCGTTCAGGGAGGACTAATTGGGCCTCTGGTAAAACAATTTGGCGAAATGCGATTAACACTTATCGGATCAGGCTTCATTCTTGTGGCATGTGCTCTTTTAATAACTGCTCCAAAAGAAAATGCGACAATTAATATTTATTCAGCTGTTTCATTTTTAGCCGTTGGGGCAGGGTTAATTACGCCCACCTTAAGGGCACTAATATCGAAGAAATTAGACGTTGATAAACAAGGATCAATTTTAAGTAATCTTCAAGGGCTACAGAGTCTTGGAGGAGTTTTAGGAATTGCAATGGCGGGAAGGGTTTATGATAGTTTTGGTCCTAAATCACCTTTTATAGCTGGTTCCATAATCTTACTTTTCATGATATACCTTATTGCAGAGGGTAAAAGTAATAAATCTTTTAACAATCAAAAATCAAAAGCATTTTAATGAAAAGCCAGGCTGATGTTTTTATTAATAGAGAATTAAGTTGGATTGAGTTCAATAAAAGAGTTCTCCTAACTGGTATGGAAAAGGAGTACAAAGTCCTAGATAAAGTAAAATTTAGTTCAATTTTTAGTAACAATCTAGATGAATTTTTTATGGTAAGGGTAGCTTCATTAAAAGCTCAAGTTGAAGCAGGCATTACAAAAAAAAGTGTTGATGGACTTACCCCTCAAGAGCAATTAACAAAAATAAATAAAGAAGTAAAGAATTTAACTACCTTACAAGAAAACTATATAAATAATGAATTAATTAATGAATTAAAAGAAAAAGGTATAATCTTAAAAAAATATAAGTACCTAAGTGAAAATCAAAGAAATTGGTGCAATAACTACTTTACGTCATCTATTTTCCCTTTATTAACTCCATTAGTTGTTGATCCAGCACATCCATTTCCATTTATAAGTAATTTAAGTCTTAATTTAGCAGCTCTAATAAGGGATGGGGAAGATTCTAAGAATCAGTTTGTCAGAGTAAAAATACCAACAAAAAATATAAATAGATTTATACAAATTCCTAATGAAATTATTCAACATGGTGATGAAAATAAATATTTTTTCATAAGTGTTGAAGATTTAATTGGGAATAATATAAATACTTTATTTAACGGAATGGAATGTATAAATTACTCTTTTTTTAGAGTGACAAGAGATGCAGATTTAGAATTAAAAGAACTTGAAGCTGATGATCTTCTTTTAGCAGTTGAACAAAGTTTGCAGAAGAGAAGATTAGGTGGAGACGTAGTTAGATTAGAAGTTGAATCAGATATGCCAGAAAATATTCTGAAATTGCTCATTGAAAGTATCTCAATACAAAAAGAGTATATTTACTTTTGCAAAAGTTTTTTAGGCCTTGACGATTTAAATCAGCTTACAAAAATTAATAGAGATGATTTAAAAGAAAATCTACTAATTGGGAAAACTCACCCAGAATTAAAAAATTTAGATTTACCTTCAAACAAAAACCTCAATTCTTTTTTTAATATACTTAGAAAAAAAAATATTCTGCTTCATCATCCATACGACTTATTTAGAACTTCAGTTGAAGAATTTATAAACAAAGCAGCTGACGATCCACTTGTAATGGCTATAAAAATTACTTTATATCGAGTTTCCAAGGATTCCCCTATCATTGCAGCTTTAATGAGAGCTGCAGAGAATGGGAAAGAAGTGATGACTCTTGTTGAACTAAAAGCAAGATTTGATGAAGACAATAATATTCAATGGGCAAAACAACTTGAACAAGCTGGGATTCATGTTGTATATGGAATCATAGGATTTAAAACACATACAAAAATAGCTTTAATAGTTAGAAAAGAAAAAGGACGATTAAGGAATTATTTCCATATTGGAACAGGAAATTATAACTCTAATACTTCAAAGTTTTATACAGATTTAGGATTACTTTCAACTGATCCTGATATTGCATCTGATTTGCTTGAGTTATTTAACTACTTATCAGGTTTTTCTAAACAAAAAAGTTATCAAAAGTTATTAGTTTCTCCCTCATCAATGAGAGAAAAATTTATATTTTTGATTAAGAGAGAAATTAAAAATGCAGAGGAAGGCAAAAAAGCTGAAATAATTGCAAAAATGAATTCTCTAGTAGACCCAGAAATAATTAAACTTCTTTATCTAGCTTCAAAATCAGGTGTAAAAATTAGCCTTATCATAAGAGGTATTTGTTGCTTATATCCCCAAAGAAAAAATTTAAGTGAAAATATTAAAGTGATAAGCATTATTGGCCATTTTCTTGAACACTCAAGAATTTTTTGGTTTTGTAATAACGGTGATAATGAGGTTTTTATTGGGAGTGCAGATTGGATGAGAAGGAATCTTGATAGAAGAATAGAAGCTGTTACTCCGATAGAAAATTATGAATTAAAATCAAAAATATACTCACTTTTGCAAACCTACATTAAAGATGATTACTTTTCTTGGATAATGAAGGAAGATGGCTCTTATTCGAAATATGAATTAGAATCATCAAATAATCGTTCGCAAATTGACCTCATAGAAAAACAAAATTAATATTGATTTTTACAACATTTAAAAAAAATACTTAATATTTTAAATTTTTTTTATTTTTATAAAAGCCTTTCATATCAGAAGGTTTCAAGAAATTGAGACAAAAAAATCTTTTTTTGTGTTTAAAGTTTCAAAGTAAAAGTAGTTTTTATTTCAATTTCAGTGCTAGCTTTTTAAAAAATCCATTATTTAGGAGGCCAGGGTGATGGGGATCCCTCTGGAATCTACAAAGAGCTCTTCAGATAATAATTTTGATGAGCCAAGATTACCAAACACTGCGGGCAAGTCTCGCAAATCAAAATCCAGTCTGACTGTAAAACAAAGTCACAAAAAATCTGGAAGACTCGCTTCAGATTCTATTGGCTATTACTTAAGTAGCATTGGTAGAGTAACGCTTCTGACTCCGGCGGAAGAAATTTTATTGGCCAAACAAGTTCAGACCTTAAAAACTTTACTAAAATCAGTATCTGAAAACAATAAATTTTCTGAAACATTAGCCCTTAAAAGCGATTTTAACTTTAAAGAAAAAAAGACAAATAAAATTCAAGATAATATTAATGATGAAGATATAAAAAATGGTATCGATCCAGAATCATTCAAGGCTGATTTAGAGTCGAGTATTTTTTCGGGTAAAGAAGAATTTAGTAAGATTGATATACAATCAAAAATCAGCTTTAAAAAACTAGTTTCCTACGTTGATACATATTTCAAAGCATATAAAATGTTTGATGAGCGAAGACAACTCAAAAGATGTTTGAAAGCAAGAGAAAGAATGATGTCAGCTAATCTTAGACTTGTTGTATCAGTTGCAAAAAAATATCAAAATCAAGGTTTAGAATTGTTAGACCTTGTTCAAGAAGGGGCAATTGGCCTAGAAAGAGCTGTAGATAAGTTTGATCCTGCTATGGGATATAAATTCTCAACTTATGCTTACTGGTGGATTAGACAAGGCATGACAAGGGCTATTGATAATAGTGCAAGAACAATCCGTTTGCCTATTCACATAAGTGAAAAACTATCGAAAATGAGAAGAGTTTCTAGAGAATTGTCACATGAATTAGGTAGACAGCCTACCAGATCGGAAATAGCTACTGTGATGAAAATTGATCAGAAAGATTTAGAAGATCTAATTTCTCAAAGCGCCCCCTGTGCTTCTCTGGATGCTCATGCAAGAGGCGAAGAAGACAGAAGTACTCTTGGTGAACTAATACCTGATCCAAATTGTGACGAGCCTATGGAGGGTATGGATAGAAGTATACAAAAAGAGCATTTGGGTAATTGGCTTTCTCAATTAAATGAAAGAGAACAAAAAATCATGAGACTCAGATTTGGTCTGGATGGTGAAGAACCATTAACACTAGCAGATATAGGTAGACAAATAAGTGTATCAAGAGAGAGAGTGAGGCAACTAGAAGCTAAAGCAATATTAAAACTTAGAGTAATGACAACTCATCAAAAAGCAGCTTAATCAAATTGATAAAATTTACTGTAATTTTATTATATTTATTTTTAATTTTTTTAATATCAATAGTTTTTAAAAAATATAATGAAGAAAGCAGGGAAATCGTCAGAAAAATAATACATATTGGAATAGGACCTTTAATACCAATTGCTCAATTTTTAAAAATTAATCAAAACTCTGCTCTAATTTTTACAGGCATTGTTTCATTAATGGTTTTCATCAATTACACCTATAAGTTATTTCCAACAATTGAGGATATTGAGAGAAAGAGTTATGGAACATTATTTTATTGTCTAAGTTTATTTATTTTGATTTATCTTTTCTGGGATAAAGATCCATATGCACTAATTAGTGGATTTTTCATAATGACTTTTGGTGATGGATTAGCTGGGTTAATAGGAAAAAGCTTTAACTCTAAGAGTTGGATTTTTTTTAAACAAAAAAAATCCTTACTAGGAACTATGACAATGTTTTTAACAAGTTTGATAGTAGTTTGCTCAATAGGATACGCCCAGCAAAATAGTTTAAATTTAAATTATATTGCAATAGCTTTTTTTGCGACTTTGCTAGAACAATTTAGTGTTTTAGGAATAGATAATTTCATTGTTCCAATTTCTTCAGCATTATTTTTTAATTTTTTTATAACTAGCTAAGTGAATTGTATAAAATAGCAAGTAATTCTTTTGTTGTTTCTATATCTATACATGCATCTGTAATGCTTCTGCCAAACTGGAGATCCTCTTTTTTTAAAAGTTTTTGATTTCCCTCTTTCAAATGACTTTCAAGCATTACTCCTAAAATGTTTTTTTCACCATTGCTAATTTGAGAAGCTATATTTTTTAGCACTTCCGACTGTTTTCGGAAGTCTTTATTGGAATTACCATGACTACAATCAATCATGACTTTATGGGGAAGATTACATTGCTGCAATTCAAGTGAAATTCTTTTTACGTGTTCACTTTCAAAATTTGGGCCTTTTGAACCGCCCCTTAAAACTATATGTCCATCTGGATTTCCTGTGGTATTAACAATAGAAGCCATTCCATTTTCGTTTACACCCAAGAAATGATGCGATTTTGAAGCTGACTGCATTGCATTGATTGCAGTTGTAAAAGAACCATCCGTTCCATTTTTAAAACCAATAGGCATAGATAATCCTGATGCCATTTCCCTATGTGTTTGACTTTCAGTAGTCCGCGCACCTATAGCTGTCCAACTTATTAAATCGGCAATATATTGAGGAACAATTGGATCTAGTAATTCTGTAGCAGAAGGTATGCCACGAATTGCTAGATATGAGAGCAAACTTCTTGCCCTTCTTAAACCAGTATTAATATCATAAGAATCATCTAGATGAGGATCATTTATTAATCCCTTCCAACCAATAGTTGTTCTTGGCTTCTCAAAATATACTCTCATTATAATTTCTAATTTATCTTTATAAATTTTCCGGAAGTTTTGAATATATTTTGAATATTCCTTTGCCGCCTCTAAATCATGAATTGAACATGGACCCACGATTACTAGAAGCTTCTGATCATTATTATGCAAAATATTTTGTATCGATCTTCTTGTTTTAGATACTGTATTGGCAGAGGCGTGATCTAAAGGTATATCATTATGTAATCTGCTTGGAGGTATTAATGGACGTGTTTCAACAACATGTAAATCTGATGTCTTTTCTAAAGCTGAATTATTTGATGATGTCGTCATTGATTAATTAAGAAGATTGAATATTTAAAAAAGCATTTATGAATACTCTCCTTTTCAATATTAAAAATAACAATAGATTAGGCATTAAACCTTACTAATGAAGAATTTGGAAACATTGCTAAAAGATTATGCAGATCACGTAGCTGAAAGAGCTACCAAAGGTATACCTCCTTTACCTCTAAATGCTGAGCAAACAAATTGTGTTACAAAATTATTAGAACAAGATACTAGTTACGATTCTTCTTATTTACTTGATTTACTAATAAATAGAGTACCACCAGGAGTTGATGAGGCTGCTTATGTAAAAGCAAGCTGGCTTACAGCTATTGTTAATTCCGAAAAATATTGCAAATCAATTAATCCCGAAAAAGCAATTGAAATATTAGGAACAATGATAGGCGGATATAATGTAAATTCTCTTGTTGAAATACTGAAAGGAGAAAATAGTTTATTTGCTAAAAAAGCAGCAGAAGTTTTAAAAAATATTATTCTTGTTTACGACTCAGCTAATGAAATCTATGAATTATCTCAAAATAATTATTATGCAAAAGAGGTTGTAGAGAGTTGGGCAAATGCAGAATGGTTCAAAAATAAAAAAGTTCTGGAGAAAGAGATTACTTGTTTAGTGTTTAAAGTTGACGGTGAAACAAATACAGACGACTTATCTCCAGCTGTACATGCAACAACACGCCCGGATATACCGATGCACGCATTAGCTATGCTGGAATTCAAAAAACCTGATGGACTAAAGATTCTTGATAATTTAAAAAAACAAAATTTACCAATAGCTTATGTTGGAGATGTTGTTGGAACAGGGAGTTCTAGAAAATCTGCTATTAATTCACTCATTTGGCATATAGGAGAAGATATTGCTTTTGTTCCAAACAAAAAAACAGGTGGAATAATAATTGGTAGCAAAATAGCCCCAATTTTCTTTAATACTGCACAAGATTCTGGAGCTTTACCAATAGAAGCTGACGTATCTCAAATGAAAACAGGAGATGTTATTAAAATATATCCTTATGCAGGCATTATTAAAAAAATTGAAAAAGATTCAAATGCTGAAGAATTAATAAGCAAATTCGACTTGTATCCATCAACTCTTACTGATGAGATTCAAGCTGGCGGAAGAATTAATCTTATGATTGGAAGATCTCTTACAGACAAAATTAGAAATAAATTAGATTATCAACCTAGTGAAATATTTACCAGACCACAAAATCCAACCGAAAGTAATGCCGGATTTACTCAAGCTCAAAAAATAGTAGGCAAAGCATGCGGTTTAGATGGAGTAAGGCCAGGAATGACCTGTGAGCCAATTATGACCACAGTTGGTAGTCAAGATACAACTGGGCCAATGACTAGAGATGAACTAAAAGAACTAGCTTGTTTAGGATTTACTGCAGATTTAGTGATGCAAAGTTTTTGTCATACAGCTGCGTATCCTAAACCAGTAGATCTAGTTACCCATAAAGAATTACCTGATTTTATATCTCAAAGAGGTGGAGTAGCTCTTAAGCCTGGAGACGGCATAATTCATAGCTGGCTTAATAGAATGCTTCTTCCTGATACTGTTGGCACAGGTGGAGATAGTCATACTAGATTTCCTCTTGGCATTTCATTTCCTGGAGGATCGGGCATTGTTGCCTTTGCCGCTGCAATAGGATCAATGCCATTAAATATGCCAGAATCTGTGCTGGTTAAATTTAAGGGAGAATTACTACCAGGAATCACTCTTAGAGATTTAGTAAATGCAATCCCTCTCTTCGCAATTAAAAAAGGACTCTTAACTGTTGAAAAAGCAAATAAGAAAAATATATTCAACGGGAAAATTATGGAAATTGAGGGATTACCAAACCTAAAACTTGAACAAGCTTTTGAACTTACTGATGCTACTGCAGAACGCTCATGCGCTGGTAGTACCATACTTTTATCCCAAGAAACTGTACAAGAATACTTAAGAAGCAATATTTGCCTGCTAGAAAAAATGATTGAGAGCAATTACGAAGATTCAAAATCAATTTCAAGAAGAATAAATGATATGAAAAATTGGTTAAAAAAACCATCATTAATTCAACCAGATTCAAACGCTCAGTATGAAGAAATCATTGAAATTGATTTAGCAAAAGTAACACAACCGATAGTTGCTTGCCCAAACGATCCAGATAATGTAAGAGAAATCACTGATGTTGCAAATACAAATATTGACGAGGTTTTTATAGGTTCTTGCATGACGAATATTGGCCATTACAGGGCAGCTGCAAAAGTTCTTGAAGGTGTGCAAAATTTAAAAGCTAAATTATGGATTTGTCCACCAACAAAAATGGATGAAGAAACTCTAAAAGCTGAAGGCTACTATAAAATTTTCGAAGATTGTGGTGCAAGGTTAGAGTTACCAGGTTGTTCTTTATGTATGGGAAATCAAGCCAGAGTAGATGAAGGTTCCGTAGTATTTTCTACAAGTACAAGAAATTTTGACAATAGACTTGGCAAGAATGCACAAGTCTTTTTAGGCAGCGCTGAATTAGCAGCAGTTTGCGCGCTGCTTGGCAAAATACCTGCAGTTGAAGAATATCAGGATATTACTAAAAATAAAATTAATCCATATTCAGATGAACTTTATCGCTATCTTCAATTTGATGAAATACACGATTTCAGCTTGACAAAGTAATCATGGACTATGCCAAACTTTATAAAAGATAATATTCAAAAAACAAGTAATAATTCTTCTCGTAGCATCAAAAAATTATTAAAACAAAGATCTTTAGTCGTTGCATTTTCGCTCTTATTAACAGGTTTAGGAGCCTCAATTACAAGCATATCTTTTAAAACTGGAATCTATTTTTTTAATAATTGGAGATTAGCATTATTAGACCAATTCCCATCTATTACGGTCTTACCTATTTTTGGAGCTCTAGGAGGAGCTATTGCAGGATATTTGATCAAAAATATAGCACCTGCTGCAAAAGGTTCAGGAGTGAGTCAAATTATGGGTTTTTTAAGACATAAAAAAGTTCCAATGGATTTAAAAGTAGGATTAGTAAAGCTAATATCAGGAATTATTGCTATTGGTAGTGGATTTCCTTTGGGTCCAGAAGGTCCATCTGTTCAAATGGGAGGATCAGTAGCTTGGCAAATGGCCAAGTGGCTCAAAGCTCCTACAGCTTTTAGAAGAGTAATAGTA
Source organism: Prochlorococcus sp. HOT208_60m_808G21 (assembly GCA_002026015.1). Classification (GTDB taxonomy): domain Bacteria; phylum Cyanobacteriota; class Cyanobacteriia; order PCC-6307; family Cyanobiaceae; genus Prochlorococcus_A. The sequence goes on along the minus strand of MWOY01000103.1, from coordinate 35,109 downwards.
GCAGCAGGGGGAGGTGCTGGAATAGCTGCAGTATTTAGCGCTCCATTAGGAGGGTTTGTCTATGCAATAGAAGAGTTATTAAACTCTGCAAGACCAGTAATTTTGCTATTAGTAGTAATTACAACTTTCATTGCAGATTCATCCGCTGATATTATTCAAGCCTTAGGTTTAGATCCTAAAGCAGGAGGCTTTGATTTTAACCTCGGATTTTTGATTCAAAAAGAATATGACCCATCAGTTTTTTTCTTACCTGTAGATTTTATATACTTAGTTTTACTAGGAATAATTATTGGAATATTTGCAGAATTGTACAGCAGATATGTTTTGTTGATGCAAAATCTTGGGAAAAAGTGGTATAAAAATAAATTTGTTTTAAAAATGAGTATTTGTGGACTTATTTTAGGAAGCATCTACTCTTTTTTACCCAGTACATTTCATAATTTAGATGAGTTACAGAAAATAATAGCTGAACAAAATACAAGTATTGGAATTGCTTTATTAGCAGTTTTAGTATTATTTATCACAACAGGTTTAGCTGCAGCATCTGGAGCTCCTGGAGGATTGTTTTATCCAATGCTTACTTTAGGAGGGTCAATCGGACTCATAATGGGGAGCTGGGTGGAAATTGCGACAGGACATGCACCAAGTACATACATTTTTGCGGGAATGGGAGCTTTCGTAGCAGGATGTTCGCGAACACCAATTACAGCAATGTTTTTAGCTTTCGCTTTAACAAAAAATTTATTAATAATGAAACCTGTGTTAATCAGTTGCATTGCCAGTTTCTTGATAGCAAGAGCTTTTAATGAAGAATCAATTTATGAAAGACAAATACAAATAGAATTAGAAGACTAAAGAACTATCTTCAATCAAAAACAGCAGTTTTGCTGTTATAAACAAATACTTGATGATTTAGATGTAATCTAACTGCTCTTGCCAAAGCTATTCTTTCAATATCTCTTCCTTTTCTAATCAAATCATCAACTTCATCCCGATGACTTACATTAACTGTGCATTGCTCAATTATCGGGCCTTCATCAAGATCTTCAGTAACATAGTGAGCAGTAGCACCAATTAATTTAACACCTCTCTTCCAAGCTCGATGATATGGTTGCCCGCCCTTAAATGCAGGTAAGAAGGAATGATGAATATTTATTATTGAAGAAAACTTTTTTAAAAAAGAGTCACTCAAAATTTGCATATATTTGGCTAATACAACAAGATCAATTTCATATTCTTTGAGTAAATGTAAAAATTGATCTTCAACAATAGATTTATCAGTTGAAAAGGTATCAATATAAACAAATTTTGCATTAAAGTCATTTGCAATATTTTTAAGATCAGAATGATTTGAAATTATTAATGGAACTTTCATTTTGAGTTCTCCATTTCTTACTCGCCAAAGTAAATCAATCAAACAATGATTTTGTTTACTCACGAAAATAGCAACATTTGGAATTTCATCAGAATAATTTACATTAAATTTTCCATTTACTTCATCTGCAATTTTTTCAAATTCTTTAAAAATTTCATCTCTTTTAAAAGACTCATTGTTACTATTCCATTCAATTCGACTAAGGAACAAACCCGCATCTTGATCTGTATGATGATCAGAATGTTTTATATTACCACCGTAATTTGAAATCCAACTTGTAAGTAAACTTACAAGGCCAGGTCGATCGGGGCAAACAATTTTGAATATAATTGAAGGATGTTCCAAAAATCTTTAAATATTTATTCAAATAAGTAAGTATATCTAATATATCAATGAAAGGCTTAAAAGAAAATTTTCAAAATGCGCACATAGCTATTATTGGATCAGGGATTATTGGAAAATTTAACGCTTTAGAATTATCAGAATTAGGTTTCCAGGTAACGATAATAGATCCAACTCAACTCCAAAATAGTAGCAATGCAGCTTTAGGCTTACTAATGGGTAATATGTATCAAAAAAGAAGAGGTAGAAGCTGGGATCTCAGGAAACAAAGCATTGAATTATGGCCACAATGGATTACATTCCTGCAAAAATTTAATTATGAATTAAATATCGAAAAACCATTAATACAACTAACTAGTAATGAAGAAAAGTTTAAAAAATTAGAGGAATTTGTTTATGAAAATAATGATCAAAACTTACTAATTTTAGAAAGAGACTCAATAGTAATCAAGAATATAAATAAAGCCTTCCAAACAAAAAATATAAAAGGAATGATCTCCTTCAAAGATGGAAGAATAAATGCTTTGTCGTTACTTCAAACATTAGATAAATATCTAAAACATAAAAAAGTAAATTGTTTACAAGGAGAAATAATAAAAATAAGGAAATCAAATAATCAATGGATTTCTACGACAAGTAATAATGAAAACATCAAATCTGACACGATTATTTTGTGTAATTCATTAAAAGCGATTGATTTAATAGATAGCAGATCTCACAACATCAAATTGAAACCTGTTTTAGGTCAAGCTATGGAAATTGAGATTAATGATGCTGAAGTTGATTTATTATCGCTGCCAAAACAATTCAATATAAATGGTAAAAATATAATTCCAAAATCAAAAAATAAGCTAATTATTGGATCAACTGACGAATATAGTACTAAGCCAGAAAAAAATACATTCGAAAAACTCACAAATTTTCTCGATAAAAGACCAAATTGGCTGGAGAAAGGAAAAATTTCTAAAAAATGGTACGGAATAAGGTCAAGACCAGATGGTGAGCCTTCACCAATAATGAAAAATCTTGAAGATGGACTAATTATATGTACAGGTTTTTATAAAAATGGGATATTACTTGCTCCGGCTTGTTCTAAATGGGTCGCTAATGAAATTAAAAAATACTTTTACTAATCTTTTGTTTCGGTAAAGTCTGCATCAATTACATCATCTCCATCTTTTTCATTTGAATCGCTCTGATCAGGACCGCCTGCTGCGCCAGGTGATGGTGGCTGATTGCCTGGTTGCTGATACACAGATGAACCAACTGCATAAAGTTCTTGCTGAAGTTCCTCAAGCAGTTTTTTCATTGATTCATAATCTTCTTTTGAAGTTGCCTCTTTTAAAGCATTACTTTTTTCTTCAACTTTAGACTTTGCTGCAGCGTCAATTTTGTCTCCCAACTCACCAAGTTGCTTTTCTGTCTGATAGACAAGAGTTTCAGCTTGATTTTTTAAATCAATTTTTTCTCTTTTTTCTTTATCTGCAGATGCATTTGATTCAGCATCTTTTACCATCTTTTCTACTTCATTATCAGATAGAGTTGAAGCACCAGTAATAGAAATACTTTGTTCTTTACCGCTTCCTTTATCTTTAGCAGTAACACTAAGGATACCGTTTGCATCGATATCAAATGTAACTTCAATTTGCGGAACACCTCTTGGTGCTGAAGGTATGCCATCCAGCCTAAAAGTTCCTAAGCTTTTGTTATCAGAAGCCATTTCTCTTTCACCCTGTAAAACGTGTATTTCAACATTTGTTTGACCGTCTACAGCAGTTGAATATGTTTCAGATTTTTTCGTGGGTACCGTAGTATTTCGGTTTATCATTTTTGTCATTACTCCCCCTAAAGTCTCTACACCTAAAGAAAGTGGAGTAACATCGAGCAACAATATATCTTTAACCTCTCCTGCTAAAACTCCTCCCTGAATTGCAGCTCCAACAGCGACTACCTCATCAGGATTAACAGTTTGATTTGGTTCTTTACCAATTACTTTTTTAACTAAATCTAAGACAGCAGGTATTCTAGATGAGCCTCCCACCATAACAACTTCATCAATTTCACTAGTAGAAATTTTTGCATCACTTATAGCTCTCTCAACTGGAGTCTTACACCTATCAATTAAAGAAGCTGCTAATTCCTCGAACTTTGCTCTGGTAAGATTCAAATCCAAATGTTTTGGCCCCTCGGGAGTCGCTGTAATAAAAGGTAAATTTATTTCACTTTGCGTAGCATTTGAGAGCTCTATTTTTGCTTTTTCTGCAGCTTCAGTCAATCTTTGCAAAGCTTGCTTATCTTGTCTGAGATCAATTCCCTCATTAGATTTAAAAGTATTGGCTAAGTGATCTACGATGCATCTATCAAAATCATCGCCACCTAAGTGTGTATCTCCAGATGTAGATAGAACTTCAGTTACTCCATCACCAGCTTCAATAACTGAAACGTCAAATGTACCTCCACCTAAATCAAAAACAAGAATTTTTTCATTTTCTTTATCCAAACCATAAGCTAAGGCCGCAGCAGTTGGCTCATTAACGATTCTGAGCACTTCTAAACCTGCAATCTTTCCGGCATCTTTCGTAGCCTGTCTTTGAGAATCATTAAAATAAGCTGGGACTGTAATTACAGCCTGTGTAACTTTTTCACCAAGATATTTACCTGCATCATCTGCTAACTTTCTTAAAACTTGAGAACTCACTTCTTCAGGAGAGAACTGTTTATCCAAAATAGGACATTTTAATTTGACACTAGAACCAGATTTTTCTACAGAATAACTAACTTCTTTAGATTCTTCATTAACTTCATCAACTCTTCTACCAACAAAACGTTTTGCAGAGTAAAAAGTATTTTCAGGGTTCATTACAGCTTGTCTTTTTGCTATTTGTCCTACAAGTTGATCTTGGTTTTTTGTATATGCAACAACTGATGGAGTAGTTCTGAAACCCTCAGCATTTGCTATTACAGTAGGCTTACCACCTTCCATTACAGCGACACAACTATTAGTTGTTCCTAAATCAATTCCTACTACCTTACCCATGGGTAAATTCTTTATATTTGCTATTCTCCATAATCGGTCATTGACGTCATTATTGTTACTCAAAGACGGGGTGTGGTTCCCGAACAGACCATTACTTTTAAGGTTAAAATTCTAAACATGATTTCAAGTAAGACATCTTTCATCGCATTAATTGGTAATCCAGTAAGCCACTCTTTGTCCCCAATTATGCAAAATGCTGCCCTTCAATATTTAGGCTTAGATTTAATCTATATTGCTGTACCCTGTAAAGTTGAAGATCTAGAATTAGTTCTTAATTCTTTTAAAAAGATTAATTGCAAAGGTTTAAACATTACAATTCCACACAAAGAAAAAGTATTTAACCTTTGTAGTGAAATCTCCCCAATTGCTAACAAACTTAAAGCAATTAATACCCTAAAATTGAATTCTGAAAAAAAATGGAGCGCAACTAATACCGATGTAGAGGGATTTATTTACCCATTGAAAAATTTAAAATTAGCAAAGAAAAAATCAATAGTTCTTGGCTCTGGAGGTGCAGCAAGATCAGTTATTCAAGGTTTAATAAATTTAAATCTTTCAACAATTTCAGTAATATCGCGTAACAAATCATCACTAGATGAATTAATAAAAAACTTTGATAATCAAATTCAACTGCAGGGTTTATTGAATAGTGATGATCAAGCCCAAATTTCAATTCGGGAAGCAGATTTAATTGTCAATACAACACCAGCAGGGATGCAAACAACTAAATATAAAAACAATCTAGTACCATATGGCGAAGCATTTTGGAGATCTCTTAACTCGCAAACAATTGTTTACGATTTAATATACAATCCTGCCCCAACTACTTTATTGAAATTGAGCGCCAAAAAAGGATGCATGACTATTAATGGTTTGGAAATGCTTGTTGCCCAAGGAATAAAATCATTATCATTTTGGACAGATGGTTTAGAAGTACCTTTTCATGTAATGAATGACGCACTAAAAAAATATCTTTAAAAAAATGATCCTACTTGTCAAGAAATTGCCTATCGTAATGTATCGTAAGTAATGAACAGACGCTCATCACATCAATATATGAGCCAAAGACCTTGTCTGAAACTATGAACGATCAACTATCTTATTACGAAACCATGTATATCCTCCGCCCAGACATTGCGGAAGATGAAGTAACTAATCACATTGATAAATACAACAAGCTTTTACAAGAATTTGGCGGTACTATTCTTGATAGTCAAATGAGAGGTAAAAGAAGACTAGCTTATCAAATAGCAAAACATAGAGAAGGTATATACGTACAACTCAGTCATCAAGGTGATGGGCAACATATCTTCAAAATTGAAAAAGCAATGAGACTTAGTGAAGATGTTATTAGATACATGACTGTTAAACAGGAAGGTCCTTTACCAACCCCAAGGCCTTCGAACAAGAAGAGTACTTCTGAATCAGAGAATAAAGATAATTCAGATGCGAAAGTTGAATCTCAAGAAAAACAAACAGTAGCAAGTGCAGATACTTCAACTTCGAGCAAAGATGGAACTGAAACTAAAGAAAATGCAGGTTCTTAAATGTTAATCTTTTGTTTTTGAATTTAACTCAGCCCATATTTTATTAGACATACCCCACATATAAATAAAACCTTCTGCTAATGAATGATTAAAGACATCATCTTTGCTGTAAGTTGCCAAATCTTCTCTGTAAAGTGAATTATTTTCCGACATTCTCCCAATGACTATTGCGTTCCCCTTATGAAGTCTAATCTTTACTCTTCCATTAACTGCAGTTTGAGTCGATGAAATAAATGCATCTAAACTTTCTTTAAGAGGTCCGAACCAAAAACCTTGATAAACTAATTGACCCCATTTTTTTTCCACTATTTCTTTAAAATCGACAACATCGGGGTTTAATGTTATGCTCTCTAATTCTTTGTGAGCTTTGATTAAAAGTAAAAGGCCAGGTGTTTCATAAATCTCTCTACTTTTAATTCCTACTACTCGATCCTCAATCATATCTATTCTTCCAAAACCGTGGTTACCTGCAAGATCATTAGCTTTTTGAATGATCTCTACTGGATTTAAAAATTCATCATTAATTCCAATTGGAAAACCATTTTTGAAAACAATTTCAATATCTTGATGTAAATCAGGTGAATTATAAACTGATGATGTCATCGAAAATATATCCTCAGGTGCTTCTTGCATTGGGTCTTCTAAAATACCTGCTTCAATACTCCTACCAAGTAAGTTAACGTCTATTGAATATGGTGATTTTTTTGATACTGGTGCAGGTATACCAAATTTTTCTCCATACACTATTGCCTCTTCTCTACTCATATTCCACTCCCTTGCAGGAGTAATTATTTTTAAATCAGGACCTAAAGCGTTAATTGCTAAATCGAACCGAACTTGATCATTCCCTTTACCAGTGCATCCATGAGCAACTGCATCGGCATTAATCTCTCTAGCAATATTAACAAGATTTTCAGCAATTAAAGGCCTAGCAAGAGCAGTAGATAAAGGATATTTATCTAAGTATAGTGCGTTTGCTCTTATGGCTGGAAAGGCGTATCTTTCAATAAAACTATTAACTAAATTACCAACGATTGATTTAGATGCACCAGAGTTTAAAGCTTTTTGCCTAATAAGTTCTAAATCTTCGCCTTGCCCAAGATCTGCTACAAAAGTAACTACTTCTGAAATTCCATATTCATTCTTTAAATAGGGAATACAAACGCTCGTATCTACGCCACCAGAATAAGCTAGTACAACTTTTTTTACCTGCTGCATCTAAATTTTCTCCATAAATTTAAAATTTTTAACGTAATTAAGAATTTGAATACTTATTAAAGACTAATACTATTGTAACTAAAAGAGCTGGACCAAAAACTAGTAATAAGAGAAGAAAGTTATTAATTATTAAAACATTGGGATTCAAATATCCAATAAGTTTTAATAATCCAGATAGCAATAATGAAATTAGCCAGATAAAAAAGTATTTTAAATTTCCTTTATCAAACAAAGTTTTTAAGTGTGCATCATTATGTATTATCTTATATATAGAACAAAACCTTTAATGGATTCAAATAAATTAAAACTTAGATTGGACGACATTTCTGAAGTCAATCCTGCCTTAACTTGCTACCACAGAGATGATCCAGCTCCTGTATTGCCACTAAGAGAGGAACCTGATCTTCTATCTTGGCTCGAAAATACAGGTAGACTTGTTGCAGAAAAAGATGGAGATTCACAAGAGATTAGTACAATAGAAGAAGAAGAACTTTCAGCACTCATGGGAGAAAAAGAAGATTATAAAACTGAAGAAGATCCTTCATTAGAAGATGATTGGGAAGATTAAAAAGTTAAACTTTGAATCTTTATTTATATTAAATACTTTTGCTTTAATAGTTACCTCCTATTTTTTTAATAATTTTATTTTTACAGGAGTTTACATATTATCCTTCTTTATTTCTGTTTTTACAACGAAAAATGGTCTAAAGATTATTAAAAAATTTAATTTACTTCAAAATATTAGGAATGAAGGCCCAGCTAATCACTTTAAAAAAAGTGATACTCCAACAATGGGTGGGATTTTTATGATAATCCCTTTTTTAATTTTACTTTTGATAATAACTATCAATTTAGGTTCTCTAAAATTATTTCTTTTATTACTTACTATTTTTGGTTTCTTTTTTACAGGATTTTTAGATGATTATTTAAGCATTAAAAAAAAAGAAAACACAGGTTTAAAAACAAAACAGAAATTTTTCTTACAAAGTGTCATCTCAATAATTTTTATATTGTTAGCCTATGAAAAAAATTTAATCAGTCCATTAATAACAGTTTCTGACTCCTTGGGAATAAATATGAATATTTTCATATTGCCAGTTTCTTTTTTAGTACTTGTGGGCATAAGTAATTCAGTAAATTTGACTGATGGACTAGATGGATTAGCTGCTGGATGCAGTGGGATTGTCTTTTATGGATTAGGAACAGAAATATTACTGAAAGAACAGCAAGAACTTTTTGTTTTTAGCATCTTATGTTTTTCAATGTCTGGCATATGCTTAGGATTTCTCAAGTACAATAGTTATCCTGCAAAAATATTTATGGGTGATACAGGATCTCTTAGTATTGGAGCAATTCTAGGTTCTATAGCTTTATTAACCAATAGCGTTTTTACCTTATCTATTTTCTCAGGAATATTCATTATTGAATCGTTATCAGTAATGATTCAAGTAGGGTTTTTTAAAATTACAAAAAAATTATTTCATAGAGGTAAACGCATATTTTTAATGGCGCCAATACACCACCACTTTGAACTTAAAGGAGTCAAGGAACAAAAAATAGTTGAAAATTTTTGGAAAATCAACATTTTACTTGTAATTTTAGGTATAGTTTTAAAAATCAATCTTTGAAAAATTTGTTATGAATTTTTTTACATGGAAAGATAATGGATTAACAAGTGACTGCTCAAGTCTTGATGCTATGGCATCAAGATTTGAAGAAACTGCTAACTTAATGAAAAAACTATCTAAGAAGGGCTTTAAACTAAAGAAAACTCAAAATAATCAACTAATTCTTCACCCTGATCCTGAGGTTTTTGATCAATGGGGTTTTATAAGTGAGGAAGTCCCTTTTAAACAACTTTGTTTAATGTCAGATGAAGAATAACTATTTGAACTTGAAAATCCTTCAGTAAGTACTGATAAATAATTGCGTACATGAGTGTTCCAACTAAAGTGCCTATTAACTCCCTCAATTCCATTTCGGCTCCATATTTTCCACTGATTATTATTTGATATTCCTTTTTCAAGAATAACTTTCAAATCATTAATATCAGTAACATCTACTAGAAGACCATTGTCACATTTTGAACGAATTTCTTTTGGTCCTCCATCATTTGTTGATATTATTGGCAATCCACATGAAGAAGCTTCGAGAAGAGTTAAACCAAAAGGCTCTGTTAAAGCTGGGTTTACAAATACACCACCTCTGCTAGCAGCCCACCTATATAAAGCAGGAATCTGACTTGGAAGATGTTTTTTTGGATATGCCACCTTTCCATACAAATTATATTTATCAATTGTTTCAAAAATATTATTGAAAACATCTTTTTGTTGAGGGTCAAGTTTAGAAGTATTATCTCTGCAGCCCAAAATCAAAATTAAATTAGTTTTTCTTTTTAATTTTTCAGATCTTCCATATGCCTCAATCAAAGAAGGAATATTTTTTCTTCGTACAGCTCTAGAAATAGTCAAAAATGGAGGTTTAGTAGAATCCTTTAGAAAAGGTTTCATCATGTTATCAATTTCGGCTGTCTCACTTGTGGAGTGAATATGGTGAAACTTATTATGATCAACACCAGGTGGAATTACTCTAGCTTTGTGGGGTGAAAAAGAAGAATATTGGGAATATTGATACACTGACTCTTGTTTAGTGCTTGTAACGACAATATCTGCAGATTTCAATGCTTTTTCTTCTGCCTCAATTCTTTTACTTATAGAATAAAGTTTTTCTATTTGATTATTTTTTAAACCAGTATCAAGCAATTTCCTTTTTTTCTCTCTTCCTAAAGAATGACCAGTAAAAATAAGAGGAACGTTTAAGGAATTACTTAGTTTAACTCCTACGTATCCAGCATCCGCATAATGAGCATGAATGAAATTAGGCTTTTTGTTTTTTTTATAGTAAGAAATCAGTTTTTCACTTAAATGATCTAAATAAGGCCAAAGCAATTCCTTTCTTAAATATTCATTTGGTCCAAATTTGAATCTTAAAATTTTAACTCCAGGTTCTACAAATTCTTCTTCTTGAGAATATTCATCTGCTACTTTAGGATCTTTAATTAAACGAGTAACTAAATCAACTTGATCCACTTCTGAAGTATTAGCCAAACTTTTAATTAACTCTAAAACGTATTGTGTTTGCCCTCCTGTATCTGCATCCCTGCCTAACTCAAGATTTTTAGAACGTATAAGACCATGTAAATGTAAATGTAAAAATTTCAACCTCATTCAGCAAATCCTCCGATCAAAGCCCTGTAATACAAATAAGCTGAATTTTCTAAGGAAATATTAAGAAAGCATTATGATTTGAAATTTTTTGAAAATAAAAATTGCCCAAAAGGTAGTTATAGAAGTGTTTTATACCACTTTAAAAAAAAATTTATTTTTGCTCAAATAATTAAAATAAAAAGAAATGCAACAAGAATTTTCTTATTTTAGAACCTTTTTAAGATATTTTGCTGTATGACTTGTAAGATTTTTAGCTACATCCTCAGGAATACCTTCTGCAACGATTTCTCCTCCTTTATCCCCTCCATCAGGTCCTAAATCAATAATCCAATCTGAACATCTAATAACATCTAAATTATGTTCAATAACAATTACTGAATTACCTTTATCTACCAAACGTTGTATCACATCCATTAATTTATGAACATCGTAAAAACTTAACCCTGTAGTTGGTTCATCAATCAAATATAAGGTTTTTCCAGTAGCCCTTTTTGACAATTCCGTGGCTAACTTAACTCTTTGAGCCTCTCCACCAGATAACGTAGGAGCTGGCTGGCCTAATTTGACATATCCTAAGCCAACATCAACCAATGTAGATAATCTATCAGCAGCTTGAGGAATAGCAGAGAAAGTTTCTGCAGCTTGTTCAACAGTCATCTCTAAAACATCAGATATATTGAAACCTTTATATTTAACTTGAAGAGTTTCCCTATTAAAACGAGCTCCTTTACATACTTCACATTGAACATACACATCAGGTAAGAAATTCATTTCAATAACATTGACTCCCTGGCCTTTACAGGCTTCGCATCTTCCTCCTTTCACGTTAAAGCTAAATTGACCAGCCTGATAACCTCTTGCTTTTGCTTCTACTGTGGCAGTAAATATCTGCCTTATAGGGTCAAAAGCACCGGTATATGTAGCAGGATTTGATCTTGGAGTTCTTCCTATTGGAGATTGATCAATAACGATAACTTTATCAATTGCCTTTATACCCTTTAACTCTTTTACACCTTGAGGAAAAGGAACTTTTAATCCCAAAGAATGACACAATGCAGGATGAAGTAATTCATTTATCAAGGTGCTCTTTCCACTTCCACTTACACCAGTTACAGAAACTAGCCTTCCTAAAGGAAATTCCACAGAAATATCTTTTAAATTATTTTTAGAACAATTATTTAAAATTAAACTTTTTTTTACAGATGATCTACGTTCTTTTGGAGTAGGAATTGACTTTCTACCACTGAGATAAGCTCCAGTTAATGACCTTTCTGAATTTAAAACATCTTGATAAGATCCTTTAGCAATAATTTCCCCGCCATAAACACCTGCTCCTGGACCAATATCTACTAAATAATCTGCGGATTTCATAGTATCTTCATCATGTTCAACCACAACCAAAGTATTTCCCAAGTCTCTTAAACTTTTTAATGTTTCTAATAATCTGTCATTGTCTCTCTGATGCAAACCAATACTTGGTTCATCTAAAACATATAAAACACCAGTAAGACCTGCACCTATTTGTGTAGCCAATCTAATACGCTGAGCCTCACCACCAGACAAAGTCATAGCTGGTCTATCTAAAGTCAAATAATCTAAACCAACATTAATTAAAAACTTCAAACGTAAACGAATCTCTTTTAAAACCAATTCACCTATCTGCTTTTGTTTTTCTGATAAAGATATATTTTCCTTCTTTGTCTTCCCTAAACCCATTATGCGTTCTACGTGATTAAGAGTTTCAGAAACGCTTATAGAAGTTAAGTCAGTAATGTTATATGGACCAAGTTTAACGGCCAAAGCTTCAGGCCTTAATCTTTTTCCAGAACATGTCTTACAGGGAACTAATTCTAGATACTTTTCTAATTTTTGTTTAACTGATTCTCCACTGGCTTCATTCAATTGCCTTTCTAGTATTGGCAAAATGCCCTCAAAAGGTCTTTCAAAACCACTAGAAGTTTTAAAACGACTATCAGCTTGAATTAATATTGGTTTATCTGATCCCAATAGTAAAACTTTTTTTTGCAAATCACTTAAATCTTTCCAAGGAGTTTTTAATTCAAAACCATAAGCCTGTCCTACTGAATAAAGTAAAGAGAAGTAATATGTATTATCTTTTTCACTCCAAGGAGCTATTGCAGCATAAACAGGCAATGTTTTATCAGGTATAACTCTATCCGCAGTAAATTTTTTTAAATAACCAATCCCATGACAATCTGGACAGGCCCCATATGGGCTATTAAAAGAAAATAATCTAGGAGAAAGTTCTTCAACAATAGAGCCATGTACAGGACATGCATAATTTTCTGAATAAAGTTTTTCTCTCTCTAAGTTAGAAGGTAAGTTTTCTCCTTTTTTTGGAACAACCTCTACTATTGCTAAGCCATCGCCTCTTTTGAGACAAGTTTGTAGAGAATCATTTAATCTTTCTTGTATTCCTTCTCTTGCAATTAATCTATCAACTACTACCTCAATATTATGAATTTGATTTTTATCTAATTCAATACTATCAGCAAGCTCTCTTACCTCACCGTTAATCCTTACTCTAGCAAATCCTTCAGCAGCTAATCCACTTATTAATTTTGTATGTGTTCCTTTCTTACCTCTCACAACAGGAGCCAACAATTGATACCTTGTTCCTTCAGGTAAAAGAAGAATTTGATCAACCATTTCATCAATTGTTTGAGGCGCAATTGGAATACCGCAATGATGACAATGCGGCTCACCAGCTCTACCAAACAATAATCTTAAGTAATCTTGTATCTCTGTTACTGTTCCAACTGTTGATCGAGGATTATGACTTGTAGATTTTTGATCAATTGAAATAGCAGGTGATAAACCTTCAATATTGTCAACATCTGGTTTATCTACTTGACCCAAAAATTGCCTTGCATATGCCGAAAGACTCTCAACATATCTTCTTTGACCTTCAGCGAAAATAGTATCAAAAGCTAGAGAACTTTTACCACTTCCACTCACACCTGTAAAAACTATAAATTTATTTCTAGGTAGAGAAAGATCGATATTTTTTAAATTATGTTGACGAGCTCCTCTAATTTTAATTGAGTTATCTTGTTCAAAACTACTATCAACTTTATTAACCATGTTTAAATCTAATTTATGATTTAAAAAGATTATTATAGTAGAATTATTTCTGTTTTACGCAGCTGGGCGATCAAGAAGTCTAGAGGCATATTCTTTTACTTCGCGAGAACCTCCACCTATAAGTTCTATTAATTCATTTTTTCTTTGATTTTTAGTAGTTAATTTTACAATTGATGTATAAGTTGTTCCATTAATTACGTTTTTATTAACTTTAAAATGAGCTGCTCCCCTAGCAGCTAAGAAAGGCTGATGTGTAATACATAAAACTTGTTGATTTTTAGAAATATCTTGTATAAGCTCAACCAAAGAAAATAAAGATTTACCACTTAAACCACTATCAATTTCATCTAAAAAGAAAGTATTGGGTTTTTTAGAAATACTAGATTTAATAGCTAACAAGAATCTTGACATTTCTCCCCCAGAAATAACATTTGATAATGGAGCAAGCTTCTGATCAGGATTAGCAGAAAACAAAAAATTTATATCATCAATTCCATCTCCAGAAGGCTTGCATTCAGAAAATTGAATTGAAAAATTTGCATTTTCTAAACCTAGATTGCTTAAAATCGACATTACTGAATCTTGTAAATGTTTAGCAATTTTTTTTCTTTCAGCAGATTGAATATCAAATAAAGCATTTAAATCTCTTTGTAAATTCTCAATTTGAGCTTTAATCCTACAAATCTCATTACCTTGATCGTTTTGATGAAAATAAATCTTTAATTGATTACGCTTTTCAATTAATTGAGGCAAATCCAATGAAAAAGTTCTCTCTAAGTTTTTTAAAAAAAATAATCTTTTTTGTATTTCTGGAAGATTGGATTCATAATTCTCTATGTCTTGTAAATATGAGTTTAGATCAAAAATTAAATCTTCAACATCAGCATGGATATTCAATAACTTCTTTCTAAATTTTTCAATGTTTAAATCGAAATCTGCTGTTTTATTTAAAATCTTTATTGATTGATTTATCAAAAAAGTTACTGATGGTTCATCATGACTGAAATTATTTAAGTTTTCTAATGATGATTTTATTGAATTATTAATTTCCAGATTATTTACGAGTTTATTTTCTAATAACTCCAATTCTAAAATTTCTTCACTGGATTTTAAATCAGCTTCTTCTAAACTCTTCAACATGTTTTTAATTACCAAGTTTTTCGCTTCTTGATTCCTAGAAAATTCTATTTTTTCATCCATTAATCTTTTTAAAACTTTAGCTTCTCCCCAAATACTTTTAATCCTTTCGCTAATATCACTTGATTCTTGGGAACATAAGTCATCAATGATTAATCTTCTCTTGTCTAAAGAATCAAAGATAAACGTATCAGATTGCCCTGCAAAATCAATTAAAAATTGTCCAAGTTTTTCTAATATTTGTCTATTAATTGAAAAATTATTAAGGCTGTATTTGGACAAAATTTTATTATTTTTTTTATAAGATTTTCTTTTAATTTGTAATTCTGAAGAAGTTATTTCAAAACCATTACTAATTAGCCAATGATTAATTTGGGATGATGAAGAAAATTTCGCCTCAATAATGCAAAATTCTTTTCCTGGACGTATTAAATGTTTTAGAGGTATATTAGTTCCACCAAATAAAGCATTTAGGGAATCCAAAATTAGTGATTTTCCTGAACCTGAATCCCCAGTTATGATATTCAAACCTTTTTCAAAATTAATTTCTATAATTTCTATTAAGGCAATATTTTCAATTTTTAGTTGTATTAACATGATAAATCTTTTATATAAAAAAATTAACTTCTTTTTTAAGAAAATAAAGGTTTTAAGTACATAAAGTTATGAAAGAAGATTTTACTGATTTTATTGAGTTATCTGGACTCTTAAATTATGATCCAGATACAATTTCTAAAATTTACAAAAAAAACCCTAAAAGGCTTTTAAAAAGGCTTTGGCAAACACTCATTCCAATTTTTGCTTACATCTTCTCCGTTGGATGGGACAAATTAACTGGAAGATTGAAAAATGAACAGCAAGCAAGATTTAGAGCACGAGAATTAACAAATTTATTAGTCGAACTTGGACCTGCATTTGTTAAAGCAGGCCAAGCTCTATCAACTAGACCAGATATAATCCCAGGGATTCTTCTAGAAGAATTATCTGAATTGCAAGATCAACTCCCTGGGTTTGATGGCGATAAAGCAATGGAACTAATAGAAGAAGATTTAGGATACAAAATAGATCAAATTTTTTTAGAAATTGATAAAGAGCCTATTTCCGCTGCTTCTTTAGGGCAAGTACATAAAGCTAAATTAAAAAATGAAGAGATCGTTGCAATAAAAGTACAAAGGCCAGGCTTGAGAGAACAAATAACCTTAGACCTTTATATAGTGAGAAATATTGCTTATTGGTTAAAAAACAATATCGGATTAATAAGAAGTGATCTTGTTGCTTTGATTGATGAATTAGGCAAAAGAGTTTTTGAAGAGATGGATTATCTAAACGAAGCTACAAATGCTGAAAAATTTAGAGAAATGCATAAACATAACAAAATGATTGCAGTACCAAAAATTTATAAAGACATAACTTCAAGAAGAGTTTTAGCAATGGAATGGATAGACGGTACGAAATTAACAAATTTAGAAGACGTCAAAAAATTAGGTATTAATCCTGATGAAATGATTGATATAGGAGTGCAATGCAGTTTAGAACAGCTTTTAGAACATGGTTTTTTTCATGCAGATCCACATCCAGGTAATTTATTAGCCTTAGAAGATGGAAGATTATGTTATCTAGATTTTGGAATGATGAGCGAAGTTTCCAGAGAATCTAGATCAGGATTAATTCAAGCAGTAGTACATTTAGTGAATAAAAACTTCGATAAATTATCTCAAGATTTCGTGAAATTGGGATTTTTATCAGAGGAAGTTAATCTAGAACCAATTGTTCCAGCATTTCAAGATGTTTTCATAAATGCTGTTGAACAAGGAGTTTCGAAAATGGATTTTAAAAGCGTTACAGACGATATGTCTGGTGTTATGTATAAATTCCCTTTCAGACTACCCCCATATTATGCGCTTATAATTAGATCATTACTCACATTAGAAGGAATAGCTTTAAGCGTAGATCCAAACTTCAAAATATTAGGTGCGGCTTACCCATATTTTGCAAGAAGATTGATGGAAGACCCTGATCCACAATTAAGGGAAAGTCTTAAAGAAATGCTTTTTGATAATAAACAATTTAAATGGGACCGTTTGGAAGATCTGCTTTCTAACGCTGCAAAGCAAACAAATCTTGATTTAGAAAAACTTTTAGACGAAGTTATAAATCTTCTCTTTTCTCCAAATGGAGGATTTCTTAGAAATGAGATAGTTGAAAGTTTAACAAATCAGATCGATTTACTTAGTCTAAAAATATTGAAAGGTTTGAATAACTATCTTCCAAAATCAATTAAATTAAATACTAATAACGAAAATAACAACTTGAGTGAGCTTATAATGTATGTAGAGCCATTGAGAAACTTTTTAGAGATTTTACAAAAAGTGCCTGGGTATTCAATTGACATCTTTCTAACAAGAGTTCCAAGACTTATAAATGAGCCCTATACAAGAGAAATGGGTATAAAAATTGCAAAAAAAGTAACTGAAAAAGGAGTAGTAAGACTTGTTAAGATTGCCGCTGGTGCAAATATCTAAATGAAACTTAGAAAGATTTTTATATTTAAAATATTTTTTATTTTAGTAATTTCTCCAATATTTTTAAATGCTCCAAAAGCTAATGCTGCTGAAGAAATTAAGATCACATACAGCATATTTTCTAGAACAATTAAAGTGGATTCTTTAAAAAATTTTGCTAAGGAAGGTAAATCCACTAAAAAATTAAAGAGAATTTTAAAAGCAACCGGGTCTACCGATAAAGACATCAGAACAGTTTTAAACAAAGATTTTGAAGTTCCTATTACCATCGCAAGCAAACTAGTATATTCTGAAATAGGGAATGTTTTTTTAACAAGACTTTCAACTATTATCCACCCACCCAGAGCAACTGATAAAAGAACAGGCATGCTAGCCCTTAGAGCAAGCGTGATTCAAGGTATTAACATAGGAAATGGAAAAATAAATCTGATAAATTTTTTTGAAGGATATCCAACTAAAACTGTAATTTTAGATGTAAGTGCTTTGAGCAAAGTTATGAATAAAGTAGAATCTATTTCAGAATTATTAACCTTTTTTACCAATTCACCTTTAGAAAAAATCAAACCAAATTAAACAATCATGGTGTTATTAAATAAAATCAAAAATAAACTTGGTTTTAATTATAGAAAAAAAAGATGGCCAGGTCTAATAGAAGCCTATAAACAATATCTCCCAGTTACAAAGAAAACTCCTATTATTTCCCTCAACGAAGGAAATACACCCCTGATTTTAAGCGAGTCAATAAGCAAATTAATTGGAAATGGAACAAAAGTTTTTTTAAAATATGATGGCCTTAATCCAACAGGATCTTTTAAAGATCGTGGTATGACTATGGCAATTAGCAAAGCAAAAGAAGAAGGCCGTGAAGCAGTAATTTGTGCAAGTACTGGAAATACCTCTGCTGCTGCTGCTGCATATGCTTCGAGAGGAGGATTAAAACCTTATGTTTTAATCCCAGAAGGATTTGTAGCACAAGGAAAGCTTGCGCAAGCATTAATGTATGGCGCTGAGATAATATCTATTAATGGAAACTTCGATAAAGCTCTTGAAATTGTTAGAGATTTATCATCAGAACATCCTATAGAACTTGTCAATTCTGTTAATCCATATCGAATACAAGGACAAAAGACGGCAGCTTTTGAAATAGTTGATGACTTAGGTTATGCGCCTGATTGGCTTTGTATACCAATGGGTAATGCAGGAAACATAACTGCTTATTGGATGGGATTTAAAGAATATTCAAACATAAAAAGAAATTTGAAATTACCAGTAATGATGGGTTTTCAATCCGAAGGCTCTGCTCCATTAGTAAAAAATATAATAGTTAAAGATCCAGAAACAATTGCAACTGCAATAAGAATTGGGAATCCTGTAAATAGAGAAAAAGCGAAAAAAGTAAGAAGAGAAAGTAAAGGAGATTTTCAGTCAGTTACAGATGAAGAAATAATCAATGCTTATAAAATCCTTGCCAAAGAGGGAGTATTTTGTGAACCTGCCAGTGCAGCATCAGTTGCTGGAATGATTAAAAATAAAAATAGAATACAGAAGGAATCGACTATTGTTTGTGTTCTTACTGGAAATGGCTTAAAAGATCCTGATTGCGCCATCAAAAACAATGATGCTATTTTTAGGAAAAATATCGAACCTTCATTAAAAAATATAACTAAAATCTTAGGGTATTAAAATCCAAAACAAAAAGTGTCTGTGGAAATCAATTAAAACCAAACATCAGTTGTTAAAAAATACATAATAGGTAATTCTATTTGTTGAAAAAATTTAAAATTTTCACATAAAGAAAAAACTATTCAACAGATAAAAAATTTTTTACACATGTTTTTGTGCACGTAAACTAGCTTGGCGAGCTATTTAATTTAATCATTCCACAGTTTCCACAAAGACTACTACTACTAATTTTTTTATTTATTTATTTATTTATATATTAGTAAGAAATAAAAAATTAATTTATTGAATTTAATTTACGAAAAAAGTATATTGTATTTGTAAAAAGTTCCAAATTCCGATGGAAATTATTTGTAATCAAAATGAATTAAATAATGCTATACAACTAGTGAGCAAAGCAGTTGCTTCAAGACCAACACATCCAATTCTCGCAAATATACTTTTAACAGCTGATGAAGGAACCAATAAAATTAGCTTGACAGGATTTGATCTAAATCTAGGAATTCAAACTTCTTTTGATGGAACTGTTAAAAATAGTGGAGCTATTACTATACCTTCAAAACTTTTATCCGAAATAGTTAATAAATTACCCAATGAAACTCCTGTTTCTTTAGAAGTTGACGAGAATTCAGATAATATCTTAATAGAGAGTGATAGAGGTTCTTTTAATCTTAAGGGAATACCCTCTGATGAATATCCTAATTTGCCATTTGTTGAAAGTGGTACTTCTTTGAATATTGATCCCAGTTCTTTTTTGAAAGCTTTAAAATCTACCATTTTTGCTAGTAGTAATGATGACTCAAAGCAATTACTTACAGGTGTAAATTTTACTTTCAAACCAAATTATTTAGAGTCTGCTTCTACAGATGGTCATAGATTGGCTGTTGCTTTAATTGGTAACGAAGAACATATCGAGCATAAAGAAAATTTATCTTCAAATGATGGTGATTTGTCAGTAACTATTCCTACTAGATCATTAAGGGAGATTGAGAAACTCGTATCTTTGAGAAGCTCAGAAAAATCAATAAAACTTTTCTATGACAAAGGTCAAGTAGTATTTATTTCTTCTAGTCAAATAATTACAACACGTACCCTTGAAGGCACTTATCCTAATTATTCGCAATTAATTCCTGATACATTTTCAAAAATTTTGAATTTTAATACAAAAAAATTAATTGATGCACTTGAAAGAATTGCTGTTTTAGCCGATCAGCAAAGTAGTGTTGTAAAGATTAAATTAGATAATACAGATTTAGCTTCTATCAGTGCAGATGCCCAAGATATTGGAAACGCAAATGAATCAATACCTGTTTCTTATAATGGAGAAAATTTTGATATTGCATTTAACGTTAGATATCTTTTAGAAGGTTTAAAAGTTATTGCTTCTGAAAATGTACTTTTAAAGTGTAATATTGCAACTACTCCAGCTGTTTTTGTACCAGAAGATAATCTCAATTCTTTTACTTATTTAGTTATGCCTGTGCAGGTTCGTTCTTGATTTGAAATTACCTAAAGAAATTTTATTAAGTGAATTATTAAATTATTGTGTTAAGGGGAATATGGTCCTTAATTACGGAAATGGTGAAAATGTTTGGATGCATCCCCCAGTTCATCGAATTTTAGGATGGTACTCTCGCCCTTCAAATTTTGATTTAAAAAGAAATGTTTGGCGATTAAATCAAATTTCTCAAATAATAGATAATGAAATATATGTCAAAGGTGATCCTGCTATTTCTGATTTGGCAACTTTAAATAGGTTTCCAACTTTAATAGAAGCTAATCTTATAAATGTTAATGGATCAAAAATAGGAGTTATTGCCGATTTTTTATTTGAAATGAAAACGGGTAAGATTTTATATTACTTGGTTTCTAGATCTAATCCTAAAATTCCAGGTTCTAGCAGATGGAAATTAAATATTCAAAATATTAATGATCAACAACCTGGATTGGTATTTTGTGAAATTAATTCTTTAGATGATTTATCTTTAATAAAATCAAGTATTAAGAATGATTTTATGCAAAAAGGAAAAAAAATTATTGATAGATTTGATGATATGAAAAATATGGCTTCTAATAGATTAGAGGATTGGCTTGAAGAAGATGAAGATATTAGCCAAAACTTAGATTTTAGACAAAAAAGTTTTTATAATGAAGATAAAACATCTATTCCGTTAAGTGAAAAAAAAGAAGATGAGCCTTGGATATAAAGAATGATAAATCAAGAAAATCGAGAAAACCATGCTCATTATGACCTTAATGAAGCATTGAAAGTTGAAAATTTAACACTTGATGATTACGAAGAAATTTGCAAAAGATTAAATAGAAAACCTAATAGAACGGAATTAGGCATGTTTGGGGTTATGTGGTCTGAACATTGTTGTTATAGAAATTCAAAACCTTTATTATCTAAATTTCCCACTAAAGGTAAAAATGTTTTAGTTGGACCTGGAGAAAATGCTGGAGTTATTGATGTTGGCAATAATCAAAAACTTGTTTTTAAAATAGAAAGTCATAATCATCCTTCTGCTATTGAACCCTTTCAAGGTGCGGCAACAGGGGTGGGAGGGATTTTAAGAGATATATTTACAATGGGTGCAAGGCCAATTGCATTATTGAATTCATTGAGATTCGGAAACCTTGATAAATCATCTAATGTTGATTTACTGCGAGGAGTTGTATCTGGTATTGCCCATTATGGGAATTGTGTTGGTGTGCCGACTGTTGGAGGTGAAATTGACTTCGATGATAGTTACTCTGGAAATCCTTTAGTGAATGTTATGGCTTTAGGACTCTTAGAGACTAATGAAATTGTTTGTTCAGGAGCTAAAAATATAGGATCACCAGTATTATATGTTGGTAATACTACTGGCAGAGATGGAGTTGGTGGTGCTAGTTTTGCCAGCTCAGAATTAACTACAACCTCATTAGATGATAGACCAGCAGTTCAGGTGGGTGATCCATTTATTGAGAAAAGTCTGATTGAAGCCTGTTTGGACGCTTTCAAAACAGGAGATGTAATCGCAGCTCAAGATATGGGTGCTGCAGGTTTAACATGTAGTAGTGCAGAAATGGCTGCAAATGGAAAACTAGGTATATCTATTGATTTAGATTTAGTGCCTTCGAGAGAAGATGATATGTCTCCATACCAATATTTATTATCTGAATCGCAAGAGAGAATGTTGTTTGTCGTTAAAGAAGAAAAAATTAATGATCTTATTCAAAAATTTAATAAGTGGGGATTATATGCAAATGTAATTGGTCAAGTTATAGGAACTAATGAGGTAATTATTTCACATAAAGGAAAAATTGTTGCCCAAATACCTACTTCGGCCTTGTCTGATGATACTCCTGTTAATTTTCACAATGTGATAAATAATCCACCTGATTATCTTTTAAAGAAATGGGAATGGAAAGAAAATGATTTACCAGAAATTTATGAGCAAAAAATATTTTCATTGAAGGAAAAAAAGAATTTTTCTTATTCAGAAATCATTTTAAAACTACTTTCTAATCCCTCAATAGCTTCTAAAAGATGGATTTATAATCAATATGACTTTCAAGTGCAGGCAAATACAGTTTTTAAACCTGGAAAATCAGATGCAGCTGTAATAAGACTAAGGGAACAAAATAAAAAAAATAAAAGTAAAGTATTTTCAGGTGTAGCTGCTTCAGTTGATTGTAATAGTAGATGGGTTGCTCTTGATCCTTTTAGAGGAACTACCGCTGCAGTAGCAGAATCTGCTAGAAATGTTAGTTGTGTTGGGGCTGAACCAGTTGCAATTACAAATAATTTAAATTTTTCTTCTCCAGAGAATGAAATAGGATATTGGCAACTTTCATCTTCATGTAATGCAATTACTGAAGCCTGTAGAGCATTGGAAACTCCTGTTACAGGAGGTAATGTTTCTTTGTATAATGAATCAAAAAATAAAGATAATGTAATAACTCCTATCAATCCTACGCCAGTTATTGGAATGGTTGGAAAGATAGATAATGTCGAAAAAGCTATAAGTTGTGAATGGAAAAATATTGATGATCAAATTTGGATAATTGGTTCTTATAAATCAGATATGACAATTGCAGCTAGTTCTTATTTGGAATATTTTCATGGAGAAATCACAGGTCGGCCTCCAAAAATAGATTTGCTGGATGAAAAGTTTTGCCAGAGTTTTTTAAGAAATGCTATTGCAAAAAGTTTTGTAGTTTCTTCGCATGATATCAGCGATGGTGGTTTAGCTATAGCTTTAGCAGAGTGTTGTATTTTGTCTGGAAAAGGTTCAACTATAGAACTAAAGAAAGATTTAAATAGAGACGATAATTTATTGTTTGCAGAAGGAGGTTCAAGAATCATTTTTTCAATAAGTAAAATGAAACAAGACGAATGGCTTAATTATTTAAAGCAAAATCAAATTAATTTTCCATCAAGTGTTTATGTAAAAAAAATAGGGTATGTATCTAGTGAAACGCTTAAGATAAAAATTCAAGATAAAAATATCTGCAATATTAGGGTTGAGGAATTATCCGAAAAATTTAATAATAGTATTTCAGGTTACTTTTAAATATGAAAAACATTTCTCAACTATTAAAATTTTAAGATATTAAGTTATGTGCGGTATAGTTGGAATCGTTTCTTCAGATGATGTAAATCAACAAATTTACGATAGTCTTTTGCTTTTGCAGCATAGAGGTCAAGACTCAACAGGCATAGCAACAATGGAAAATACTGTTTTTCATATTCATAAGTCTAAAGGTCAGGTTAATACTGCTTATAGAACGAGAGATATGAGGAATTTAATCGGCAAAATTGGATTAGGTCATGTTAGGTATGCAACTAAGGGATCAGCAGAAAGTGTAGAAGAAGCACAGCCTTTTTACGTTAATGCTCCTTATGGAATTGTTTTGATACATAATGGAAATTTGACAAATACCAGAGATTTAGAAAAACAATTATTTAATATTGATAAGCGGCATACAAATTCTTCAAGTGATACTGAAATGTTGTTAAATGTATTTGCGACAGAATTACAAGAACAAATTAATAATCAAGAATTAGAACCAGATATTATTTTTAATGCTGTCAAATCTTTACATAAAAGAATTCAGGGATCATATGCTTCAATTGCATTAATTTCAGGACATGGTTTATTAGCATTTAGAGATCCTTTCGGTATTAGGCCTTTAGTAATAGGAAAAAGACTTTCATTAATCACAAAAAAAGAAGAGTGGATGGTTGCTAGTGAATCTCTAGTGCTTGAAAATAACGATTATCAAGTGGTTAGGGATGTGGAGCCTGGAGAAGCTGTTTTTATAAATCTTAATGGGGAGTTTTTTTCTAAGCAATGTTCTGAAAATCCAATGTTATTTCCCTGTGCTTTTGAATATGTTTATCTAGCAAGGCCAGATTCAATTATGAATGGGATTTCAGTATATAAAGCTCGTTTAAAGATGGGAGATTATTTGGCAGAAACAATAAAAGAAACAATTAATTCTGGAGATGTTGATGTAGTTATGCCTATTCCTGATTCTTCTCGACCTGCAGCAATGCAAGTTGCAAGGCAGTTAGGGATAGAATATAGGGAAGGTTTTTTTAAAAACAGATATGTTGGCCGAACATTCATAATGCCTGGTCAACAGAGACGTAAGAAATCTGTAAGACAAAAATTGAATGCAATGAGTGCAGAATTTAAAAATAAAAATGTATTAATTGTTGATGACTCGATAGTAAGAGGTACCACTTCAAAAGAGATTGTTCAGATGGCTAAAGATGCAGGTGCAAATAAAGTTTTTTTTACATCAGCAGCTCCTCCAGTTCGTTATCCTCATGTTTATGGCATTAATATGCCTAATAGAGATGAATTAATAGCTCACGATAGAACAATAAGTGAAATTGCTGATCATCTTGAAATTGATAATCTTGTTTATCAAAGTGTTGAAAGTTTGCGAAAATCTATAATAAGTGATTCCCCTATTAAAGATTTGGAGATGAGTTGCTTTACTGGTTCTTATGTAACTGGAACGGTAAATCAAGAGTACTTAAATTGGGTTGAAAATGAATATAAATCTTAGTTGAGAAAGTTTTTAAGTCGGAAACAATTTTCAAGGTATTCATCCTTATCTAATTTTAAAAAATCATTTAAAAAATTTGTTTTATTGGATTTGAAATTTATTTTATTTAGGTCCAATCTTGCAGATTTATTTTTATTAGTTTCAATGTCAAGGTAATGGCTACTTGTTATTACTTTTAAGAAGTAATCGTTTTTAAGTTGGGTTTTTTCACTTAAATATCCCAAACTGTATTCATTTGAGTAATAAATTTCATTGCTATTGATACAAAAGATTTTTCCTTTTTTAGATAATAAAAAAATATTTCGGCTATTATCATTAGTACAACAAGAAACGATTTTTTCCATTGGTAAAAGTTTTGCAAGTATTAATCCTTGGGATTGTTTAGAAGTTGGTGTTAAAAATTTATTTGATAAATTAAATTTAAGAATTCTTCCTATCGAAGTTAATACTATTAAATCTTTGTTTTTATTAAAAACAAATGAATCGATTGTTTTTAGATTATTCTTTAATTTTGTAATTGTGAAAGTTCTATTACTTTTTATCATATCTTCATCAAATAAAACTTTTTTAAATCTTCCATCTGAATTTAAAATGCATAAATAATTTATAATGTCTTTTTTAATTGAATGAAAATTTATTATTTCACTAGGATGAATATTGCCAAGAATTTTATTATCTAATTTATAGTCTTTATTAATACTTGATTCCCAATCAATGTTAAATACTTTTCCAGTGTTTGTGATTCCAATTAATTTTATATTTTTTTCAATATTACATATAAATTTTTGAATGTTTTTATTATCTATAATTTTATTTACAACTTCAAATGATTTTTTATAATTACTTGAAATCATTTTTTTTAAATAAAGTCTATTGTCTATATATAATTTAGTTTTTTTATTTATAAATTCTTCTAATATCTGATTATTAAGCGTTTCTAACTCTTCATTTTGATTTACATTTTTTATTACTTTTGTTTTTCTTATAACATTATATTTTTTCTTTAATATTAAAAATTCTTCAATAAGTAATTTAAGTAATAATTCTCTGTCATTCAATAATTTTTGAAAATAATTCTTTTTTTTCTCCAAATTTTTTATTTCATTTTCAATTTGATTCTTTTCTAGATTTGTTAATTTTCTAAGTGGCATATCCAAAACTGAATTTGCTTGTTTATCAGTTAAGAAAAAATTTTCAATTAATTTTGATTTAGCTTTCGCAGAATTTTCTGACTCTTCAATAATTTCTACAACCTTTTTTATGTTTTTTGTGGCTTTAGATAACCCTTCTGATATTTCAAGTTTCTCAAGAGTGCTTTTTAGAAAATAATAAGTTCTTTTTCTAATTGTTTCTTCTCTAAATTCAAGAAAATAGTTGAGATATTTTTTTAGGTTTAGTTGTTCAGGCTTGCCTTTAATTAATGCTAAGAAGATTGCTCCAAAGTTTGTTTGGAGAGTTGTTTTTTTATATAAATTAGAAATAACAAGTTCAGAATTAGAATCTTTTTTTAGTTCTATCACAATTCTCATTCCATCTCTGTCGCTCTCATCCCTAATATCAGAAATCCCAATAATCTTTCCTGAATTAACAAGTTCTGCAAGTTTTTCAATCCAACCTGATTTATTAATTTGGTAAGGAAGTTCCGTAATGATTATTGCATTTTTTTTATGTTTCCCTTTGCCTAAATTTACCTCTTCCGTATTTACAACTCCTCTTATCGTTATAGATCCTTTTCCAGTTTGATAAAGTTCTTCTATTGCATCACTATAAATTAATTCTCCTCCAGTAGGAAAATCAGGTCCTTTTATAATTTTAGAAAGTTGTTTATCACTAATATCTTTATTTTTTACTAAGGCAACTAAACCATCTATAATTTCGCCTAGGTTATGAGGCGGGATATTTGTTGCCATGCCAACAGCAATACCTGATGAGCCGTTCAACAATAAAAATGGAAGTTGGGCTGGTAGAACATCTGGTTCTTTTTGAGAACCGTCAAAGTTATTTGAAAAGTTTACTGTTTCTGATCCAATTTCTTCAAGAAATCCTTTATGAGCTATTGGAGCTAATCTAGTTTCAGTATATCTCATTGCTGCCGGTGGATCATTATCTACGGATCCAAAATTCCCATGGCCGTCAAGAGTAGGATATTTAGTTGAAAAATTTTGTACTAGCTTTACTAATGCATCATATACTGCTTGATCTCCGTGAGGATGGTATTTTCCAAGTACATCTCCAACAACTCTTGCACACTTCCTAAATGGTTTATCAGGTGTTAAACCTAATTCGTACATCGCAAATATGATTCTTCTTTGTACAGGTTTCAGACCGTCTCTCGCATCAGGTAAAGCACGTCCAACTATTACACTCATTGCATACTCCAAATAAGAACGTTGCATTTCTTCTTGAAGTGAGATGGAAGTGAACTTTTTCTTATCCATTAGAGCGCAAAATTAAATAATTATTAATTAACTAAATTAAGACTAATAGGTAAAACAATATTTACCAGTATTGAACATTAAGATGATTCACTTATTTTGGATTTTGCAAGTATTACATCTTTTTTTAGCTGTTCATTTTGTAAAAGAATTTCTGTAGTGGCTTGTAATTTTTCTCCCCATAATTGTTCTTTTCTAAATTCAAAATTGACATATTTGGGATCTTTAGCCAAAGCTTTTTTTGCTAGTTGAATTGCTAATTTATTATCATGGTCATTTATACATGAAGCTAGGCCTAGTAATGGTTCAGCATTTTCCTCAATTGAGATTGCACTTTCAAAAAATTTGATTGAGAGATTTATATTGTTTCTCTCGAAATAAGCTAAACCTTGATTATTGATTGCTTGCCAGAAATCAGGTTTAATTTTTATAGATTTATCAAACAATTTTATAGCTCCTAAATAATTTTTTTCCATTAATAAAATATTTCCTAATTGAAAAATAGCTTTGTGGTTATTAGGCTCAATCTTTATTCCTTTTTCTAAAGCACGCTTTGCTTTTGTTTGTTGTGAAATTTTTAGATAAATATTACTTTTAGCAAAATATATTTCGCTAATATTTGAATTAAGCTGTTCTGCTTTATTTAGAGAATTTAATGCGTTTTTGAATTTTTTATTAGCTATTTGTGCTTCAGCTAAAATCAACCATAGTTTTTCATCTTTTGCATTTATTTTTACTGCTAATTTGGCTAAGTTAAGACTGTCTTCATATTGACCAAAATAAAGTAGTTGATATGCATTTTTGCCAATATATAAACTTTGTCTTTGTAAATTTTTTATTGTTGGGAAATAATAATAGGGAACTATTGCCCGAACTATTTCTATTTGAAAAAAGTAAAAACAGATCAAGGAAATCCAGATTGTTTGTTTCAAAAACTTCTTCATATTTAAATTTTTTTATTCTTTATATTTGCTTGGATGTTTCTTTTCCACATCCATGGTTTAATTCTTTTTAAGGTAGTTCCTTTAAGATTTTCTTGCCATGTTTTGTCGTCCCAATTGAGGGAGTCCATATTAAGATTTTTAATCCATTCTTTTGGTGTTGTTTCATGAATATTGTTGTATTGCACTTTTTTATTCCATGGACAAACATCTTGACAAATATCACATCCTGCAACCCATCCACTTAAATTTTTTTCTATTTGCTCTGGAATAGTTTCATCTCTGTTCTCTATTGTATGATACGCAATGCATAGGTCTGATTGGATTACAAATGGTTCTACGATTGCCTTTGTGGGACACTGTTCAATGCAAATATTACATTTTCCACAAAGTGATTGATGAGGTTTATCTGGCATTAAATCTTTTGTGAGAATCATAAAACCCAAAGTAAACCAAGAACCATTTTTTTTGCTTATTAAATTACTATTTTTACCTATCCAACCAATCCCTGACTCCTCTGCCCATGCTTTTTCAAGAAGTGGAGAGGTATCAATACATATTTTCCATTTGCAATCAGGAATTTTTAGGTTGATCCATTTACCAATATTCTTTAATTTTTTGTAAATCACTTTATGATAATCTTCTCCTTGGCTAAATTTAGCTACCTTGAGGAAATTGTTGTTGCTGTTTTGTGAATTAATGTAAGTAAATCCAACGCTTAAAACACTTTTTGCATCTTCAAAAAGTGAGCCTATATTTTTTCTTTTTTCTGCTTCCATCCATTTCATTTCAGCATGATAATTATTTGATAACCATCTTTCTAATGCATTAGTTCTTAATTTTACGCGCGAACTACCTGGTATTGAAGCTATTCCAGCGACTGTAAAACCTTCAAAAATAGCTCTTTCTTTTAATTTTTTACTTATTTCTTTTTTGTCTTGAATCGTATCAATCATTTTTTTTCTTCATAGCAATTCTTTTAAAAGTTATTTTTGAGAATAAACTTATAAATAAAATAGATATATTTAAGAAAAATATATCCTAACTTAGTAAAAACAGTTAAATTATTAGTAAAGTTAATATAGTTAAAACATTATTTTGGTTGAATCTAATCAAAATCAAGATTCCAATTTAGGATCTAGGCTTCAAAAAGATCTCAAAAATGATCTTATTGCTGGGTTGTTAGTTGTAATACCCTTGGCAACAACAATCTGGTTATCCTCATTAGTAAGTAAATTTGTTTTAACGTTAGTTACTTCAGTCCCAAAGCAACTAAATCCTTTTATTAATTTAAATCCTTTATTACAAGATTTAATTAATCTCACCTTGGGTTTAACTGTTCCTTTGTTAGCTATTTTGCTTATAGGCTTGATGGCTAGAAATTTTGTAGGAAGGTGGTTATTAGAATTTGGAGAGGGTACTTTATCAAAAATCCCAGTAGCTGGAGCGGTTTATAAAACTCTGAAACAATTACTAGAAACTTTCCTTAGTAATAAATCTAATAGATTTAGACGAGTTGTTTTAGTTGAATATCCTCGTGAAGGACTATATAGTGTAGGCTTTGTAACTGGAGACGTAGGACCTTCTCTACAGCCAGAATTAGAAGAAAAGTTGCTTAGTGTTTTCATACCTACAGCACCAAATCCAACTACTGGCTGGTATACACTCGTTCCTGAGTCTTCAGTTAAGGATTTGGATATTTCTGTTGAAGATGCTTTTAGAACAATAATTTCTGCAGGAATAGTCAATCCAGATGAGAAAAATAACATCACAAATCCAACATTTTCAAAATTGTTTTCTCAATTACGAGCTTCCACTAATACTTCTTCTTAATTGATGCATAATAGATCCCTTTCTAGAGAATTATCTTTAATTTCTCTTGGCCTTATAAAAGACAAAGGTGATTTTAAATTAAATAAATTGCAGATAGAAGAAATTTTTGAATCTGCGTTAGATTCTCTTATAAACCATTGCAGAGAGGAATTAGATAATTGCGAGTCAGAATTAGAAAATGCTTCACAAAAAATATTAGATAGTGAATTGCAAGAAGGTGTTGATTCCTCTTATTCAAATGTTCGAGATGAGTTAAAACAATCTCTGACAAAAATTGAAACCGTAATGAATACACTCTCTGTTACTCTAGACTTTCCAAAATTAATTGTTTCTAGTGGTCAAATTGATATTAGAGAGGATGTCAATCAAAGGATTTGTAATATAATTAACAATCTCAAAAGTATTGATTCGCATATTGATCAAGTAATGGATGGCTGGAGATTAAAAAGATTACCAAGAATTGATAGGGATATTCTGCGTTTAGCTTACGTGGATATCAATTTTTTGAACACACCTATAGCTGTTGCTTGCGATGAGGCTGTAAATTTAGCTAATAAATATAGTGATTTGCAAGGAAGAAAATTTATTAATGGAGTTTTAAGGAGATTACAAACAATTTAATTATCATAATTATTTGATATAAATAAATAGTATTTAGAAAATTTCAATTACGAACTTTAGATAATAATGACTAATACTGATAATTCTCGTGAATGGGCTGCAGAAGCTTATGCACTTTTAAAAAAACGACAGGAACAGCAAAAGCAAGAATTAGAGAAACAGGAACAGCAAAATGTATAGAATCCTTAAAAAATAACTGCACCTTACCGGTTACGATCAAACACAGAATCGGTGTAGACAATGATGATAGTTTCGTTAACTTAAATAATTTCGTAAGAATTATCGCAAATGCTGGTGCTGACAGATTTACAGTTCATGCAAGGAAAGCAATTTTAAAAGGTCTAAATCCAAAACAAAATAGGACCATACCTCCACTAAATTATGATGTAGTAAAAAAATTGAAAAAATCAAATCCAGAATTATTAATAGAAATCAATGGGGGTTTAACAAATATCGATGAATCATTAAAAGCCTTGAATGATTTTGATGGAGTCATGATTGGACGGTCAATTTATAAACATCCATTAAGATGGTCTGAAATTGATCAAAAGATTTACAGAATAAACAAAAAACACAAATCTGCTTCGAAGATTATATATTCCTTAATTCCATACATAGAAGGCCATTTAAGCAATGGAGGAAAATCTTGGGATATTTGTAAACATCTTATAAATTTAGTTGAAGGTATACCAAAAGCTAAAATTTGGAGAAATCAAATTTCAAATAAATCTATAAAAAAGGAATTAAATATTGAATATCTACTGAAATTAACGACAGCGCTTGAAGAAATGGGTTACTAATTTGTCTCGTTTGAAGAATTGCTTTCACTGGACACTCCCCTTTTTCTTCTGCTCCTACCATTTTCATATTCAGGGTTATCAGAAGAATTTCCATAACTTCTGTCTTCCCAACCTTCTGCTCCAGAAGATTTATTAGAGTTAGAACTGTTGGATCCAGAATTGCCGCCGCCGTAGCCGCCGCTATAGCCACCGCCACCGTAGCCGCCATTATTACCACCTCCATAGCCGCCGCCGTAGCTACTATTGTTGCCGCCGCTATAGCCACCGCCACCGTAGCCGCCATTATTACCACCGCCATAGCCGCCGCCGTAGCTACTATTGTTGCCGCCGCTATAGCCACCGCCACCGTAGCCGCCATTATTACCACCGCCATAGCCGCCGCCGTAGCTACTATTGTTGCCGCCGCTATAGCCACCGCCAGCGTAGCCGCCATTGTTGCCACCTCTTCCTCCTCTGCGAGATCCACCAGAACCTCTAGGCTCAGCTTTGTTAATTCTTAATGGTCTACCCATAAGTTCTGTGCCTTGCAAACCATCAATAGCTGTTGACTCAATCGCTTCATCTGCCATTTCAATGAATGCAAATCCTCTTTTCCTTCCAGTATCTCTCTCCAAAGGCAGAGAACAATTTACAACCTCACCAAAAGGGGCAAACAACTGTATAACATCTTCACGCTCTGCGCGGAACGGCAAATTGCCAACAAAAATACTCACTTTGAACTCAACAAAAAATTTACCTTAAAAAAAACTACTATGAGTAGTCTCATAACTTTGCTCTACTATTCTACTTCAAAGCATACCCTTGTTGTAGAAAAATAATTGATATTCAAAGTAACAATCTTTTTTGCCAATTATTTACCTCTTTTTCTACCTGAACAAAACCTGTACCACCTTCGCTATTCCTTGATTTAACGACATTAAGAGGTTTAAGATCTACAAAAACATCCTCATCAAATTCAGGATGAAATTTTTTAAATTCTTCAATTTTGAGATTTTTAAATAACATTTTTCTCTCTAAGCAATATTTAACCATTTGGCCAACAACTTGATAGGCAGTCCTAAAAGGAACATTTTTATTAACTAAGTAATCTGCCAAATCAGTAGCATTAGAAAAGTCGTTTTCAACAGAATCAGATAGATTTTTAATATTAAATTCAATGCCCTCATTAATTAGAATAGTCATTGCTTTAATACAAGAGGATATTGTTTCTGCAGTATCAAAGATTGGCTCTTTATCCTCTTGAAAATCTTTATTATAAGAAAGTGGTACCCCTTTGACCATAGTTAACAACGCCTGGAGATGCCCATACACTCTTCCTGTCTTACCTCTTATCAATTCTGGGACATCTGGATTTTTTTTCTGCGGCATTAAGCTACTTCCAGTAGAACATTTATCTGTTAAGTTTGCAAAAGAAAATTCATCAGTTACCCATAAAATTACTTCCTCTGAAATTTTACTTAAATGAGACATCAATATAGCAGATGAAGAAACAAACTCTATACAAAAATCTCTATCACTTACTGCATCGATACTGTTTTTATAAATCTTTGTAAAACCCAATTCTGAAGCTGTAAAGTGCCTATCTATTTTTATTTTTGTTCCAGCTAATGCTGCAGCTCCTAACGGAGAAATATTAACTCTTGAGCGTACTTCTTTATACCTTTCTCGGTCCCTTTGGAACATTTCTATGTAAGCCAATAAATGATGAGCCAAAGATAATGGTTGAGCTCTTTGCATATGGGTATAACCAGGAATTAAGGTATAAATATTAGACTTGGCAAGATTTAAGAAGGATTTTTGCAAATCGGTTATTAAAATTTCAATATTGTCAATCTCTTTTCT
Organism: Prochlorococcus sp. HOT208_60m_808G21; assembly: GCA_002026015.1. Lineage (GTDB taxonomy): Bacteria > Cyanobacteriota > Cyanobacteriia > PCC-6307 > Cyanobiaceae > Prochlorococcus_A. The sequence continues at coordinate 1,381 of MWOY01000103.1, read as the reverse complement.
TAGCCACAATCTTATATCTGTACCAACTTGATCATTTCTACTTCTACCTGTGTGTAATTTTTTTCCAGTTTCACCTATTAAACTTATCAGTTTTTCTTCTATGCAATAGTGAATATCTTCAGAAGGTGGACTAGGAGAAAATTTACCCTCCAAATACTCAACTTTTATTAACTCTAAACCATTAATAATTTGCGAAGTTTCAGAAGAGGATAAAACTTTTGTTTTGCCAAGCATTTTCGCGTGAGCAATCGAGCAATCTAAGTCTTCTAAAATAAGCTTTCTATCAAAACCAATTGAGGCATTAAACTTTTCAATAAAAGGGTCAAGTGCATTATCAAATCTTTTACTCCAAACTTTTGCCATATCAATTAGTAGCTTTAAGTATCTCTAATAAAGCATTTTTTTATATGAGTGACAAAAAAATATCTATTTCAACTGAAAAATAACCATCGAAGCATCATCCTCAAGATGTCTATTTTGCCCTGTAAAATCATCTAATTTTTTAAATATTTTATTTAAAATTTCTTGGGATGTATAAGACTGCTTGCATAATTTCGTAAGGGTTTTAATTAATCTTTCCTCATCAAATCTTTTTCCTAAAGAATTAGAGGTATCAATTACTCCATCTGTATAATAAAGAACTAAATCATTTTGATTAAGCTTGATTTCACCACAATGATATTCAGCATCTTTTTGTAGTCCAAGTACATATCCTTTGGCATCTAATTTAATAATTGTCTGATCTGAACTTTTCCAAAGCAGTGGAGGATTATGTGCTGCATTAGCGAATCTCAATTTTCTAGTTCTAGGATCATAATCTGAATAAAATAATGTAACAAATCTATGAGATTGATCTAAATCATATATTGCTAGTTGATTCAAATCATGCAAAATTCTATCTGGAGGCAGACCTGTAAGAACCTCTGCACGTAGCATTCCTCTTAACATAGTCATTAAAAGACCGGCTGGAATCCCTTTACCCATGACATCACCTATTACAAAGGCCCACCTTGATTTTTCTTTTCTTTTTTCAGAGATATTCGTCTTTAAGCACATAAAATCATAGTAATCCCCGCCAAGCTGGAGCGCCGGTCTACAATGAGCTGCCAGATCTAAACCGTGGATAGTTGGACAATAATCGGGGAGTAATTGAGATTGAATTTCAGCACCAGTAGAAATTTCTCTATCTACATTTTCATGCTTTTTCTTTGTTTGTATTAGGTAATGATTTTCTAATCCAACAGCTAGACAATTTTCAATAAAATTAAAATTACTATCTTCAGTAATCGACTGTTTAGAGATATCTTTGCTAAATATATAAATAAATCCTCTACATTTACCTCTAGATATTATTTTTTTTGTTTCAATTTTATATTTTTTA
>MWOY01000102.1 GCA_002026015.1 Prochlorococcus sp. HOT208_60m_808G21 | reverse complement strand
ATCCCTATTAAAAGTATCTTGGTATTTAAATTTAGAGATCTAATTTTTTTCAAGTTAGAGCCCAAAAATAGAGTAGGCTTACAAAATATAAGAAATTAATCAGGTCAAAGCCACTAAATGTCTTTTTTTGAACTATTAGAGAACACACCCAAAATTTTTGGATTCCTTGGAATATTTCTTTTCATTTGCACCATAGCAGCTTTTATATTTAATTTTGGTTTTAAATTTCGAATAATTGGAGCAACTATCTTTTCATTATTGCTTTCTTTAAGTAGTTGGGCCTTTATACAAAGTTACTCCGAAAAGGTTGTTGTAGAAGGTGCAAAATATGTTCCAATTGTTTATGACAATGGATTCGATTTAATTATCGCTAAAGCAGATGATGACTTTCCAGAAGAATCTATTGAACCAACTTTAGAACAATTATTGAAAAACTTAA
>MWOY01000101.1 GCA_002026015.1 Prochlorococcus sp. HOT208_60m_808G21 | reverse complement strand
AATGAGGGAGCAAATCCGCCAATGCAAGCGATAAAGGCAAGTCAACAAAGATGGGAATCTATTCTGAATGAGTGCTGAAGAAAATCAGTAAATCCATAAATCTTTTTAAATTTGCATTCTTACAGATTTACTAATTAGGGGAATTTCAGGTTCAACTCCATAAATACATTGAGAAATCGAATAAATAAAAATACATAGTGTAAATATAAAAATTATTGAGCCTAATTCAACTATGGGAAATATTCTCAAGAGATATGAAATTATTATTAAAGCAATATCAATTAATAAAGCTTGGCATGCGTTATATCTAACGAAATAGGGAACATTTGGATTTCTTACTAATCCAGCAAACAAAATTATAAATAATAAAAAACTACCAAAAGGCAAAGATTTTTCAATTATTGCTATAGGAAAAG
>MWOY01000100.1 GCA_002026015.1 Prochlorococcus sp. HOT208_60m_808G21 | reverse complement strand
GAAAGAGTAAAAGCATCAGATGATATCTATATGGGAGTTCAAAAAGGTTGGTATTGTGTCGGTTGTGAAGAATTTAAAGATAATCCAGAAAATTCATCAACATACAAGTGTCCAATACATCAAAAAAATCTAGAATGGAAAAATGAAGAGAATCTCTTTTTTAGGCTTTCAAAATATCAAAAAGAAATTGAGAAAATAATCAACGAACCTTCTTTTATAGAGCCAATAGAAAGAAAGAATGAAATTATAAATTTTGTATCTAGAGGTTTAAAGGATTTTTCAATTTCAAGAACAAATGTCTCATGGGGAATTCCTGTCCCTGGTTACGATAACCATACCTTTTATGTATGGTTTGATGCTTTACTTGGATATGTAAGTGCCATTAGCTCTGACGCGACAGAACATTCATTGGAAAAATCAATTAATGGAGGATGGCCAGCTGATGTCCATTTTATTGGTAAAGATATTCTGAGATTCCATGCTGTATATTGGCCCGCAATGCTCATTTCTGCCAATATGAAAGTTCCTAAAAAGGTTTTTG
>MWOY01000010.1 GCA_002026015.1 Prochlorococcus sp. HOT208_60m_808G21 | reverse complement strand
AAGAAGTTTTAATCATAAATTGTTTTCTTTAATTACTAAATTAAAGTAACCAAAAATTTTGATTATGAAAATGAATAAACAAATTGTTGTAACTGATTGGATTAAGGAAAAACCAAAATTCGGCTCAATTTTAAAACTTACCTTAAGTTCAGATGAAAGAAGAATCTTGCGAGGTAAAAAATTAACTGATTGTGATCAAGAATTAATCTTACAATTACCTAGAGAGGGCAAATTAAATGATGGAGACATTCTTGCAACTAATGAATCCAATATTTATGTAGAAATAATTGCCAAAACAGAAGATTTAATTGAAATAAGTTCAAATTCACAAATTGAGCTTATTAAAACTGCTTATCATCTAGGTAATAGGCACGTGGAAGTAGAAATAGAAGAAGGCATTATTTTATCAAAAAGTGATTATGTTATTAAAAATATGCTTCTTAATTTTAAAGTTGACTTAAAAAATACCAAGAAAAAGTTTTTTCCAGAAAGAGGGGCACATAGTCATGAGTAAAAGTCACTTATTAAAATATCTATTAATAAGTCCCAACTTACCAGTAGGAGGATTTTGTTATTCGGAGGGAATGGAGAGTTATCTTCATAATAAAAATTTAAAAGACTCAAATTCCGTAAAAGAATTAATCATAAGTGAACTAAAAATTGGCCAGATAAGACTAGATGCAAGACTTTTACTAGATTTTTATGATATTTTCAATGAAATAAACGACAGCAAAAATTTAAAAAGTAATTTGCAAAAGCTATTGAGTTTGGATAAATGGATCCTCTCATCAAAGGACTCTCTCGAAATAAGAGAACAACAAATTCAAATGGCAAAATCTCTCTTTGATTTAACTAAAGAATTTGGATTTAAATATCTATATG
>MWOY01000001.1 GCA_002026015.1 Prochlorococcus sp. HOT208_60m_808G21 | reverse complement strand
GAAAGCAATATCAAAGTTTTCTAAATGTATAGATAATGGTTACATTAATTCTGCATATTTTAAAGAAGATACTGATCCTTTTTATTGGATAGGGATATGCAATTTTGAATCTCAAGATTTTAAAAGTGCAATATCAAGCTTTACAAAGTCTCTTAATTACTTTTCAGAAAATCATACTACTTTTTATCATCTAACTTGCTGCAGTTTTGAATTGAAAGACCTTGAGGGATTAAAAAAGTACATAACAAAATAAACATTAAATCAGTCAGTGAAGTTGGAATAACTCCTAAAGATCGAAGAGAAGAAAAGTCATCATTAGAAATTAAAGGAAAAGATCTTCATATCAAAGTTGGAGATAGCAGAAGAGGATGGGTAGATAGCTATAAATATCTTCTTGAGGCCTCAAGTAACGAGAGTCTTGAAAGAGAAATTGATGTTTATATTGATTTGGAAGATATTAGGCCTGCGGGAGAATCATTAAAAGGTTTTGGTGGTATGGCAAATCCTATCAAATTGAAAGATCTTTACTCTAGAGTCGCATCACTTCTTGGAAAGGCAATTGGTAGGAAATTAAGTACAGTAGAGTGTTGTTTATTAATTGATGAAGCTGCAGTAACCATAGTCGCTGGGAATATAAGAAGAAGTGCTGGAATGAGACAATTTGCTTCAGATGATAA